>CALLLI010000001.1 GCA_938082635.1 uncultured Verrucomicrobiales bacterium
GATACGCCCACCCGAAATCACCGATGGATCCGGCGTGGCCGTGACCGAAACATCGAGAGTCACCGTGGCTGAGCCTGCGAGATCGACACCGCTACCACCGACCCAAGATGGGACGAAATTCAGAAGGTCGAACGCCGTCGCCGTGACCTCCGTTTTAGCCGTGAGCGACCGAATATCCAGGTAGGCTTCCGTGGCCTCCCGACCGAACCCGAAATCGAGCTCCAAGGTGTTCTTCAACGTGACGTTCGAGCCCGCTCCAAATGCCCAGCTCATGAAGTCGCTAGCCGTATCAGCGATCAGTGGCGTGACCTGATTCTCGACCAGCGAGATCTTCACGTCCCATCCATACTCAGTTCCAGGAGGGTCACTTGGGGAAGAGTAATGTCCGAGAACCGAATCGACCTCCACCGTGAAATTACCAAAGGTCGTTCCATGCAAATCCTCCAATTCCTCAGTGATCGCCGACTGATCCGGCGTGAGGGCGAGGGCCGCTGAGATGACATTCTGAATCCGATCTTGGACCACATTCTTGGCCTCGATCAGGTCATCGAAGCTCGATCCAATGATGGGGATGTCCAAAAGGGCATCCGGTATATTCATGAGATCGTCGACCAGATCACTCACGTCCCGAAGCGCTCGATCCACCTCAGGAACCACCGAATCTGTCTCCACCACGCGAAGCCGAATCTCTTGGGCAATCGCATCCACTTCCGGAACGAAAGCCAATTCAGTCCCTGGCACCACCGTCCCCAAGTAGTTGTCGAACTCACCAGTCATGGTGCCGGTCCAGGTGAGGATCGTATAGAGATCATTCACCACCGGCTCAAATCCACCGAGCAAGGTCACATCCAAAGTGCCTCCCAATTCCACATTGCCCGTCACCTGAAGTTGATCGTGGCCAACACCTGCACCCGCGTTGCTAGCGATCTCAATCTCAGTGGTAGAACCCTCCATCAAGGTCAGATCTCCACTCGCGATGATGCCCGGAGAGTTGCCTGGAGCGATCGTCCCACCCGCAACAATCACTGGTACACTAAGCGAACCCGTCCCAGAGAGCCTATCTGAAGGCTCTAGAACGAGTTCATTATCAGTGAGTTGGACATTATCACCGTCCAAGTGAGTGTGGGTGCCAGCGCTCGGGGGGCCGTTGGCCGCGTTCAGGGTCATAACCAAAGTCTCGGTCATGGGGGTGCCCTCGATCTGTGAATCGAGGGTCTCTAAAAGGGTTTGCTCAGCAGCCAGATCGATGGGATCCCCTGCCAAGATCGTCTCGGTTTCGGCGACCGTTTCGGAAGGATCTGATAGAACAGCCGCTGCCAGGTCATCCGCATCGGTTGGTTCTGAGTCCTGCTCCGCATCGTCAATGAGGGGCAAATCTTCCAGCACTTCAGCATTTGCAAAGAGCTCGTCCTGGCTCGTCGATTCCAAATCTGCCGCAGCCGATTCGGTCTCCTCGCCAACCCATTCTTCCTGAATGACCTCAGCCGCCGCAAACGGATCCGTCTCGTCTTGTAGACATTCGGAACCGATCCCCATGCCATCCGCCGACAACAGCAGCCGAGGCTCAAGGGCCTCCACCTGATAATGTGGGCGCTGTGCAGAATTGCTCATGGATCATGGACCGACATAACGACATCGGAATGCCTCCAAAGGAAAGTATACCATCCGCTCACAAAACTTACAAGAATACTTCACTAAATTCGCAGCAACCTCACATTCACCGTAAAAATACAATGATCTCAATCAACGTTGCCGAGCCTCTGAGAAGAGGCTCACGACCGCCTTGTCGGATACCAGGAACCTAGGGTAACGTTTCCCCCTGGTTTTCAGAGCCCTATTCCCACTCGTCGCACTGGCTCTGATTGGCTGCGCCTCGACCTCATCTCAACCGAAGAAAGACCCCGCATTCTCAGCAGTCCAAGGGCTCTGGATTTATAGCCATTTGGGCCAGCCCACCATCGACATCCTCGATGGCAAAGCCATGATCGAAAGTACCCTTAAGCGCTGCCAAATCAGCATCGCTGAATCCGGGCAAACGTCGGTCCAAACCAACGATGGCGAACGCATGAATTTCACCCTGCACGTGGCAGAGGACACCCCCAAGATCCTCCGTCTCGAAGCGACCGAAGGAGAAGAATCCAACTGGACCTACGACAAGGAAACAGACCGCCTCGTCATGCCCATGTCCCTCAGGATCGAAGACGCGGAAGGGACCATTCCAGCCTACTTCGCCCGACTGCCTTAGCCTCGCCGAGGAGGCCAAATTCGCTATCGCCCGACCACTCGAAGACGAGCAAAGGCATGCCATTCCGGAATCTCTGCCTCATAGAATTCCATGCCCAACAGCTAGCTCACCTTCCGCGCCTCCGGCACAGGTTCCCAACTACCGGGAGCCATTGATGGCGACGTTTCGATCACATAATCAAACCAGCGCGCAACGCTTGCCTGGCGGCCGTATGAAACGAGCTTCTTATTGTCGCTGAACGAAAGCCCCAAGGGAGGTGACTCACGGTGTAAGGGCATCTGGCCAAGCGCAAACTCCATCCAATTGGAGGCCCCACCCCGATCAGGATCAGCCGCTGGGCCGACCAAGGAAAGATCGGCTTCTTCAGAAAAGTAGCGCTCTTGCCAGGCGCGATAGGCACCATCGGAGCCCCTACCCGGTGAAATCTCGTAGAGATTTAGGCGTCCACCCACTAGGATCATTGCGTGCGAATCGACCACCTGGACCTCCTGAATACTTCCGCTGAGCTCAGATCTACCCAGTACCACGGGAGTTGCCGGATCACTGATATTGATAGCAGCGAAAGCCGAGCGCTGCCCTGATACCCCAATCTCCAAATAGAGGATAGGATACTCCACCGCGACCGGCTTAACACTCGTGGCTTCGAACCCCATCGCGACATGCAGGCGAGTCGTCTGAGGATCCCGAATATCCCAGATCCGAAGTTGAGCCCCCCCCTATAGACCCCTTCTGCCATGTTATGATCCCAGAAAACAGGCTGAGAGAACAAGTCGTCCTGCTGCAGGTCTGCTCGCAACCTCGTGACTTCACGCTACTGAAGGTTGGTGAGGTCCACCACGCTGATTGCACCCTCATCAAGCAGGTAGAGCCGGTCGTCCAGAATCGTTAGAATTCCAGAAATCCTCAGTTTGGAACGCTGGACCAGATCTCCAGAGCCTAAGACTTCGAGGATCGTCGTTCCATCTCGAGCAAGTGACCCGACGGCCACGTTGCCGGAGGATGCGAAGTGCATCGATCGAAAGTCAACGAGACCAACAACTGACGGGCCCGTCGGGTACTCAAAGCCGATGACCATGCGATACCTAAGCAGCGCAACCGTCGTGTTGTCGGGGTTCAGAAGCCAGACTGGCTCCGCGTCGTATAGGTAGGCCCTCGAGCCGATGATCTGAATTCGATCCTCCACTCCACACTGAACCGGAGCACCAACCGCGACTTCCCCCATGAGCTGGATGTCTGACCAGTCAGTAGCGTCCCAGACCTCAAAAGCCCGCCTATCCCACACGTAAAGCCGATTGCCTTGCCACTCGAACGCCTCGATCGACGCCCCGTCCACCTTACCCACCGGCTGAAGAAAATCCACAAGCAGCTCCTCTCCCACCAAACTGGCAGGAGCCAGAACGGCACCTAGACTCATAGCACAAGCAACAGCTCTGGCCCGACTTCTAGTCATTTTCTCTAATTTCATAGCAACACACCCGAGTTAAAAAAGCAGCCCTAACCGGGTAAGCGTTAGTGGCAAGGCCAAAATTTCTTAGCGAACTCCCCCCTTGGCTTGAGAAGCCGTTCTGGATATCTTCTTACGGAGTGGTCCCTATTTCTTCAGAAGCCAGCAACACTCCGCGAGCATTGCCCGCCTGTCTGAGTATCTGCCTCATGGTGGCCACCTGGTCTAGCCAAACCACTCAGGCTCAGACTGTCCGACTCTTCTCAGGCCCCGCACACGACGAAGGCCTCGATCTCTCAGCCGAAGCAGGCGGGACCTTCACCCACGCCATCAACTTCGGTGGCACCACCCCCATATCGATCCAAGGCCTCGCTTTCCAGCCAGACACAGCCATTCCGGACCTCAAACTCCAAGCCAACGACGCCATCGAGGCCTGGGAAACTCCAAACACTTTCGGCAACACTTCTGCTGACGCCGATCTCGCCACCCTTCTCCACAGCATGCGTTGGGCAACCTTCCCGGCCGAACTCTCCTTCCAACTCACCGGCCTCGATCCTGCAGCGCCCCACAAGCTTCAGCTCCTTTTCGTCGAGAAATGCTGCCAACGCGGCTTCGACATCCTCATCGACAGCGAGGTCATCCTTCCACGCTTTAGCCCGGCTCAACTGGGTGCCTCTGAGCCCGACCGTGGTGTCGTCGCTAGCATGGTGTTAGAGTCAGGCCGCACGTCCTTAGAAATCACCCTTCGTGGAGCCGCCACCAATTTCCCCGACCTCTCTCCTGTCATTCAAGCCGCTACCCTCGAGCAATTTCCCACGGAGCCCACCGCGAACGCCCCCCTCCCCCAGCTCACGCTGAGACAATCGCCCAACACGAACACACTCTCGTGGCCTAGCAATCCAGGTCACACGTATCAAATCGAATACAGCGAGACTCTCGGCCTGTCCACTTGGCTTCCGATCAACGACGCCATCGAAGGCAGCGGCAACACACTCTCTTCTCAAGACTCCAATCCCGCAAGACTTGCGAAGCCGAGCGGCTTCTACCGCCTCGGAGTGGAGTAAAGGATAAACCGCCGCCCAGCTAATCATTCGCCTTCCACAACGTGATCTTACCGCTCCTCCGAATCATCACCCTGACAATATCGTCGGGTTTCAGCCGATTGCGCCCCTGAATAGTCGAAAAAACACCAACGTAACCCCGAGCCACATGAACCCTCAAAGGTTTGGAGAATTCCGTGCCCCCACCCGCTTTGACAATGGCTTCACGCACCGTCATCTCGCGAAACCATCGCACCTTCCCCGGCTTCTCGACCTTGCCAATGACGGTCACACTGCTGCACGAAGAGAGCCCGGCACTAATAAGCACAAAGAATATGGTCACCCTTATTCGTAACCATAGAGCTAGCGGAGAGTGACTACCTACCATATTCACACCGCAATCTCCCATCAAGCGTCCCCGAACGGGTCATCGTCTTCAATATTCAGTTCACGCTCAGGCTCTGCTGGTGCGACCGTACTCCGTGGTTGGGAGCGTTCCTCTCGCCAAGCTCGATAACTGGAGTTGGTGAATCGATCTTCCTTTCCCTCACCAGCGACCACAATGATGGCGGATTCTGTGAGCAACTGCTCCTCCTCAACATTGAGGCCAACGCAACGCGTCTGACAAAGCCCGCATCCAACGCATTTGTCAGGCAGAACTGCTGGCGCAAGGTAGCCAGAGTCTTCAATCGGGTTGCCATCGCCATCAGCTTCAGTGCCGACTCGCGTAAACTCGATGGCGTCATAGCCAGCCGCCACGCATTCATCAACACACAGCTGACAAGCTTCGCGCCCAGCAAAGGGTAAACACGTGC
>CALLLI010000002.1 GCA_938082635.1 uncultured Verrucomicrobiales bacterium
CTATCAACGTTGAGCTATACTAAGCGCCGTCACTAATTTCCAGCCCAATACTAACGTAGTCGCGTTGACTGGTTGGTGGTGGTGACTTTTAGTCGCCACAGTATCGAACCCAAGCATTCCGCGGTGACTAAAAGTCCCAGCTACTGGATCTCAACGAATAGAAATTTATGATGGCGCTTGGTATATTATGAAACTCGCTCTATCTGTCATTGCTATCATGGTCATCGCTATAGGAACCCTGACTTGGGTTTTTAAGAGTGGTCTGACAAGGTTCGATCAGGAGGTTGTTAGCCAGCAAGAGGAAGGTCGGATGAAAGTGCCGTTCAATGATGATAGTGAGCGGCGAGGGGTCGATAGGTTTCAGCGGACGGCGAAACCACGCGTAGTTCGTTCTCTCACCCAAGTGGCGACGCGTGAGGTTTTGCCACCGATCGAAGGCGAGGTTCGAGAGTTCGCCGAAGTGTTGGAGCCAATCAACGTTCCCGCCGATGGTGGCTTGAAATTGACCACCGACATACCTGAGGCGCTGTTTGAGGGGACGAAAGTGCCGTTGAAGATGCCTAATTTGGAACCGATCGAGCAGAAGCAAAGTCCGCTGGTGGTACCTCCTGGCCTAACTAATCTGGCTCTTGAAAAGGAGGTCACAGCGAGTGATGCGCTGCCGGTGATTGGCGATTTGGAGTACGTTACTGATGGAGACAAGGATGCCCAAGACGGCAGTTACGTGGAGCTTGGGCCGCAGGTGCAATGGGTCCAGATTGATCTTGAAAGGGCCTATGAATTGCACGGTGTGTGGGTCTGGCATTTCCACAAGAATCCTCGGGCTTATGTTGACGTGATCGCCCAGGTTTCCAACGACGAAACTTTTGCGGACCCCAAGAGGATCACGACGATCTACAATGCCGATCACGACAACTCCTTGGGCTTGGGAACGGGCAAGGACAAAGCCTATGTGGAGACGAATCGAGGGCGCATCATGAATGCGGGAGGGATACAGGCTCGATACGTGCGCCTTTATAGTAACGGAAATTCATCCAACGAAATGAACCACTACATCGAGGTCGAGGTGTGGGGTAGGGCTTCTCAGTAGTAGTGACTTCTGTCAGGAGTAATCTGGAGCATGTGTTTGTAGAATTACGACGCGTATCGAGGTTTTAGATATGAAATATCTGGCATGGTTGATTGTTTGAGCTTGAGAAAGGCGAATTTGGGCGGACTCTGTAAGGGCATAGAGTTCTAGTGATTCTGGCCAGCTCCTCCTATTCCGATGGCTACTGAATCTATTGACAAGAGCCTTGAGTCTCATTACGAAGGTGGGATGCTTGCAGTGCAGGATCGCCAGGAAGAACTCGCTCATTTGGAATACCGTCTCAAGACGCAGGCTCTGCGTGAGAATCGGGCGACGGACGAACTGATCCGTGATGCCGTGGCGGCGTATTTGGAGAATCCGAGTTCGGCTTCTGCTGCGGAAGCATCCTTCCGGCGCTTGATCAGTAATCCGCCCCTGAGAAGCTCGATTGATGAGGTTGCAGCTTGCTTGAGTGAGGAATATTATGCGCAGCGCGTGGTTCAGTTCTAGTGCCTAGCGTTCCGACTATCCCCGCTCGTGAGCATCCGCCCCAATTTCCTGTCATTACTTCTACTGTTAGCGGTGATGGGGGGCCTTTTCTTGGGCGAGGCATCTGCTTTTAGGGTCGTGATTGATGCTGGGCATGGCGGTCATGACAGTGGCGCCCAGAGTGGTCCCGTATTGGAGAAGCACTTGGCCCTCGATGTGTCGCGTCGCCTGGCGCGTTATCTGAATCGCCGGGGGATCAAGACGACCTTGACGAGAGGATCTAATTTCGTGTCCCTTGGTGGCCGGGTTGCCACCGCGAATCGCTACAGTGACGCTGTCTTTGTGAGTATTCATTTCAACTCCGCTTCGAATCGGGGGGCGACTGGGATTGAGACCTTCTATTACACGCCTCAGAGCGAGCTCTTGGCTCACCTGGTGCAAGCAAATATGATCCACAAGACACGGCGGGTGAATCGCGGGGTGAAACACCGTGGCTTCAAGGTCATCCGTAGTACGCGGGTGCCATCGATTCTCGTGGAAGGTGGTTTCTTGTCCAATACCCGCGAGTGCAAGCGCTGTGTGGATAAGGTGCATCGGCAGAAGCTGGCCGAGGCTATCGGGCATGGGATTGTCCGCTTCCGCAAAGTTCGCTAGGTTCTTGGGTGAACCTGGGCGGTGCCATTATGCAGCATAGGGTCTACATAGGGCCTAAAGTGACGGACTTGCGTTTCCTGGCAAAGGGCTTCACACTGGCAAGATGAAGAAGAAAGCCTGCGTGATGATCGGTATGGTGGCGCTGCCTTGGTTGTTTGTGAGCTGTAGCTCGACCGTTGTGATTCAAGATCGTCCTATCCAATACTTGGAGGGCATCGCTCCTGCAGTGGGTCAGCAACCACTTAACCCAATCGAAGCAGATGCCTATTGGGACGGTGATGGTGTGGAGGGGGCGCCTAAGATCGTCATCGATTTGAGTGATCAGAAGGCTTATTTTTACAAGTCTGAGGCGCTCGTTGGTGTCACGCCGATTTCCTCTGGAGACGCAACTCACAGGACGCCTACGGGAAATTTCAAGGTGACTGAGAAAGACATCGATCACCGATCTAGCTGGTATGGCGACTACGTTGACGAGTATGGCAATGTCGTGGTCAAGGATGTCGACATGCGAAAGGACAAGCGGCCTCCTGGGACGACGTATCTTGGAGCTGACATGGGTTACTTTCTCCGATTTAACCGAGCGATTGGGATGCATCGCGGCTTTCTGCCAGGGTATCCGGCGTCGCACGGTTGCGTGCGGCAGCCAGAGCACATGGCTAAGAAATTCTTTGAAAACGCCGAGCTAGGCACGCCAGTCAACGTTGTCCCATAGCGGTTGGTGGGGCTTCATGAACTGATCGCTGACGAAGATCGCTGGGAAATTGACCCGAGCGACTTGCGTGCCTTGCTGGATTGTCGTGACGAGGCGCCTTTCTTGTTGATCGATTGCCGCGAGGCGGATGAGCACGCCGAATGGAAGATTGGCGGCGATATTCTCATGCCGTTGTCCATCTTTCCGTCCGAGGTGGCCACCCACTTGGAGAAGGAGACGCTTCCGCTGGTTGTCTATTGCCACCACGGCATGCGTTCTCTTCAAGCCGCCCAGTATTTACGCGTGCAGGGGCATGCTAAGACCTATTCCCTTCGTGGCGGGATCGATGCCTGGGAAAAGTGACCTAGGTAAGCGAAGGCGTGTCCTTCGAGTAAAATACCAAGGGTTTCACGAGCGACTGGCGGGATTTATACAAGGGTGATGAAGAGTTCTATCCGCCTTAAGAACGATGCATTGGGAGTTTGCGAACCTTTAAGTATAGTCGACACTTGATTGTATAAATCTTGAGGCGGTTTGTGTATCTGAAAATACGATAGTCGAAGATTTACTCTGCCCGCACAAATTGTGGGGACGTCCTTGGGCGAGAGGTCCAGAGGACGAGGATCAGGAAGAAGCGACAGAAACTCGCGATCCTGATGATAAGGCCCCTCCTAGTAAGGGGAAGATTGATCGTCAGAAGCCTAAAAAGGACAAGAGGTCTAGACTCATGCCCGATGGCTACCATGGATAAGTGGGGTGGGGCCGTCATAAGCCGGATTCTGTCGACTGATCTCTATTCCTAGAGGACAGCGTGCAATCATTTGTCTCCTCGCTCGAGAGCGAGACCTCACCGAAGTGAGGTGCGACTAATACCCGAAGATACCATCGACACGAGGCCGACTGCGGAGCAGGCAACTCCTTCCTTCTGTTCTGTCTTGCACCTCATGGGGTTTGTCTTGCCTCCTCCCTTACGGTTGGAGCGGTGAGCTCTTACCTCGCCATTTCACCCTTACCCTACCCGAAGGTGTGGCGGTTTATTTCTGCGACACTTTCCGTCACCGGTGACTTTCGTCACTGGTGCCCATGCTTTCACATGGCATGATGCCCTGTGGTGTCCGGACTTTCCTCTCCCCAGCACAATGTGCCGAGGAGCGATTGCTCAGACCCCACCCCTCAGGAAGGATGCGCGCAATGGGCTTACTTGCAAGAAAGTCTCACTTGGTAGGTTCCGATATCCGGAGCCGGACGTAGTGCTGAATACCGGATTTCAGAGTGGCGCTCTGCCAGCGAAGCCTTTCTGGGGTGGTTTCTTCAAGAGAGGCGGTTGCTGGGGCCCAGGTTCTGAGGTCTACGGATGTCTCGATTTCAAACTGGGCGGGGTCTGCAGTCGTGCTCTTGGCCAGTGTGGCGGTCCAAAGTTTGTCTTGGAGGGAGACCGTGAAGCGATCTTGCCCTTCGTTCCTGTTCTCATCGCTGGTGCCTAGGGCTTCCTCTGCGAAGGCAGGTAGGCCGTCGCCATCGTGGTCCTTCATTTCGGGAGGCAGAGCTTCTTCAAGTTTACCTGGCGTGCCACCATCGACCTGACTTGCGCGCCATTGGCTAGCATCGTCAGCACTTGAGGCTGCTGTTGGGTCAATGAGGGTTAGGCTCTTGCCATGGCCGTCTGCGGCTTCCGGCCATGGCGCCTTGTCGTCGTAGGCCACGGTAAGGACGGATTGACCGTCATGGAGCGTGAGGCGGATTGTTTCGCCGCCGTTGTTAAGTTGACTGCTAGAGAAGAGGCCAGCCACGGGGACGTCAGGGCCATAGCGAAACTGAAAGGCTTCGAGGTTTGCGGCGATGACGATGAGATCTCCAGGAGCAAGTGTGGCATTGGCGAAGTCTGCCCGTACGCCGCCGCTGAACTGGGTGTTAGATAGACTAAGCGAGGATTCAGATCGGTTGTAGAGTTCGAGGAATTCAAAGTCACTACGTGAAGTGAACCCTGCTGTGGTCTCCTCTTCAGTTGGTGGGCTGGGGCGATAGTGGATTTCAGAAATGACCAAGTCCCCAGGCTGTGGCGTCTTGCCTACTTGGAAGGTGGTTTCTGTCAATGGGCTCCAGTCGCCTTTGTCGGATCTTAGACGAGCTTTGACGGTCGTCGTCTCTGTTAGGGTGACGCCGGGGCCATTCCTGCGCTGGTAGGTCTGAGCACTGTCTGAGACATCTCCTCCGACAAGACGAGGATCGGTTTCGTCCGTGGTGTAGAGGAGATCGCCTGGCTGTGGGTTGAAGAGGGTGCCGACAGACATTGTGAGTGTAAATCCGGGAGAGATCTCTCCGCCGAACTGATTTATCTTCGGTGCGAGCGTTTCAGGGAACCATCCTTGAGATTCGAACTGCTTGATCATGCGCTCCGTCAGTGGTGGGAAATGATCTTCTATGAGATTATCTTGGAAGGTCTGCCACGACTGTGGCGTGCGGAAATTCCATCGAGCAGATTCTGCGATGAAGGATACCTTGGTTTCGTCGATGCGTCGTTGTAGTCTTGCTAGGTTTTGTTCTGGAGTGAACGCGCCGCCATTGAAATAGTGCTTGTGGATCGTGTCGGCTAACATGATCTGGAACTCGGGATCCTCTTCACGACGGAGAGCGCGGAAGATATCACCTGGACCTCGATTGCTGAGGCTATGGGCGGGTGTCCGGAGGTAGCCGTCAGCATCTTTGAAGTAGAACTTGAACGGGACGCCGTGGATTCGCGAACCAGCACTTTGGAATTCACTTTCACTGTTGCCACTGAGCCAGGCGAGTTGGAATGAGAAATAAGAGCGAAAGTCGATATGATTCTGCAAGGCTTGGAAGGGCGTGGCGCTGTCGGCAAGGTTGAGCGCTTCATCCCAATACTCGCCGTCGCCATCGAAAGGTTCGCCTGGAAGGAATTCGCTCCCGGTGTTGTTGCCATTGATGGCGTCGTAGTCCTCTTCCTTCCCGCCGAAGTAGCTGGCGAACATCGCGGCGTTCCAACGTTCTCTTAGGTGATACTGGCCCCAGTAGCGCCCGTTGAAATACACATGCACAAAACGGCCGTGAGGAGCAAGGTTGCCCATTTCAAGGAGAGTGTCATCGATGAAGCGATTCGAGAGGTAGGCACCCCTGGCATCCATGTCGTGAGAACCTGAGCGGAGGTTGAGCGCGTCAAACTCCTCTGCAGGGGCGATACCCATTTCATGACCTTGGTAAAGGGGATACTTGAGCTTGGTGGCGCCGTAGCGTTTGCGGAAGTAGAGGCGAAAGCTCTTCTTTTGGAAATCGGTGAAGTAGCCGCCGAAGCGGGAGACGCCTGCATTGACCTGAAATCCCTTCGTGCCATCGGGATGCAAGAATTCGACTGAGGTCTGGTGTTCGACATCATTGCCTCCGGAACTGCCGCCGGTCACGGTGTTCAGATTCTCGGCGGTAAGGGAAATGCTAGGGAGTGCGGTGAGGGCCTCGAGCATTTGAGGGCCATACTGAGCAGACTCCGTGATCTGAGTCCGCATGTCGTCTTGCTCAATGACGTCTTGGGTGAAGAGGTAGGTTTGTGTGTCAATGTTACTTGGTGCGAACCCTTCTTTGAAGGCAGCCGCACGTAGAACGGTTGTCTTGTCTATGGTGATTGGCCCTTCGTAGACGTGTTCGATCGGACCGGTGAAGATGCTGCCCTCGCTCGGGGCGCGACCGCTCGTGGTGTAGATGATACGGGCACCCTCTGTTTTTGTGGTGATTTCTACTTGAAACGGCTTGTCGTAGAAGCCACGATCTATAGAGAACTTCGTATCGGCAACGACGCCAAGGATGGGTCTTTGTTGGTGGCGAGCGGTGTGGGTGTGTTAAAGAGAGCTAGAGACTCCTCATCGCCAGGTAAACGTCCGTAGGAGTTGCCTGCTCGTTGCTCAATAGTCTCGAAGGCGTCGATGATCGTGGTCCCATCGATGTCTACCAAAGCAAAGTAGTTCTCGCTATCACTCACCTTGAAGTTGGCGTGTACTTCCACGTTGAAGAGCGAGAAGAAGTCTTTCCCTGATAGATAGAGCAGACGATAGGAGCTTGGATTGACAAAGAGCTTGGGGAACGTGTATTTTGTTAGGTTGTCGGGATCGTTGGTTGCATGCATCCCTTGAAGATCGATGCGCTCCTCGCTAGGGTTGTAGATCTCGACCCAGGAAGACAAGTTGCCGTCTTTGTCTTCAAGCCCGCC
>CALLLI010000003.1 GCA_938082635.1 uncultured Verrucomicrobiales bacterium
GACACGCGGAGGATGCCGTCGAGGGCTAGCGAGAGCCCTTGGGGACGCCACGGGGTCGTGCGCACCTTGTCGGCGAAGAGCGCAAGGGCATCGGCGCTGGACTCGCCCTCTTCAATGGCTTTGGCGAGGATACCTAACTGAACACTTGCTTCGGCGCTGAAAACTTCGGTGTCCCATCCCGCGTCATTCCTGGGATCAACTTTGTCCAGGATCGGCGAGAGGGATTGGGTGAAGACGTCGGCGTCCAGTCCCGGTACGGAGCTGAGGTTCTCCACTTGGCCGTAGCCGAATGTGAGAGTCACGCAAAGAAGAAGTCCGATCAGTCGAATGTGCATCGTTAGGGCGTGATCTCGACGACGAGCCGAAAGTAATTTCCAAGGTTCCGATCCACATCCAGGTGAATGCGCTTGGTGGCTGCGTTTACGGAAGTTTCCGTGGCGGCACTAGCGTCCACGCCTTTCCAGGCTGAGAGATCTGCTGAGGTTTGCACTTCGAAACGCATCTTGCCGACCTCCACACGACGGGGATAGGAAAGCGTCAGATCTGCGGCGTCATTGGAGTTCACCGTGAGTGTCGCGGCGGCGGTCAGCAAGTCCTTGGCCAGGGCAAAGGTCAGCAGATCAGCGCTGGAGAGCTCTGTCAGGCCGCGCCCCTTCATCCAGGTCGATAACGGATCATCATCTCCACCGAGGTTCGGGTCACCGCCCGGATTGCCGCCATCCTTGGCGCTGACCCATTGCGCGGGGTCGGTTGCGTTGGCTTCGCTCCCTGGCATGGTCAGTGCGAGGGCTGCCCCCTCACCGTCCGCGTCTTCTGGCCAGGGCGCGGTGTCTTCATAACGGAGTTCCCACAAGACAGTACCATCGCTGCCGGTGACCGCCAGGGTCTCTCCGTTGTCGCTGAGTTTTCCTTCAAATTCGCCCGCCACAGGTAATCCTGAGCCGTAGCGGTGCTCGAAGGCCAAGCGATTGTTCACGATGAGAATACGCTGCCCCGGCTCCAGCTCAGTTCCGTTGGTGAACTGATAGTCGACGCCACGGGTAAGGCGCACATTGGTTAAGTGGATGGTCTGGTCCGAGGGGTTGATGAACTCGACGTACTCGAAGTCACTCCGACGATCATAACCCTCACTGATTTCCTCTGCGGTGGGGATGTTCGGGCGATAATGTATTTTGGAAATCATGAAGCTCCCACGCTCGGCGGCGATCACGCCGACGATGAAGGTGGCTTCGCTGAGTGCAGACCAGCTTCCACCGGTGAAGAGATTCCTTTTAAAGAGACGCGTTTTGATCGTGGCGGAGTCTCGCAGCTTGTAGCCACGGGCGTAAGTGACGGCGTTAGGATTCTTCGTATTGTCCGGCAAGCGTGGGTCCGTTCTATTCAGGGTAAAGACAATATCACCGCCGTTCGGATTAAGGAGATTCTTGGCATCTGAGGAACGGAGGATCAGGGCGTGATCTTGCTCGACCTCACCTCCATGGCTGTCAAAGGCGGGCGCGACCAACGCCGGGTAGAGATCTGCATCGGCGAATTGCTTCAACGCGGTGTTGTGACGTTTCGTCAGGAAGTTGTTGATGATGCCGTTCTTCGCGCTTTCCCAGCGCGCCTTGGTGTAGTTCGTGCTTCCCTGACGCGTGTTGGCGTGATCTCCCCAGCGCGCAGCTTCGGCCGTGATGGCGGGTTCGATGATGGCGGCGAGACGATTGAACCGGGCCACATTGGCCTCTTCCGTGAGCGCTCCGTTGCCAAAGAGGTGTTTCTGCACGCGATCACCAAAGAGCCTTTGGAAATCCTTGTTGCGTCTTACGCGTGAGTAGAGTTCTGCCGGGGTATTTCTGTTGCTAACATCCGTCCGATTTGCGCCCAAGTCATGCCAGGCATACTCGGAATCCCAAGAGTAGAAGCGGAAGCCCGCGCCACCCTCCCGTTTGCTGTTGGCATACCAATTCTTGTGTGGCCAGTCGACGTTCGCCGCATAAATATTAAGAATGGCGTAATCGGCTAGGTTCTGCACATCGACCAGTTTGGTGAAGGCTTCATAGCTGTTTGGGTTCTCAAGGCCGTCACGTGCGAGTGATAGTGCGGCAAGCCATGTGGCCTCCGTGCCATCGATGACTTCATGGCGATCGTTGGTTGCCTGCCCAGGCCCGCCGAGTCCCGCGTGCTTGACGGCATCATACTCTTCCTTCGCGCCGCCAAAGTGGCTCGCGGCATAGGAGGCATCCGGGCGTTCGGTGGGGTTGTAGAGGCCCCAATAGAGGCCATTCAAATAGAGATGAACCCACTTGCCATGCGAGGCGGGCTCTCCCATATCGAGTCGCGTCTGTCGGGTGAAATGGTCTCTCAAGTAGTCCGGTGGCCGCGCGGCATCTGGCCACGCGTTGCTGAAGATGGCTTTGAGAACGACGCGATCAAACTCGTCAACGGGCGATCCAGGAAAGAGAGGAAACTTCAGTTTCCCAGGACCAAAGGCTTCCTTGAAGACGAGGGAGAATGATTTCTTAGGTGTGGCAATGTAATGGCGACTCCAACCGCCGCTCAGACGAATGCCGCAATCGATCTGTATTTCCGGGCCTCCGTTAGGATCGATCCATTCGATGGAGGTTGGCCGGTCTTTGACAAATGGATCCATCGTGTGCACGCCGCTTCCATTGACGGCGCCGAACGGATTGGGCAGGATGCCGTTTCGGCCGAAGAGGTCGTCCGGATCCATGACGATGGAGAGCGAGGGCAGTGACTTTAGCGCCGTTTCCATCGCAGCAGGGTCCTCGTCCACGATGTCTGGATTCATCTCGTAATCTGCGGGCACGGGTCGCCCACGTGGACTTCCATTGGTGCCGGTGAATTCGCCCCAAGTGCTCGGAAAACCCTCTGGATCGTTGGGCTGACGGATGACGTCCTTCGTGAAGATGTAAGTCTGTGTATCGATGTTCGTCGATACGAATCCGTCTTTCATGGCATAGGCTCGAATGGTAGTCGTGTTATCGATAGGGATCGGGCCGTCGTAGTGCTTGAAGGGACTGAAGAGATTGCTGTCCCTCGGATTGCGTCCATTGGTCGTGTAAGTGATCGTGGCTCCCTCGGTCTCCGTGGTGATTTCTAACTGGAAGGACTCATCGTAGAGTCCCCGATTAACGGAGAACTTGGTATCGCTGACAAAACCAAGAATACCGGATCCGTTAGGCGAACGCGGCGTGGGTTCGGTGAAATAAACCCAGTTTCCCTCGTCATCCAAGCCATAGGAAACATCGGTGCGCTGCGCTGGAAAAGCCTCGCCAACACTTGAAACCACCTCGCCAGCGGGATTCACCAGTTCCAAGGGCTCGCCTTCTTTCGATAGTGTGAAGGTCGCCGCGCTCCAACCATCAGGATCGTAACCGCCGGCTCCGGTAGCAAAGACGATGAAATACCCGCCGGGTTCGATCACGAACGGATTGACGGGCCAATCGGTATCGC
>CALLLI010000004.1 GCA_938082635.1 uncultured Verrucomicrobiales bacterium
TCAAGAAGTTTGGGCTTCGCGAGCCTGAAATGATCGAACAGGGCTAAAAATGCACTGCGAAGGGTTTTCATTGCGCGAATTCTCTCACTATCACCCCGCAGGCATGCCCCGAACCCTTTTCGGCTAAGGTCGAGCTAGCCAGGGCGTCAGTGAGATATTTCATAGGCTGGAAGTGCTCGATGAGGATCTCATGCTGGTCTCCTCGGCGCATCCGGACCTGCTTGATATCAAAATTGGGCGTCTTGTGAGGCGCGAAGAGGATGTCGTCATGCGTGGCATTGGCATGCTTCTTGAAGAGATCGGGTGTGATGTGACCACCCAAATGGTCGTCGCGGCCTGTGGCGAGATGGCAGGTGCCGAGCACCTTCTCGTCTTGGATGTCTGCGCCGGAAACGGGCAGCACTTGAGTGCCGAAACCGAGCTCGCCTAGCACACCGGTCATTGGGTCAGCTTTGAGAATGGCATTGTGCTCATCGATCGTGGCTTGGTTGCCTTCAACAAGGGTGGTCGTGCGGATTTGGCCTTCGGAAACATCCAACAAGCCGAGCGTGCCGTCTTCGTACTTGAGTGGAAATTGACCATCAGCGCTTTTCGGGACGAAGTAAACTTCGCCTGCTGGCAAGTTGGCAATGTCAGGAGTGAGGCCATGGCAAAGACCGTGGCTCTTCTGGGCTTCCTGGCCACCGAGATCTAGTTTACAGGTCATTTCTCCATGGCCATCGATCGTGAAATCGATTTCGATTTCGTCTGCCTTTGTCAGTGCGAGGCGTAGTTTTTCGGAATCAGCACTCACTTCACGGTAGTCGACGCTAAGTCCGGTGTTGATGATCACATCGTTCAGGCCATGCAGAGTAGCTCCCCGGAAACCATACTGTTTAGCGAAAACCGTTAGAGGTGCCGTCGCTGAGAATGTGGAGATACAAAGAATGATGTCATAGTTTGGATAGACGTCCTTCTCCAGGCTGACCTTGCGGCCCGTGCTCTGGACGGCTTCGTCCCGCAGGTCGAGGTTGCTTCCGCCAGAAATGTGGTAGGCGTAGAAATCGCCGGATTCCATCCCTAACTTTTTCATTACGCCTCCGTGAAGTCCTTGATAGAATACTTCATGAGCTTTCTTCTGGACGGCTAAAGAATTGTCCTTGAGAAAGGCAAAGTCTTTCACGTCGACGAGGTTCTCGAGATCGATCAAGATGCACACTTTCATGCCTTCGGTGGGCGTGAAGACGGAGCTTAGCAAACGAGCGAGGCTGAAAGGAGGAAACTCGCGAGCGTCTGCTTCGCTTACGATAGTGGGCTGGTCATTTGGGGCGTTCATAACTTTTGGTGAGGATTACGCATCCGAACCACGGAAGGTTTCTCGCTCAACTTCTTTAAGGATGAAATTTTCAGAATAAGAAGCTATTGATAGAAATCTCCATAACGTTTCTTGGCCATAGTGCGGCAGCGTTCGGTGATCTCTTCCACGGTTTGTAAGGTCATGAGTTCTGCGACGAGATCCTCACATTCAGCACTATCCAAGTGTCTTAAAGCATGCTTTACGCGGAGAATCTGGCTCGGACCGACGCTTAATTCGTCAACACCGAGACCTATCAGCACAGGAGCGAAGAGAGGATCGCCAGCCATTTCACCACACACGCCTACCCAGATGCTATTGTCATGGGCGGCTTTCACGATCATCTCGATGAGGCGAAGAATGGCCGGGTGTGCGGGTTGATAAAGGTGCGCCACGCGTTCGTTCACGCGATCAACGGCGATGGTGTACTGAATGAGATCATTCGTCCCAATGCTGAAGAAATCGACCTCAGGTGCTAACTGATGTGCCATGATCGCTGCGCTCGGCAGCTCGATCATGCAGCCTACTTCGACATCCTCATCGAACGGAATGCCTTCCTTTCTGAGTTCTTCCTGGCATTCATGCAGAAAGGCGTTGGATTGACGCAATTCTTCGATTCCGGAGATCATTGGATACATGATCCGGACCTTCCCCCGAGCGCTTGCACGGAGGCAGGCTCGTAATTGCGTCTTGAACACCTTGGGCTCTGCAAGGCTTACGCGGATGCCCCGCCAGCCCAAGAATGGATTGGGTTCGGCATGGCGACCGTCTGCGTAAAATTTGTCGGCTCCTACATCTAGCGTGCGAATGATCACGCCATTCGGATCGACCGTCTCTGCAACGTCGCCGTATGCCTTGGCTTGTTGATCTTCGTTTGGTTGGCGGTCTTGTTCAAAGTAGAAGAACTCGGTTCGATAGAGCCCGACGCCTGCTGCACCGCGGCGATTGACGAGGTCTACTTCGTGGCCGAACTCGATGTTGCCTGACAGAATGATAGACTTGCCATCGGCGGTCTGGGCAGGCTCGCCGCGCAGTTCTTCCAGGCGTTGGTTGAGGATTTCCTGTTGCTCGGAGAGTCGTCTATATTCTGTTCGTGTCTCCTCCGTTGGATTGACAATGATTACGCCATTGTAGCCATCTAGGATGACTTCTTGTCCGGCTTGCAGTTTGCCTTTGGGGATATCTAAGCCCACCACTCCAGGAATACCCAGAGCGCGTGCCATGATCGCGGTATGTGAAGTGAAGCTTCCTAATCGTGTTGCAAACCCTAACAAAAGCGATCTGTTTAGGCCTACGGTGTCCGAAGGTGCCAAGTCTTGAGCAAAGAGCACGTGCGGAGTTTCATTGTCAGTCGCGCCACTATCTTCGTTGGATAGATTTGCGAGGAGTCGCCCGGCCACATCTTCGATGTCGATAGCGCGCTCTCGTAGATAGGGGTCGTTAATGCTTTTGAGAGAGTCGATGTAGCGCAGGATGACCTTGTAGTAGACGGAGGCTACGTTTGAGTGCTCCTTACGTAGTTGTTGAAGGATTTCGTCGATGACTGGCTGATCTTCGAGTACCAATAGGTGGGCATCGAAGATGTGGGCCTCGCTATGATCGCCGCCTCGGGCCAGGAGCTGGTCCTTGAGGGCCTGGATTGTTTCCCGTGTCTTTGCGATGGCCTGATGGAAGAGAGCTTCCTCGGACTCGAGTTGTTCGGGCTTGATCGACCTTCTCTTTGGCTCTTCGAAACGGCGACCTTTGAAGTGAAGTTCTCCAGTGGAAATACCGCGTGAGACGGCAAGGCCTCGAAATCGGTATTCCTTAGCTGAATGGGCGGTCATAAGGTCGAGAAAGAGAAAAGGCCGCAGCGACAGGCGACAGGCGTGAGGCGCGGTTACGCCTCGTCAAATCCTCCTGTCACCAGGGCGTCTAGAGCCGCAATGGCCTCTGATTCATCATCGCCTTCAGCCATGATCAAGATCCGAGAGCCTTCGGCGGCGGCGAGCATCATTAGTCCCATGATGCTCTTGCCATTGATCCGCTCATCATCTTTCTCCACCCATATCTCTGCACGGAAGGTATTGGCGGTCTTTACAAATTGCGCCGCAGGGCGGGCATGTAAGCCGTGCTTGTTGTTGATGGTCAATTCCTTCTGAATCATAGCGTCCTCCAGATGCTGTTCCCGGAGAGCGTTGCCACCAGCCAGGCGCATACTATACATAGGAGTAAGTTTCAGGCTAAGACAATTTCTAGATGTCAAGATGCCGGGGCGGGAAGAGCGAAATGTCGCTAAGTTGGATCGGAAATTTGCTTGGAGGTGCTAGTTTCTAGCCCTCATGAGGATTTCACCCCCCTTTCGGCTTTTGATTGTTCTTGGCTACGGTCTGGCTCAGGTGCGTGGTGAGGAGGATCAGCTGAGTGAGGCTGCCATCGGAAAGGCGATCTTTCAGGATACGAACCTATCTAACCCGGCGGGCACGGCTTGCATCTCGTGTCATCGACCGGAGTCGGCCTTCGCCGATCCTCGTCCGGTATCTTCAGGCGCTGAGGGAGGACGACCGGGGCGTCGGAATGCGCCTTCACTCATGTACGCCGCTCTCATTCCCGGCATGGCTTTTGATGACATCTTCCAGGGGGATGGTGAGGATTTCTATGCTTGGGAAGGGGGGGCTATTTCACGATGGCAGGGCTCGTGATCAATTCGAGCAAGTGCAGCGTCCCTTCTTCGATAAGAACGAGATGAATCTTCCTGACGAAGCTACCTTTGCCTCACTGCTGCGTGAGTCCGCATACGGGAAGCGAATGCGCGAGGCTTTGGGGGAGGCGGTATGGAAGAATGACGCTCAATTGAGCTACCATGCCTATCGTGCTCTCGTCGAGTTTCTGAAAGGGCCCTTGTTTCGCCCTTTTGATGCTCGCATCGACGACTACTTGGATGGAGATGTGAGTGCTCTATCCGAAGCAGAGAAGCGTGGGCTAACTGTTTTCAAAGAGGCGGGTAAGTGCGCGGATTGCCACTTTGTCGTGCCGAACTCGTGGGCAAAGCCGCTGCTCAGTGATTATGGTTATGATAATCTGGGTGTGCCTTCTCGCAGAGCGAAGGATCCCGGCCTTGGCGGGCATACGAAAGACGCTGACGACTTGGGCAAGTTTCGTGCGCCGTCGTTGAGGAATGTTGCTCTAACATCCCCTTACATGCACAACGGTGCTATCGCGACATTGCAAGAGGTCATGGAGTTCTACAATAAGCGCTATCTGGAACAGGAGCGCTGGGGAGCCACCGACTATCCTCAAACGGTGAACCACGAGGACATGGGAGATTTAAAGCTAACAGAGCAACAGGTGTCTGATCTCGTGGCTCTCATGGATGCCTTCACGGACCGAAGCTTGCTCAGTATGAGGCCGGGTGACCGTTTTCCTGCGGTGCCTGTTGGCGTGCCTACGACTACGGAGAAGCGCCTTCATTTCCCTGACTGGACTCATCGCCTCCATCCTGCCTTTCCTGGTGATGCTCCCAAGGTTGAGCGAGTTGAGGGAACCCTCTTGAATTCCTCATCATTGCGCCCATAGATCCGGTCATAGCGCATGATGGAAGAACACTTCCATTTCTGCTGATTTCCCCCCGAAACGATTTCTGGAAAAACGCTTTGTTTTTCGGGATTTTCTGCGCATTTCTCCTATATCTGGGTATCTATTTCCATGGTAACACGCGTGGTAACTGGTTACTCTGATGGTAACTTTTCTGCTCTCTGATGGCCTCTCTAAAGCGCATCCCAAGAAGCCCTTACTGGGTCGCCTGTTTTCGAAAAACGAACGGCAAATCGACCTGCCGAAGCACGAAGGTTGAGGCGATCGAGAAGAACTACCAGAAAGCCTACAAGATCGCCACGGCATTCGATGAGGCCTACCGAGAGAGTCAGATCGTAGGGCATGCCGGGCGGGTCCTTGCCGAGATGTCCCGAGAGATCACTCGCGGCTTGGCGCGCGTCCCATGCGCGATGCTGTTGAGCGATTCGTGAGGAAAGCGCGCAGCGAAGACCTCGTACTGTCCGAAAACTCGATTCCAGCAAGATGTGCTGGTAATTGCGCGAGCGGCTTGGCGGATTGCTTCGTTACTATTAGCGGGAGGCAGCATGAATGCAGGGCGATTCGAGTTTCCGGACACTCCGAGGTCACAGGTGTGATCTCGCAGGATCGCGACAATCAAGGAAACCTGGGAAAGATGCAGGGTTACACTGGCAAAGTGATTATTGATGCAACCTACGAGGCCGATCTCGCTGAGTTCGCCAAGATCCCCTATCGCATCGGCCGCGAAGCGCGATCCGCCGAAGAACCGCACGCCGGGAAGATCTACACCAATTTCTTTCGCGGCGTGCCAGGCACATTAAAAGCAACCATTCTCCCACACAGCACAGGGGAAGCGGATGATCGCTCACAAGCGTTCACCTACCGTCTCACAGGAAAAGACTATGGCAGGCCGGATCACGCATACCGTGTGAAGGAGCCGCCGCCGAACTACGACCCCGCCAAGTATCAATGGAGCCGGAATACCAAGCCCATCATTCCTAACGGAAAGTTTGACTTGTTAGGGATCAACTGGGGCGGGGATCTCACGGGCTTTGGAACGCGGTGGGTGCTAGCGGATTGGGAGGAACGCGCGGAAATCGAGAAGACCTTTCGCAACTACGACCTGGGTTGGCTTTACTACATCCAAACCGAAGGCGGATCGACTAACATTGGCCTTCCGGAAGATGAATTCACGGACAACAACAACCTCCCCTGCCGGCTATACGTTAGACAAGGACGTCGGATCGAGGGACGCTACACTCTGACGGAAAGCGATCTTCACAAAGACCTTCGCGGCAACGGGCTGCGAGGGCCGCTCAATCCGGATTCTGTGGCCATCGGCATCTACGGAATGGATGCGCACAATGTCCAAGCACCCACGTCTCGAAAGGAACCGCGATCAGGTGACGGTGCCGCCGAGGGAACCCTACACTTATTCGATGTGACAGGCCCCTATCAAATCCCGTATGGCGTCATGGTTCCGAAACAGCATCGTGGCATCCTCTTCCCTGTGGGCATTTCCAGCACCCACGTTGCCATGTGTAGCGTCCGTATGGAACCTGTCTGGTCTGCGCTTGGACAAGCCGCCGGTGTGGCAGCCGCTTTAGCCGTTGAGCGTGGGGTGGCTCTTGCTGAGGTGCCAGTCACGCAAGTTCAAGATGAGTTGGTGAGACAAGGCGTCGTTCTTTTCTTCTACACCGATCTCCCAAAGACAACACTCGCTTTCGAAGCCGTACAGAAATTGAGCCTCCTCGGCGCCTTCGAGAACACGGATCCTGATCGGTTCCAAACGGCTGGCCCAGCCGCCAGTCCCTCGGATCTCAACAAGAAAGTCTATCGCTTCCGCCCGAATGATCCTGTCACGCTTGGCGAGTTTGCTAGGATGGCAGTGCGTGGTTTGCAGATTCCACTCAGCATCACCGGGGCCCATTTCAACGATGTGCCGCGTGGACACCCGGCTTTCAGATACATCTAAACGCTCTACGACTACTCCACCCAGTCTCAAGAGCCCTTCTTCGACTATGACGTGCTGAGAGAACCTGAGAAAAGCGCCAGGGTGCTTGCCCGCCCCGACCAGGAACTCAGCAGCGAACACGCGACCAAGATGCTAACTGGTTTGCTACTGAAGGAAGTGCCTTCATCGCCCGATCCAAACGCCAACCTGACCCGTGGCGAAGCGGTACAGCTCATCTATCAGCAGATCAAGAGCGGAACGAAATAGGCCACCCGGCACCCGACATGTAGTAGTTATCGGACTCCTTTTTCCTTCTTGAACGTTGAGATGCACCCCGTTTTAATTTAACCGTATAGCTCACACTAATTATGGAGAACAAGAACGATTCAGCTGCCAGCGAAAACGACGTCGAAGCCGTCGAAAAACTCGGCGCAGCACGAGACAAGATCGTCACCGAACTGCGCAAGACCATCGTCGGCATGGACGATGTCATCGACGAGATGATGATCTCCATTTTCGCCCGTGGCCACTGCCTGCTAGTTGGCGTCCCGGGGCTTGCCAAGACGCTGCTGGTCAGCTCGCTGGCGGAGACGATGTCGCTCGGGTTCAAGCGCATCCAGTTCACGCCGGACTTGATGCCTTCCGACATCACTGGCACCGAGTTGTTGCAGGAAGATCCAGAGACACACCAGCGCCGATTTAAATTTCAGAAGGGCCCGGTGTTCACCAACCTGTTGCTCGCTGACGAGATCAACCGCACACCGCCGAAGACGCAGGCGGCCCTGCTCGAGGCGATGCAGGAAAAGCGCGTCTCGTCCGGCGGCGAAGACTACGAGCTCGACGAGCCGTTCTTTGTCCTCGCGACCCAGAACCCGATCGAACAGGAAGGAACCTACCCACTGCCCGAGGCACAGCTCGACCGCTTCCTCTTCAACATCATGGTGAAGTATCCGAACCGCGCCGAAGAGATCGACATCATGCGCAGCGTCACCACCGACGACGAGCCAGTCGTCGAGAAGGTGGTCGACGGCTCCGCGATCGTCGAATTCCAGCACGTCGTGCGCCGCATCCCAGTTTCGGATCACGTATTCGAATACGCGGCATCGCTAGTGCGGGCGACCCGCCCCGACGAACCCGATGCCCCGGACTTTGTGAAAAAGCTGATGGCCTGGGGTGCTGGCCCACGCGCCTCCTTGAATTTAATCGTCGCCGGCAAGGCGCGAGCTGCGCTGCGCGGACGCACCCACGTCGCGATCGATGACATCCAAGCGCTGTGCCTGCCGATCCTACGTCACCGCATCATCCCCAACTTCGCCGCCCGGTCCGAGGGCATGACGTCGGACACGCTGATCGAGAAGTTGATCGAAGAGGTTCCAGCAGACGAGAGACTGCTCAAAGCCAAAGCTGTCTAGTTTCGATAGGATCGCCCGCGAAGAAGCGCGAAGTTGCGCTAAGATTTGATCTCTAGATTTCGAGCCTTCGCGTTCCTTAGCGGGCAGTCATTCATTCATTTAATCAATCAATCTGCTATATGAAAAATGTCTGAGCACCTACCCGATACCAACTACCTCGACCCCAAAGTGTTGCAGAGCCTCGGCGATCTAGAACTGGTCGCGCGCGAGGTGGTTGAGGGTTTGCGTGTTGGTAGCCACCGCAGTCCGCTGCGCGGCTTCAGCACGGAGTTCGCCCACCACCGTCAGTATTCGCCGGGCGACGAGATCCGCGATATCGACTGGCGGGTCTTCGGCCGCACCGATCGCTACTACACCAAGCTGTACGAGGCAGAAACGAACTTCGACTGCACCATCCTAGTCGATGCCAGCGCGTCGATGAACTATGGCTCGGGCAAAGTCAGCAAGTTGGAGTATGCGAAATTTCTCGCAGCATCGCTCGCGTACGTGGTGCTCAAGCAGCGCGACTCGGTCGGCTTGTCAGTGTTCGATTCGGAGGTGCGTGAGTACTTGCCGCCGCGATCGGCAATGGGGGTGATCCTCGAGATTGACCGGCTGTTGCGCGACGTCAAACCGACGCCGAAAACCAGCATCGCCAAGCAACTGCACGACATCGCGCTGATGATGAAGCGACGGTCGTTCGTGATCCTGATCTCGGACCTGTTCTCCGACGTCGACGATATCCGTGCCGGACTCGATCACCTCAGGCATGACGGGCACAACGTCGTCGTGTTGCACACGCTTGACCCTTATGAGATCAATTTCCCATTCAAAGGCACTTGGCAATTTGATGGTATGGAGGGCGAAGAGCCGCTGACCACGCAGCCGGAACGCATCCGCGACGACTACCTAGCGAGCTTTGGCGAATACATGGAGGCGCTGAAGGCGGGTTGTGTGGCGAGCCATGTCGACTACACCACGGTCGACACCTCGCGGCCGCTCGACGGCTTGCTGAGCGAGTTTTTCCACCTGCGCCAATCGACGCTCAACGGTCCGTCCGCCGCCCGACCATGAGTTTTCTCAACCCGCTACTGCTGTTCGCGGCACTCGGGGTAGCGCTGCCGATCCTCGCGCACCTGCTCAACCGCAACAAGGTCAAGCGCACTGACTGGGCCGCCATGCAGTTCCTCAACCGCAGCGTTCGAATTCGTTCGCGCCAGCTGCGCCTGAAGGATTTTATTTTAATGTGTGTCCGCTGTCTCGCGATCTTGCTTCTAGCCGCGGCCTTGGCAAAGCCGTTCATGGAAAAGGCCGAACAGGTGCCGCCGGGGATCGGTGAAAGTCGCGCCGGCGTCATCATCGCGCTCGACGCTTCTTACAGCATGGCGCACAGCGACGGTACCGCCACCCGCTTCGAGCGGGCGATCGAGAAGATCGCGACGATCACCGAAAACATCCACCCGGGCGATCCGGTAAGCCTGGTTCTTCTGGGTGCCGAGCAACAGGTGCTGGCACGCAACGTGGCCTTCGAGCCCGGGCAGTTCGATGAGCTACTTCTTGACCAACAGGTGAGCCCGGAGTCGCTCGATCTCGATGGCGTGCCGGAGACGTTGAAGGCGTTGGCCGAGTCGATGGATGCGCCGCAAAAAGAAATCTACCTGGTGACTGACATGCAGGCGCGAGATTGGGATGGGCAGGCCGAGTGGTTGGGCGCAGCGTTTGAAAATTTGGCCGAGAGCGCCTCGACGACCATCGTCCCAGTGCTCGGCGGCGGCGACAATTTGGCGATCACCGGGCTCGAGCTGGTCTCCGGCGTGCTGCGTGAGGACACCGTCGCCCGCTATCGCGCGACGGTTCGCAATTTTGGCAACAACCCGGTCACCAATGTCCGAGTCGAAGGGCTGGCCGACGACATCACGGTCGACACCAAAACGATTCCCTCGATCGCGCCTGGTGCGTCCGAGACGGTTTCGTTGTTCGCCCATTTCCGCAACGCCGGCCCGGTACGCATAAGTGCTGAACTCGAGACGGATTCAGACTCGTTGGCCGAGGACAACACCCGGCGGACGGTGGCAATCATTCGCGATAAGGTTTCAGTCCTGAGCGTGGAAGGGGAGACCGATGGCTCTGGCAGCTTCATCGCGGCAGCGCTGCGCGCGCGTGGTGGGCAGTCGGGGCAGGAGAATTTTTCAGTGCAGTCGGTGCCGTGGATCGATCTGCCGAGCCAAGATCTGGCGAACTTTGATGTCGTGGTTATGCAGAACGTTCCCGACATCACACCGGAGCAGGCCAGCGCTTTTGAAAGCTACGTCCGCGCTGGCCACGGCCTGATCTGGTTCGCGGGGGACAAAGTCGACGCCGCTGCCTGGAACAAACGTTCGGCGCTCGACGGACTGCCGTTGCTGCCGGCGGTGATCGAGGAAACCGTCAGCACTAGCGATGCGCTTGGGGTGGGCAGGCCGCTCGATCCGGCCATGCCCGATCACCCGGTGTGCCGACCACTGCGCTCCCTGCCGGAAGACCTGCTGAGCGAAACTCGCCTGCGCAAAGTCTTGCAGGTCAAGCCTGCCGCCGGCAGCTCGACCGTTCTTTCACTGGTCGGCACGGCAGCGCCGGTGCTTCTCGAACACTCGGTCGGTCGCGGCCAAGTGTTCATGTTTACCACCTCGGCGGATTCCACTTGGAACAACATGGCGGTGACCCCGGTTTTTCCGATGGTGCTCCAGCAGATGGTAACGTATCTCACCGCGCGCGAGTTCGAGACATCGCGACTGGTGGGCGATTCGCTTTCCTTGTCCTACGTCGATCAACCTGATGCCAGCGAGGCTGTGTTCGACACGCCTTCAGGCGACACGGTTGCCGTGCCGGTACTCGAGCATCGCAGTCATTATGTGGCAATGTTAGATCACGCGCGCGAAAGCGGATTCTACCTGGCGCGAGTCAGCCTGCAAGCGCCGGGGCTCCCGGTCGCGGTTAATGCACATACCGCAGAATCGGACGTGCGCAGTCTGGCGCCAGCCGATGCGCTGCGACGATTCGAAGGGACGGAAATCGCGGTGGCGCAATCCGATGCGGATTTGGGCGATGCCGTGGCGCAGTCGCGCGGCGGGCGCTCGTTCTGGTTCCACTCGTTGCTGGTAGTCCTCGGGCTGCTGCTACTCGAAACTGTGATGGCGAGCCGTTTTCCAAAAAAGCGGCCGAAGGCGAAATCGAACCCGACCACCGAGACCACCTAGTTTGATGCTCGCTTTCATTTTCAACGACGGACAGATCGAACGGCTCTTTTGGGCGCGCCCGGTTTCGACGGCTGTCGTGGTCGCGGCTTTTGTCGGCGTTTTTCTACTGACCATCTTTCTCTATCGTCGTCGCCAAGGGCTGCCGATGGGGATTCACCTGATCCTGGCGTTTACCAGGTTGCTGGCGCTGTGCTTGCTCGTGGCCGTCCTGTTCGAACCGACCGCGACGGTCAAACAGACTCACACTGAGAAACGCCGCCTGCCGATTCTGGTCGATGTTTCGCAGAGCATGTCCGTCAAAGACCAGCGCAAGCGCTCCGAGGACATCGGTGAAGCAGCGGTCGCGCTGGGGATTCTGCCGCTTACTTCGACGCCGGAAGATGTGAAGAGCAGCGCAGTCTCTCTCGATGGAAAACAGCGCGAGGCGATCGCTTCCGCCTCGCGTCTCGATCTGGCGACCAGCCTGCTCTCGAAATCGGCCGGAGAAATGCTCGGCTCGCTCGGCGAAGATCTCGACCTCAGCTACCATGCTTTCGGAGAGACTCTGCAACAGCTGGGTGACGGCAATGAATCACTGGCAGCGCTGCGGGCGGACAGTCCGGAAACCTCCATCGGTGGGGCACTCGAGTCACTGGCAAAGACCGAGCGCGGCGCACCGCTGGCTGGTGTTGTGGTGCTGACCGATGGCCTCGACACTTCGTCGCGACGTGCCGAATCGGCAGTTCGCGATCTCGGCATCCGTGGAGTTCGAGTCTTCACAGTCCCGATTGGAATCGCCGATCCCGATGATGTCTCGATCCGCAACGTCACCATGCAGGACGTTGCATTCACCGGTGACAAAGTTCCGGTCCGCATCCAGCTCCAGTCCAAAGGGTACGAGAAACGCACCGCTGACCTGACGGTGAGCCTCAATGGTCGCGGTGTGGCCCGGCAGAGCGTGATCTTCGAGGGTGGCTTGCAGTTCGAGGAAATTTTCTTCAACGTCGATGTCGCTGAGAAAGGCGCGGCGCGCATTGGGGTGGAAATTGAAGCCTTTGCTGATGAGGCAACCCCAGCAAACAACCGTGTCGATCACAGCGTCCGGGTGGTGAATGAAAAGATCAACGTCCTCTGCATCGAGGGCAGTGCCCGTTGGGAGTTTCGCTATCTGCGCGCGATGCTGAAACGCGATCCGCGCATCAACGCGACCTTTATTGCCACGCGCGCCGAGCCCGAGCTGGCGCAGAACTCGGCTGAATACATCGCGGAATTTCCGGAGGACCGTGAGGAAGCCTTCGCCTACGACCTGGTGATCCTAGGCGATGTCGAATCGTCGTTCTTTTCCACCGAAGCCTTCCAACGCTTGGAGGAACTCGTCAGGGAACGCGGTGGATCGTTGCTGATGCTCTGCGGCGCTCGCTTTGCGCCGGCCAGTTACGCCGGCACGCCGGTCGAACGCATGCTGCCGGTCGAATTTGATCCCGATGCCGAGTGGGAGGACGTCGATGAGAGCGTCTACCCGGTGCTCACCCCTGAGGGGCGCAGCAGTCTGGTCATGACTTTGGAAACGGATCAGGATCAAAACGATCTCGTCTGGAGCCGCGTCGCGCCGCTCGACCGCATCCCGCCGCTGCTTGCCCCACGGCCGGGCGCGACCGTCTTGGCCGAGCTATCCGACACCCTGTCTCGCGCCGACCGCTACCCGCTGGTGGCCTGGCAACGCTACGGCACCGGAAAATGCATGATGATGGCGAGCGATCGCCTCTGGTTGCTGCGCTTCAAGACCGGCGACAAATACCACTGGCGCGTTTGGTCGCAGTGCGTGCAATTCCTCACCCTGTCGCGTCTCATGGGCGAACATAAACGGATCCGCCTGGAGACCGATCGCGCCACCTATCCGGTCGATGGCCGCGTCATGCTCTACGCGCACATGCTCGATGACGACTACGAACCACTCACCCAAGCAGGATTTGAAATCGAAGTCAGCGCCTTGGACGCTGACGGGGCGGCCGGCGATCCGCAGCGCGTCACTTTGCGGCCAGACAAGTCGAACCCCGGACTCTACGAGGGCTATTTCTCGCCGCCGCGCGAAGGCGGCTACCGCGTCGAGTCGAACCCCACCGACCGACCGCGTTCCAACTCGACCGAATTCCGGGTCGCCGATCTCAGGCCGGAATTGGCCAACACCGATGCGCAGATCGAACACCTGCGGCGGATCGCCGAATTGTCGGGCGGAGAAAGTCTTAGCGCGCTGGAGCTTCAGAAGTTGCCAGCCCTGCTCAACCGCACAGCGCACACCACCACGGTGCGCAGCGATCGCCCATTGTGGGCCAACAGCCTGGTCGCCTTGATCTTGGTCGGGCTGCTCGGATTTGAATGGATTCTACGGAGGATATACGACCTGCGCTGATGAATACGATCAAACCAGCCAGACTAAAGTCCAGCCTGCGGGCCGTGCACCGGCGTGAGCAGCTGTTGAGCGTGGTGATGGGGGCGCTGGAGCTTTGCAACTGGCTCGCGATTCTGTTCCTGTTGTTTTTTGCCATCGATTGGCTCGTCCGCCTTCCGGCGATCGTACGGATGGTCATATTAGTGCCACTGATAGTGTGTCCAGTCATCAAAGCCTGGCGTGTCGGCTGGCGATTCTTCAAACCCTGGTTCAACTTTCCCGGCACCGCGCTCAAAGTGGAGGATCACTACAAGGATTTCGAGAGCCTGTTGGTGTCCGGCGTGCAGCTGTCGGCGCCGGGCGCTGCCTCCGGAACGTCTGCAGCGATGGCGGCTCAGACTGTCGAGCGCGCGAACGAGGCGGCTGACCGAATCGATGCCGATGAGGTGGTTCCATTCAACCCCGTTGGGGTTCCTGGCTTGATCGGCTGTGGTCTGCTGGCTGCCCTGTGCATCTTTGCGGTGGTCAATTTTTCCATATTTAAAACCGCGGCGACACGGCTGTTCACACCGTGGATCGAGGCCGAGTACCCGACCCGCACCCAGATCGAGGTCGAGGATGGTGAGCGGATCGTGAAAGAGGGCGAGGGGCTTCGCCTGGTCGCCAACATCTCCGGCGAGATTCCGGAGAGCGCCAAGATCATCCTGCGCACCGGCAAGGGCAAGCCGCGTGAACGCAAACTGGCCGTGACTGGTGGCGTCTGCGAATACGAGGCGGAGACCGTGTTCCGCAGTTTCGACCTCCGCATCTCCGCAGGGGACGCGCTCAGTGAATGGCAGACGGTGCGCGTGATTTCCGCGCCGCGGATCGAACGCGCAGAGGTCACGCTCGAGTATCCAAAGTACACCGAACGCCCGGTCGAGACCGTCGAGGCGCTCACGCTCACCGTGCCCGAGGGCACCACGATCAAGTGGAAGCTATCGCTCGATCGCGCCGTGGACGCGGCGGAATTCCGTCCGGCCGACGGGGACGCAGAGCCCTTGGAGATCAGTGCGGATGGTTGCTCGGTGACGATGCAGCAGGCGGCTGCACAATCGCGCGCCTACAGTTTCGGCTGGATCGACAAGGAGCACGGCTTCACCTTTGCCAGCCCGCGCCACTACTTGCAGGTCGCGCCGGATCGGCCGCCGAGTGTCGAGTTTACTTCGCCCGATGCCAATCTGTTCGCCACCCTGGAGCGGCAGCTCGATTTCGCCTTCCGCGGTCGTGACGACCACGGCATCGGCGAGGCCTCGATCGCCTACCGCATCAACAAAACCGCAGAGGAAAAAGTGGAGCTGGCTGAGCCGAGTGCGGATGCGCAAGAGCAGGAGATCGACTGGGACTATCGTGAGGCGCTGCCCGATCTGGCGATTGGTGACACCGTCAACTTCGCGATCGAGCTGGCGGATCGTTACCCTGGGGAAGATGGTCCGCACCGGGCGCGATCGGATGCGCGGCGCGTGCAATTTTTGTCGAAGGAGGATTACCTGGCGCAGATCGAAAAGCAGAAGCGTCGACTGCTATCGCGAATCCGCACGATCTACCGCGAGGAGCGCGGCGTGCACGAACTCATCCGCAATCTCGACCCCTCGGCGGAGATTTTTGTGCAGACCTGTCAGCTAGAAGCGGTCCGCCAGGACCTGATCCGCGAACGCCTCGGCAAAGTCCACCAGCGGATCCTTGCGCTGGTGGCAGACTTGGAGGCCAACCACGTTTCCGAGGAGGCGGAGAGCGCCGCGCTGATCAAACTGGGCGAGGATCTGCAGAAGATCGCGAAAGAAAAAGTCGCAGGTGCGGCGACTCAACTACGTGCGCTCGCTGCAGTGAGCAGAGGGAAAGATGATACGCGTAACCCGACGGCCGCGATCCAAAAGGTCAACAGCTCGGCGCGCGAGCTCGGTCTTGTCGTCCTGCAACTCGGGTTTGCCGAAGCTTCGGATGTCATGGCGCGCGAGTTGCACGCGACCGCACAGACCCAGGCTGGACTGCGTTTGAAAACCATCGTCGGTGAAGGAGGAGATGAGCTCGCCAGTGATCAGACCCGGCTCGCCAAAGAAACCGCACGCCTTCTCGCCGCCACTCCGAAAAACCAGGAGAGTACCAGCAAGGATGCGCTGATCGCATTCAACCTGTCTCGCCTAGTCAACGAGCGGCTTCGCTCTGGTTCCGATGCCAAGATGCAGGAAGCCGCCGCGCTCATCCCGAAGGCCGAGTCGGAGAAAGCTGCCCGGCTCCAGGCGGAGGTGACCGCGAGCCTGCTCGGTGCGGAATTCCGCTTGCGACTTGGTTCGGAACACGAGGCGCTGACCAAGGCGCGCAATCTATTTAACGACCAAGCCGCCGGGCAGAAGAAATTGCGTGAAGAGAGCGCTGGCATGAAGGCGGACGAGTTGGTTGCCGAACAGGTATCGTTCCAGCGACAACTACAATTGCTGCTGATGCCGGCGATCCCTGCGCCGATGGCGAAGCTGTTCGACCCGACCGAGCCAAGTGCTTCGCCGGTCGATGACCTGCTCACCGCTGCCGAGAAGGCGATGCAGGAAGCTCTAACCAAGATCAAGGCCGGAGAACAAAACGCAGCAGCAAGCCATCATCAACAAGCGCAGGCCGTCTTTGAGAAATTGGCACAGATCACCAGCGAGCGGATGGAGAGTCTGACGCGGGAGGCGCGCATGAATTACGCCGTTTCCAGTTCCGGCAAACAGGGGGTGCAGCTGTTCATGCTCGAGGAGCGCCTGCTGCTTTTGCTCGAGCAGATCGAAGACGCTGCTGATGAGGAGAATACGGCGGCGATCGCTCCGCTGAACCGGGGACTTGCTGCTGATGTGGAAGGTTTGAGTCGTAGCATCAAACTGTGGAACGCAAGCCAGGCACGGCCGAGCGATGACGACTTGCCATTACTTGATTGCCTCGGCCGGATCGCTGCCGCAGTGAATGCCGCCACGCCGCTGCTGAAAGAAAACAAACTGGATGAGGCTATCGAACTCCACGAAACGGCGCTCGATGGGATCGAGGAGGCCACTGCCTTGATCGAGGAGATTACGTTGACGCGCACCGCGTTTGCCGAGGCGCTGGCGACCACCACCGCGGTACTCGCCCCGAGCCCGCTGCTGGTCGAAATCGAATCCGAACAGGGCCACCTCAGCGCGCTGAGCGAAAGAGTGAAGCCGGAAGAGCGGGGGAGTCTCGTGATTCCGCAGAAGAATTTGATCCATGCGGTGGATTCGGTGTTGGCCTCGCTGGATCCGCTGGCGCACAAAATCGAGTCCGATACGGTGATGTTGTTTGCCAAAGAAGACATGGACGCTGCGGCGATCGGTCTCGAAGAAGACGACATCGAAGAGACGCTCGACGCGCAAGCCTACGTCATCGAGACGCTGCAGGAGCTGCGGGCGAAGATCGATCACGCCACGCCGGAGTATCGCTATGTGCTCGAGGTTACCGAATTTTTATACGAGGTCGTGCCTCAAGGCGCCCAGATCCGAACCGAGATGCGGAAAATGTTAGAGGGGGCGGAGGGCGCCCCGGATGCGGCGGCCTTGAAGACGAGAATCGAACAATTCGGCGCCCAACTGCAAAGACTCACTGGGGAGGAAAAATACGCCGCCACCGCGAGTGAGTTGGCCGAGGCGATCGGCTCGGACGCTGAGGAAGCCCTCGACGCGCTGAGTGCAGATATCGAGGAATTGCAGATGTTGATGGAGAATCTCGCCTACCTGATCACGCCACCACCGACCGGCGCAATCATCGAGGAGCCCTCGGGCGAAGTGAAGCTGATCCACAAGGCGCTAGCGATTGCGGCGCACCACATGGACCTCGCGCGGAAGACTCAGGCCTCGAAGCCGGAGGATCTCAAAGATCTTGCTGCACAGCAGCAAAAGCTAACAACTCCATGCGCCGCACTCATCCAAAAGCCCAAGCCGCCAGCGCCACCTGAGCAGCCGGTTGAAGAAGAGTCTGCTGTTGAAGGTGAGGTCGAACCTGAACCAGAACCAGAGGTGGTCGAGGAGCCTGTACCGCCCGCCCCAGAACCCCATGCAAAGTTAGTAGCCGCTCACCGCCACCTGTACGAGGCCACGGTAAAACTGAAAGCGAGCGAGCGCGATGCCGCGATCACCAATCAGACAGAAGCGGCTGATTCGCTGCGTTCGTTCATCATCGAATATACCTTGGCATTCGTGGACGTGCCGCCACCGCCACCGCCGTCAGACCCCGCGCCTTCCGATGACCCGCCCGAGGATGATGGCGAGCTGCAACTCTTCTTGCCCGGCGCGCTCACCGGAGAGCGACCCAAGGGCGGCCGCCTCGAATGGCAAGTCCTAGGCAGCCGCGATCGCGCCGCCCTGAACGAAAATTTCGCACGCGAACTACCGCTAGAATACCGTGCGATCCTGAAGGATTATTACGAACGGCTAACGGAATGAGGAATACAATTATTTCCAAGCCCGACGGGTTCAGTTGCACCAGCCCGACTCACAACCTCATCGAGTCCAACGGGCTCAATCATAACAGCCCAGGGCAGCGCCCTGGGTCATCGGCATCGAACTACTGGCAGGCTGAAGGCCTGCTTCATAGCGTCAGGAATAGGCGATGCTATGAGGCAGACCTTCGGCCTGCAATTCCTATACCGGACATTTCCCAGGGCGTTGCCCTGGGCTATTATGAACGAACCCTTTGGGCTCGCTCGACCGATCGAATCTATTCCACTGAAGACCCTCAAAGTCCAAGCCCCCTAATGAAACTCGAAAGCAATCGTTGCGACAGGAGACTCGGAATCGTCGCCTGGATCATCATGTCATTTCTGGCCACCTCCGTCATGGCACAAAACGACGGCGCGCCTGAGCTAACCGTTGAAGCCTCCAAGGCGATCGACAAAGGGCTCGAGTTCCTGCTTACGGTCCAGAAAGAAGACGGTTCGTGGGACAGCAATGGAGAAGGCGGACACGCGGTGGCGATCACCTCGCTCTCACTGATGGCGTTCATGTCCAAGGCGCACTTTCCCGGCTTCGGCCCCTATGGCGAACAGATGGACTGCGGGATGAAATGGCTTTTGAAGGAGGCAAAAAAGCGTCCGGACGGTTACCTCGGCACCGTGATGTACGAGCACGGGCTGGCAACGCTCGCGCTCTCGGAGATGTGGGGAATGGCGCGCGACCCTGATGATGACGACGCGATTCAGAAGGCGCTCGAAAAAGCCGTCGACGTGATCTTGCGATCGCAGAACCCGGGAGGCGGCTGGCGCTACCAACCGCAGGCGGACGGCGGCGAAGACACCTCGTGCACCCAGACGGTTTTCCACGCCTTGGCCTCGGCTCGCCAGGCGGGGATCGCCGTTCCCAACGAGACCATCGCCAAAGTGGTGAAGTATTTAGAGAGCGCCCAAGACCCGAGCACCGGTGGTTTCACCTACACGCCTGGTGGCAATCGCAAGATCACCCCGGCCTGCACCGCCGGTGGTGCCTACATCGCGCAGCTCGCCGGACAGCGCGACACCGAGTTGACCAACTCCGCACTGCGCCACCTCAAGAGCCTAGCCCCCGGCATCATCACCGGCGGCGCCGGCTACTATTACTACACGCACTACTACGCCATCCAGGCGATGGTGCAGGCCGGCGATGAAGAATACGCCGAGTGGTACCCGCAAATCCGCGACGCCCTGATCAGCAGGCAGAACGCCCAAGGCGCCTGGGACAAAGGAAGCCGCCACGGCGGAGGCGGTTATTCAACACCGATGGCGATCATCATCCTAGCAACCCCACATCGCTACATCCCGATTTACCAGAGGTAAGGCAGGGACAAGTTACCTGAGAGATGCTATGACCCGCTCGCTGATCGCCTTCTGTGCTGCGCTTCTGGCCATCTCTTTGGCGAGCTTTGCCCAAGATGTGGCCGCGATCTCCGAGATAGAGATCACCGCTCTGCAGAAGGAGCTTGGCGAAGCGGGATCGGCCTCGTCTTCGATCCGCAAACGTCGCGCCTACAAGAACGTCGTCCGCGATGGCGAAGGTCTCCTCAAAAAATCGCCCGCGGCCGCCAATCGATTCCGTGTCTTGGAGATCATGTTCCAGGGCCAGAAGCGCCTGCTGGCCTTGGAGAATTCCGATCGCCACCGCGAGGCACTCTTCGCAATCAGTGCCAAACTGAAAGAGGCGCCTGACGAGCTTGCAGATCTGCGCCTGGAGGCGGAAATGTTGCTATCGGAACGAGATCTGTCGGCGAAGAACGCGGATGTGAAACAGCGGACGCAGGCGCTGGCGGAATTGATCGCTCGCTATCGCGACACGCCGGGCGAGGCGAAGAGCCTGATGATGGCTTCGATCGTTGCGCCGAAACTGGAAGCTTTCGATCTTGAGAAGCAGATTTTCGCCGCCATGAACGATCGCTTTGCGGGTGACTACGACCTGATCAAGTGGCGGCGCAAACATCACGGCTATGCCCACGAGCGGGTGTTGTTCACTGGCACTTTCAAGCGGGCCGACGGAACGTCTCTGAAGTTTCCGATCGACACCATTGGCCATACCTGTGTGATGGTTTTCTGGTCGCAATCCTCACCGGAGATCGAAACGAAACTGGCGAAGGTCAAAGAGCTGCAGGGTCAATTTCCTGGCCAGATGGAAGTGTTCAGTTTCAACGTCGATGAACTGTCAGACGGCGGGGAGAAGCAGTTGCGTTCGCTGGGGCTCGATTGGACAATAATGATGCTCCCTGGCGGAAAGAAGAGCCAGACCTACCGCGTGGTTGCGCGGCAGGATCCGATGGTGGTGCGGGCAAATGCCCATGGGCATGCTTTCCTGCCGTCGACCCTCATCGATGAACTCCTCAAGGAGGTGTCGATGGAGCAGAACCTGGATGACCCGCGCTACCTGGCGCAGATGCAGTCGCTGTTGATTGGCGAGTTTCTTGTTCCCCCAACCAAACCGTCGACTGCGCCGGGGTCGGTTCCCACTGAAAAGCTTAAGGCGATCCAGGATTGCTTCGTCGCCGCACCGCTCCGCTATCGTCTGACGCGCGAGCAGGCGCTGGCGAATTATCAGAAAGAGGAGCAGCTGTGCCGCGAAGCCATCGCGCAGTATCCGAAAGCGCCAGATCTGTGGCAGGTGCGCAATCGTCGGATCATCGCTTTACTCGGCATGTGGAAACTCGCCTTGGAACCAAAACGTCTTGAGGCGGCGGCGGTGGAGTCACGGGCAGCGCTGGCCAATTCACCGCCGACCGGAGCCGAGCTTGCTCCGCAATTCTGTCTAGCGATCGAAGAGTTTCGTCGAGGTGAACGCTCCCCGAGCCAAGTGTTGTCAGAGTTCGTCAATGACGAGTCTCCAGCTACGGCCTACGCCGCGGCAGCCATCCTGGCGATGGACGTCAACGCCATTGAATCGCATGCCGAGAATCGGCAGAAGTTTCTGGATGCGTATGATGGCGATCCGGCGATGTGGCCGGTGGTAACGTTTTTCCGCGATCAGAATCATCGCTACCGTCTGTTCACGTACAACTACTACATGCCCGCGAGCCGCGCGCGCCGGATCATCCGCGCGCAATTGCGCGCCAATGTCGCCAATCTAGATGCGCTGGCGGATACCAGTGGTCCGGTAGAGGCCGAGTTCGCGACGCTCGACGGAGCTACGGTCAGCCTTCCGCAGGCGACCGATGGCAAGTTGACGCTGTTGATGTTTGTCGAGCCGCTGGCCGACGCGGACTTTCCGGTCTTGATCAACGGCGCGGTCGGTGAAGATGCCAGGGGCAAGAAGACCGAGACGCTTGGAATTATGCAGCGCGCGTTTGGATTGGCGGAACAGCATGTTTCCAAAGAGCTCAAGGTCATCGCGGCGTTTCTCAGCGACGATGCCGATCTCGTGAAGGCCTTGATGGAAAAACACGCGTGGCCTTGCGAGTCGGTTCTGGTTCCCGGTGGGCTCAGCAATCCGCTGGTACGCCGACTGGGCATACTCTCGGCCGACCGCGTGCCCAACGTTGTCCTGCTCCACCCAGACGGGACGATCTTGTGGAAGTTGTCGGGAATCATCCACCCACAGGTGAGGAGCGAAGGCATCGGCGAGACCCTGCATGGCATCAGCCGGGCGATGAAACACAACATCGACCGCTACGAGATCGAGCGCTCGATCGTCGTGCTCGAGCAGGGCGATTACACCCAGGCAGTTCGGCTATTTTCTGGTCCGTTCGTGGATCCTGAAAAACCCGTGATCGATGGCTGGACGCCGCCGCGTTTCCATGGTCGCGCCCTCGCCCACATTGGGATGAAGAACTGGGAGGCGGCGCTGGCTGACCTCGATTCGGCAATCCGCGTGCACGAGTGGGATTACAATCAGAAACAGCCATGCATATGTCATCGGGTCGGCGGACTGCTGCTTCGCAAGGCAACTGTTCTCGATGAGTTGGGAAGGGGGCAGGAGGCGGAGGAAGCGCGGAAACGAGCAGCCGCGGCGAAATTCAATCACTCCGCATCGCGCTACAGCAGGCTCCACGATCGGATCGAGGCGACAAAAAAAGCGGATGAGAAAAAGTAAAACCGTGACGGCTTTAATAACTCGCATGTTTTTGGCGGCATTCCTCCTCGCAGGAATTTTTGTTGGTGTAGCGAACTCGCAGGAGGCTGCCCGCGACATCTCCGAGAGCGCGGTTGCAGCCCTGCAGAACGACTTGGACGAGGCGGGCACGGCCAAATCATCGGCGAGGCAGCGCCGGGCCTACAAGAACATCGTCCGCGACGGTGAGACGCTGCTGGAGGCCACCCCGAAGGCCCCGAACCGATGGCGCGTGCTGGGGATCATGTTCGATAGCCGCAAGTCCCTGTTCGGCATGGACAATTCTGATTCGAACCGCGAGGCGCTCTTGGAAAACTGCGTTAGGCTGGCCGAGGCGCCGGACGAGTATGCCGAGCATCGACTCGAAGCCGACCTGCTGCTTTCGGAACAGGCCACCTCAGCCAAGGGTGCCACTTTGGAGGAACGGGCGAAGGCGATCGAGACAATCGTCGATCGTTACCGGGGCACGCCGGCGGAGGCGAAGAGCCTGATGATGGCCGCGCAGATTGCCCCGAAGCTGCAGGCATTCGAATTGCAGAAGAAAATCGTGGCCGCCCTGGGCGAACGTTTCGCAGGCGATCCCGCTGTGATTGAGTTCCGTCGGGAACACCTCGGGCTCCGTCGGCAGGACGCGCTGTTTGTCGGCACATACGCACGTGCGGACGGCGTTACCCTGCGGTTTCCGGCTGACCTGATGGGGCGGCTGAGCGTCATGGTGTTCTGGTCGCAAAAGACGGAGGGCTTTGAGCCATTCCTCGAGGGGATCAAGGAACAGCAGCGCGCTCATCCGGGTCGATTCGAAGTCTTCAGTTTTAATCTCGACGAACTGCCTGACGCAGGCGCGTCGACGTTGAAAGCTTTGGATCTCAACTGGACGGTCATGCGGCTGCCTGGGGGCAAAAAGAGCCAGGCGTACCGCAGCTATGCACGAAAGGACCCGATCGGCGTCCTGGTAAACGCCTATGGCCATGCTCTCCTGGCGCCGGCCTCGCTGGACGCGGCGGAACAGGCCAGGCTTGGCGTGCGCGGCCTGCCTATGGGGATGGCCACCTTGCCCCGGCGCCTCGACGAGCCACGCTATCTTGCGCAATTGCAGTCGCTGTTGGTTGGCGATGTTCTGGTCACTGCGCCCGATGGTCGCCTAGATGCCGCCCTTCGTACAGCCGAGTCAGTTCCCGCCGAGACGCTGCGCGCCATCCAAGCATGCTTTACATCGGCGCCCTTCCGCTACCGACTGACGACCGACGAGGCGCTGGCGAACTACCAGAAGGCACAGAAGTTGTGTGATGAGGCGGTCAGGCAACACCCGGCTGCGCCAGATCTCTGGATTGTCCGCAACCGGAGGATCATCGCTCTGCTGGGCATGTGGAACCTTACCGTTGAGCCCAAGTATCTTGAGCAAGCAACTGAAGAGGCGCGCGTTTCTCTGGCCGCGAAGCTGCCTCCGGGAGCCGACATCGTGCCGCGCTTCTGTCTCGCAAAGCAAGCGCTCCGGCAAGGCGACTCGCCGCCGGAGTCCGTCCTCCTAGATTTGATCGAGAAAACGGGCGGGGCCGAAGCGCCCCCCTCGGCCCATGCCGCGGCCGCAATCCTAGCGCTGGACGCCCACGCGCGAGACTTGCACAATCGCCACCGCGCCAAGTTGCTGGCAGCGCCGGATGGGGGCAGTCCCCAGCTGTGGCCCATGGTCTCGTTCCTGCGTGATCGAATACACTCCTACCGCCTGTTCAAGGGCAATTACATCGGCAAAGAACGCGGGTCGGCGCGTTTCTACATGATCAATCACGGCGCACCCCCGATGACGGAACTTTTGCCGACCGTGACGCTCAAGACCCTCGATGGGCGAACGCTGAGTCTCCCGCAGGATACCAACGGCAAACTGACGCTCTTGGTTTTTGTCGAGCCGTCCGCTGAACCCGATGCGGAGTTTCCCATCGACTTGGGGGAAGGTGAAGACAAGAAGCCACACCATCATTTTCTCCAATTCGCGTGCGACCTGGCAGACATGCATGTCAACCAAGGCGTCACTACAATCGCGGCCTTTTTGTCGGAAGATGCGGAACGCATCAATGCCCTGATGAAATCAAGGGAGCTGACCTGCCAGGTTGCCATCGTGCCGGGCGGCCTCGCGAACCCGATGGTTCGCCGGCTGGGCGTGCTTTCTGCGGATCGTATCCCGAACGTCTTCCTGCTTCGCCGGGACGGCTCCATCGCATGGCACGCATCGGGATTGCCCTACGAAGATGCCGAAAAATTTGTCCACTTGCTCGCCGCGAAAGTCCACATCGAGACCTGTGAAGTGGAGACGGCCTGCGAGGTTCTGGAGAAGGGAAACTTCGAGGAGGCAGCACGCCTCTTCGGCGGTCCCTATCTTCCCTGGAACCCCGATCGCTATGGCTGGCGATCGCCCAGATACCACGGACAGGCCCTGGCCTACATGGGCCTGAAGGACTGGGATGCCGCGCTCGAGTCGATCGAGAAGGCGATCGACGCCCAGAAATTGCGCTATTTCTCGGGCCGCAGAGGCAAGGACCCCGAGCGTTGGCGAGAGGAAGCTGCCATGGTGACGCTCAAGAACCCCGATGACACTATGGTGGAACTATGGGCCACCAAAGCCGAGATTCTCGACAAGCTTGGCAGCAGCGACGAGGCGGCCCAAATGCGCAAACGCGCCGCAGAGCCGGGCAGAGCAGATGATCCGAGCCGATACAAGTCGACCCACGACAGATTAAAGCAGCACCGAATGGAGACACAAAAATGAAGCAACACCACATTATCAAAAGAGCATGGATCATGACGATCCTGGTTCTATCGACAACCATCTTTGCCGCCGAGAAACCAGAGCGGGCCAGCCTGACCGCAGAAGGGAAGAAGCTCGAGGAACATTACAGCAAGATGCTGGCTGATCTCAGGGAAGAGATCACGCTCCTGGAGCCCGAAGTGGACGAAAAAAAGAAGGCCGAATTCACCAAGCAGTTCGGCGCGCTTGAGGATGTCACACCTATTACCAAGACCGTCATGGCCAATGAGGTCACCTTGAAATACGGCCCGGGAAACCCTGCCTATGTTGAAAAACAGAAAGAGGTCCTTACTGCGGCCAGAGCCGTCATGGAGGACATTGAAGTGTTTCTCGCCAGCGAGAACCAGCAGGCCACCATGGCCAAATTCGCACTACTGACCCATGCCACGCCGAGTCGCTTGGCCGGCTTTGCGCAAGAGGGCGAAGAGGAAAAAGCGCTGATCGAAAAGCTCTTCAATGACGACAAACTCGTCGTGCAGGCCATGACGCTGGGAGGGGCCAGCGGCGGAAATTACGGGCAGGCGATGCGACGCTACACAGCCATCCAGAAAGCCACCGATCGTTCTCACGAGGGTTTCTTTCAGGTTTGGGCCCTGGCTGTGTCTCTTCAGTATACCGGCGATACCTATGTCTATCCCGACGTTCCCGCGGCAGAGTCCTTGGTTAATTACTACCTGAATTACCTGAAGGCATACGACGACGGCATACTGGATCCCGCCTTTTCTGAATTGGGCGGTACAGGATGGAACTATCGCTTTGTTTTTCCAGACTCCTACACGCTTGAAGATATCGACTGGATGAGAAAGGTGTTGCGTAACTACCGTCCCGATCACACGTGCCTGGAATACCGATGGCGCTACTGCCGTATCGTAAGAAGCGACATTCCCTATACCAGCGGCGTCGACAGGAGCGGCATGCCGGCCGATCTGAGTAATATTCAGAAGTTCTTTCTCGAAGGCGGCATCTGCGGCCCGCGCGCTTTTGTCGGGCAAATATCGGGATACGCTTTCGGCATACCTTCTCGCCGTGCACCCTCCCCGGGCCACGGTGCCATGGCGCACTGGACTCCGGACGGATGGACCACCGTCCTGGGACCCCACTTCTATTTCTGCAAACACATCAATGGGATGCCCCCCATGGATTTCCTATTGGAATCACAGGCGCAACAAGATCCCAAGGGGTTCAAACAGGTGCTGATGTGTGAGTGGTTAGGGCAAGCGCTGGGCGAACAGGTCCCGCAAAACTACGGATCAAGCGGCGGATTCTGGCGATTGCTCGGTTTCTACAAAAGGCAGGCCATCGTCGAAGACCAGAAAATAGAAGACATCGGAACCACCGGTGAAGAACTTGCAGAATCCAATGTGAGTAGCGAGAAGGAAGAGATCGAGCAGATAGAGATCCCTGAGAAGTTCCAGACGATCACCGTGACCGAGGACGGCACCATCACCATTCCCGTAGCGGCATGCAGATCACCGAAGAATGGTGAGAAGATAAGATTCATGGAAAGCATCGATGGCGGGATGCAAGTGCACTACGGTTTGGCTGGCCAGCGCCCGGAATTGCTCAGGTACACGATAGAGATCCCCAAGGCCGGCAAGTACGAATTCTCTGCTCATGTATGTACCGTGACCATGGATCAAAAATTCCTGCTCCGCGTCAACAGGAGAACCCTCGTGGATGTCGACATTCCCTACACCAAAGCCGACTGGATGGACACCGAGCCCGTTGAACTCGAATTGATAGAGGGGCGAAACCGGATCTCATTTACCCAGTACGCCCCGAATAAAGGAATTAGTATCAAATTCTTCAAGCTGACACCGGTCCCGAAGACGGCCAGCAACTAGTGGGCGTGCAGATCTAAACGGGCGGGTAGAGTTTACAAAAGTCGGATTTCTTCATGATTAAGGCGCCAACAGTTCATACTTTTTAGTAGAAACCTCCGATATAGGCAGGAAACCATCATGACGAACAAACGCTTCAAAGATCAGACAGCTATCATCACCGGCGGGGCCGATGGGCTCGGCCTGCATATCGCAGCACGCCTGGCACAGGAGGGTGCGCAAGTGTGGATCGTAGACCGCGATCAGGAATTAGGGACGGCTGCTGCGGAGCGGATCGGGTGTGAATTCGAGCCGCTGGATGTGGCAGACGAAACGTCGGTGGTGTCTGCCTTTGAGAAGATTCACGCTGAGGCAGGACAGCTGGACGTGATGGTCAACTGTGCGGGGATCGTCGGGCCGAACGGGATGAAGATCGAAGACGTGCCCTTGTCAGGGTTTGACCAAGTGCAAGCAGTGAACGTCCGAGGTTCGTTTCTAACATGCCGCGAGGCGGTGCGGCACATGCGATCGCGCGATTACGGGCGCGTGCTACTCATCGCCTCGATCGCTGGCAAGGAAGGGAACGCTGGGATGTCGTGCTATTCTACGAGCAAATCGGCGGTGATCGGATTGGTGAAATCGGTTGGCAAAGAGTATGCGGAGACTGGCATTACGGTCAACGGTCTGGCCCCAGCGGTGATCCGTACAGCCATGGTAGACAACATGGAGCCCGCGCAGGTGGCATACATGACTGACAAGATTCCAATGAAGCGCTGCGGGACGCTCGACGAAGTGGCCGCGATGGCTTGCTGGATAGTCTCCCCGGAGGCGAGTTTCAACACCGGCTTCACTTTCGATCTGTCAGGAGGGCGGGCGGTTTATTAGAGATGTCGGTTTCCGGCTGCAGAACTGGTAGGAATGGTTGAGCTATGGCCGACCTGCCCTATCACTACGATTGGAAGCCAAGGTTTGAAACCTCGCACGGTCTCCAGGTGAAGTGGTTCGGGCGTTGGGGTGGCGATCCAGGCTGGGTGATCGAACCATCGCGCCTGGCGTCGGATCTCATCTGTTTCTTCTATCTCGAGGACGGCAAATGTAATACGGTGATCAATGGCGTCCGCCTTCCACTGCAACCCGGCGAGTTGGTCGTATGGCGCGGCGGGGATGTCTTCTCGGCCACCCAGGATCCGACTCGACCGCAGACGAGCTTGTCGGCATGCCTCTCGCTGAGCCGTGACGACGCTGCCAACGTGTTGCTTCGCCACGCCTACGAGCGACATTACCGACTGCCGGACAAGAAATCCTACGAGCAACAGTTCACTGCGGTGCTCGAAGCGCTGGAAACCGAAAGCCGCTGGCGCAATCTGCTAGTCACGGCCGCCATCTTTCGCTGGCTAGCGGAATTGCAGGAAACGCTTCAGCCCGATCCCGGTGCGGCAGAGGGAAATCCGAAGACCGTTCACCATGTGCTCGCCGCGCAGGAGTGGATTGGGCAGCATCTTGGTGAGGATGTCTCCATCACCGAGTGGTCCCGCGCCTGCGGACTCAATGCGGATTACTTCAGTCGCTTGTTTAAGGTGCACACCGGCATGCCCCCGAAAACCTGGTTGATCGAGGCCCGGCTTCAGCGGGCCACCCGACTGCTTGCCTCTCCGGAGTCGACGGTCGAAGAAATCGCCGAACGCTGCGGCTTCAACTGCCCGTTCCATTTCTCCCGCAGCTTCAAACGCCGCTTCGGGATCCCACCGGCGAAGTACCGCCTCGTTCGCCAAGTCCGCGGCTTTGTAGATCCATGAATCCGCTTCTCCAGAAAGTCGGATTTCTTCATGTAAAACAGCCCGCCACTTCATACTCTCCGGCAAAGAACCCTGGTATAAACAGTCGACCCGACCATTCCCATCACTGATGAAGATCGAACGTATCGAAACCCACGTCTGCCATGCGCGTATGCGCAATTGGGTCTTCGTGAAGGTCATCACGGACCAGCCCGGTCTGCATGGTTGGGGTGAGGCCACGCTCGAATGGCATACCCGCGCTGTGGTCGGCGCGGTAGAAGACATCGCCGAGTTGTTAGTCGGTGAGGATCCGCAGCGCATCGAGCACCTCTGGCAGATGATGTTCCGTCAGCATTTCTGGCACGGCAACGGCATCGTGCGCGGCACTGCCATCAGCGGTATTGATCTGGCGCTGTGGGACATTCTTGGAAAAGTCCACGGCGTGCCGGTGCACAAGCTTTGGGGTGGGCCGGTGCGCGACCACATCCGGCTCTACTGCCATCTGGGTGGCGGCCGCATGGAGGATTTCTACGAAACTGATAGCTCTGATACGAAGCGCTTCGGCGAGCTGGCACAGCAGGCGGTGGAGGAGGGCTATTCCGCATTCAAATCGATGGCCGTGCCGCCGACGATGCCGCTCGAAGGCACACGTCCCGTGCGCTACGCGGAGGCCTGCGTGGCGGCGATGCGAGAGGCCGTCGGACCAGACATTGACATCATGGTCGATTGCCATGCGCGTCCTTCGCCGCGCATGGGACTCCTGTTCGCCAAGGCGCTCGAGCCCTACGACCTCTACTTCTTTGAGGAACCCTGCTGGCCGGAATCGATGGACGACATCGCCCGCATTCAGGACGCGGTGAAAACACCGATTGCCACCGGCGAAAGACTCGTCGGCCAGCACGCTTTCCGCGAGTTGTTGGAGAAGCGTGCCTGCTCGGTGCTCCAGCCGGACATCACCCACTGCGGCGGGCTTTCCGAGGCGCGCCGCATCGCCGCCATGGCGGAGGCCTACCGCGTTGCGCTCGCACCGCACAACCCGCAGGGGCCGGTGAGCACCGCCGCCTCCATCGAGCTCGGCTTCGCCACCCCCTCATACGTTATCTGCGAGACCGTCCACGCCGACGTGCCGTGGCGCGAGGATGTGGTGCAGGAGGGTTTCCAGATCGATCCTAACACCCGCACCGTGAAACCCAACACGCTGCCTGGCCTCGGTGTGGAACTCAACGAGAAGGAGATCGCGAAGCATCCCTTCAAGCAGGAAGAAGCCCAGCGCGTGTTCTACTCTGACGGCGCGGTGGGCGACTGGTAACTAACAATCAACTATGGGAAAAGAACAACCACTCGCCGGCGTGTTTCCGGTTCTGCAATTACCCTATCAAAGCGACGAATCGATCGATTGGGAAACGCTCTCCCACGAGATCGATTGGGCCTACGCGAACGGCGCGCATGGCATCGTCGCCGCAATGGTCACTGAGGTTCTCAGGCTAACAGATGCCGAGCGCGACGAGCTAGCACAGCGGCTAGTCGAATTCAACGCCGACCGTGGGGCGGTGGTCATGAGCGTCGGAGACGAGAGCACGGTGCAGGCCGTCCGCCATGTGCGCGCTGCCACCGCCGCTGGGGTCGATGCGCTGATGGCGATCCCGCCCGTGGCGACCCGCGCGCTACTCGCGGAGAAAGTCCGCTATTTCGAGGCCATCATCGAGGCCACCGACTTGCCGGTCGTCGTGCAAGATGCCAGCGGTTATGTCGGCGAGCCCCTGCCGGTCGAGACTCAAGCGGACCTACACCGGCGCTTCGGCGCGCGCGTGTTGTTCAAGCCCGAGGCCCAGCCGCTCGGCCCCAATCTGAGTGGCCTGCGCGACGCGGGCGGCCCCGGCTTGAAAGCGTTCGAGGGCAGCGGCGGCATCGCCCTGCTCGACTCGTATCAGCGTGGGATTTGCGGGACAATGCCGGGCACCGAAATCGTCTGGGCCATCCGCGCCGAGTGGGACGCGCTGGAAGCTGGAGATCTTGAGCGTGCCACCGCGTTGCAAGGCATCATTGCCCCACTCGTCTCGTTGCAACAGGGGCTCGACGGCTTCCTCAGTGTGGAGAAAGCGCTGCTGCACCGGCAGGGCGTTTTCCCGAACCGAATCATCCGTGGCCCAGTCGGCTTCAGCCTCGATCCGGAAACCGAACGCGAGGTGTTCCGCCTGTTCGATCTGCTCTGCGAACTCTGTGGGAGGGAAGTGCCTTCGTGAGACTGCCGGTAGCGACACACACCAGTCGCATAACACTTATAAGAAAACCGTGATTCGACACACCCGATTTCCCGGACTGCGCGCGCGCTTCGGTGTGTCCCGTTGGGACATCACGCCGGGTCTGGAGGTGTGCGTGAAGAACTGGGGCGCCACTGATCGCTGGTTCGCACGCGGCGTGCACCGCACTCTCACCGGCACGGCTCTGGCGATCGCGGAGGATGACGCCAGCCGACCGTTGCTGCTCATCACTCTTGACCTCGGCTGGTGGCGTGCCCGCGCCGACGCCGATCGACTTCGACTATCATTGTGTGACACGCTGTGCCTACCAGAGGAGAACCTGATCATTCATCTCACACACACGCACTCGGGACCGCTGCTCGATTCCGAGCCGCCGCCCGAGGCAAATCCAAAGGCGACCGTCGCCTATTTGGACACGCTCCGAGAGACCTGTATCGCGGGAGCGAAAGCTGCGATCGACGATCTGCAAGAATCTTCGCTGTTGTTTCACACAGGCGCATGCGGGCTCGCCACGCACCGCGATCTTCCGGACCCAGAGAATCCGCAGCGCCTGCTGACGGGTTTCCATCCGCATGAGCCAGCGGATGACACGCTCGTCGTGGCACGTATCTTCGATGAGGCGAACCGCACCCGCGCGACCTTGGTCAACTATGCCTGTCACCCCACAACGCTGGCGTGGGAGAACGATCTGATATCGCCGGACTTTCCCGGCGCGATGCGTGAAGTGGTCGAGGCCTCAACAGATGCCCCGTGCTTGTTTTTACAGGGAGCCTCCGGTGAATTCGCGCCGTGTGAGCAGTATGTTAGGGACACAACGACGGCGGACAGACACGGGCGCGTGCTCGGTCATGCGGCGCTGAGTTCGCTGGAGATGCTCGCGCCCGGAACGGGCGACATGGCCTATGACGGCGCGCTGGAATCCGGTGCGCCGCTCGCCCTCTGGAGTCCGGCGACCGGGGAGCTTCCCCAAAGCGTCTCCGCCAAGGCGCCCTCCGTCGATCTGCCGTTGAAGCCCGATCTTCCGAGCATCGCCGCCATCCGTGCGCAGATGGCAGACGCGCCCGACGGATTCGCCTACGAGCGTCTCGTCCGCCAGCTCCGCGTGCGCGAGTCGGTCGGCGAGGGCCCGGCCTCGCCCGAGCAGATCTGGACGTGGAAACTTGGCGCAGGCGCACTGGTCGGCGTGCCTTTCGAGGCCTATTCAATCCTCCAGCGCGAACTGCGCGCGGAGTGTCCGCAGCTGCTCGTGCTAAACCTCGCCAATGGCCATCTTGGCTACCTGCCGCCTGCACCACTCTATCGCGGCCGCTCCCTCTACACCGTCTGGCAGACGCCCTATGCCGAGGGCTCGCTAGAAGCCGTTACCAGTCTAGCGAAGACCTTGTTAACATAACCTTACAAGTCAAGCATGAGCATGAATCTCTCACCAATGTTAGCCCAATCGACGTTCAGTCTGCAGCGCTGGGACTACCTAGCGTTCGCACTGTTTTTTATCATCCTGTCGCTGATCGGGTACCGAGCAGGGCGCGGTGAACGAGCGAGCTCGGAGGAGTATTTCCTGGCCGGCAAGAAACTGCCTTGGTATGTCGTCGGCGGCTCGTTCATCGCGTCGAATATCTCGAGCGACCAGTTCATCGGCATGGTCGGGGCGGCGATGGTCTACGGCGTGTGCGTCTCGCTCTACGAGTGGGCAAATGTCGCCACCTTCGCCATCCTGATCTGGTTCTTCATACCGTTCCTGCTCGGGTCAAAAGTATTCACCACGCCGGAGTACCTCGAGAAGCGATTCAGTCCGTCCGTACGGACAGTATTTGCCGTCGTGACGATCATCAGCAATGTCGTCGCGTTCCTGGCCGCTGTACTCTACGGCGGAGCGCTCGCCTTGCACGAACTGTTCGGCTGGGCGTTGTGGCCATCGATCATCGGACTCGGCATCGTCGCCGGGATATGGGCGGTGTATGGCGGCCTGAGTTCGGTCGCCTGGACGGACCTATTCACTGTTGCTGTCATGATCGTGGGTGGCATCGTCGTGACTGTGCTAGGCCTCTTGGCCCTCGCGCCAGAGGGCGGCGGTGTTGTCGACGGTTTCCGGGTCATGCTTGAGCGCAACGAGGCAACAAGCGGCCAGTGGGCGGAAGCTGTTCAAAGCAATACCCAAGAGCTAACGGGCACGAACACCTACAACCGCCTGTCCGTGATTCAGCCAGCGACTCATCCACTGACACCGGCGATTAGCATGTTCACTTTTCTGCTGTCCGTCAGCCTCTGGTACAACGTGCTCAATCAATTCATGATCCAGCGCGTGCTCGGCGCGAAGGATATGTATCATGCTCGGATGGGGATCGTGTTCGCGGGTTGGCTCAAAGTCATTCTGCCTATCATCACGATCTTGCCGGGGATGATCCTGTTTGCCATGAAACCGGAAATCCTGCTGATCGAACCGTGGGGAGACGTCAAGCCGGCCGCCGACAAGGGCTATGTGCAACTCCTCCAAGAACTCGTCCCCGCCGGATTGCGCGGGCTGTTCCTCGCCGCCCTGTTCGGCGCGATCCAATCGACGGTTAACAGCGTGTTGAACTCGACCTCGACCATCATCACCTTCGACATCTACCGCCGACTCTGGCGCCCGCAGTCGACGGACCGGCAACTGGTGGCTGTCGGCGTCGTGGCCTCCGTTGTCGTCCTCATGGTTGCGATCGTGATCGGAAGATTCATCGGCGATCTGGGCGGCGGACTCTTTGAGTATGTCATCTCGCTCTACGTGCTCTTCGCACCTCCCTTCGCAGCGGTCTTCCTGCTGGGGATCCTGTGGAAACGTGTCACGGCCCCGGCGGCGCTGGCCACCGTGATCGTCGGCATGGTGGCCGGTCTCGGGTTAAAAACCTTCCTTACCAACAGCTCGGATTACCCAGCTTGGCTCAGTTCATTTCCAAACCAGGCCTCGATTCTCTACCTCATCAGCATGGCGACCTGCGTGATTGTCACCTTTGCCACCCGCACGCCAAAACCAGAGCAGGTCACCGATCAACTCTGCATGAACTGGAAACAGCTGAACATCTTCAGCAATCTCGGCGATCGCTGGTATAAGAGCGTGGTCACCTGGTGGCTTGCTTACTCGATCGTGATCGTTCTTCTAATTCTGTATTTCTCTGGCCTCTTCTTCCCCACAGCCGCTGCGAAATAAGAATCCTAACCATGAACAAAGAATCTAACATGAAGCCGCATGGCCTAAACGATGAACAGTTAGCGCAGTATCGCGAAGAAGGTTTTGTCGTTGTCCCCGGGCTGTTCGGACGCGAGGACCTTCGCGCGGCAGAAGCTGCCATTGATGAGTTGACCGAACGGGCCGTCAATGATCCGGCCAACCTCGCCAAGGTGCTAGAGTTGGAGCCGGAGCCGGTCGACGGGAGGCGGATTCCCCGCCGCCTCTACAACCCGTTTCTCGCTCACGAGGGATTCCGCTCGATCGCCACCCATGAGAAACTGTTGAGTTGTATCGAAGATCTCGTCGGTCCGCACATCGACATTCAGCACAGCAAATTGAACATGAAACCCGCCCATGTGGGATCCGTCGTCGAATGGCATCAGGACCTGCCGTTCTTTCCGCATACCAATGATGATCTCGTCACCACCTTGGTCTATCTCGACGATGCGACGACGGAAAACGGCTGCCTCCAGGTGATGCCGCGCATGCATGGCCGTTACCTGGAGCATGTGGACGAGGAAGGATACTTCACTGGCATCATCTCGCAGGAACTCGATGCCATGCCGATTCCATTGGAGGGTCGGGCCGGGAGCGTCATCTTCATGCACCCGTTGACGCCACACGGCTCGTTGCCTAACACGTCGCCCAAAGCGCGGCGGACACTTATATTCGAGTTTCGCGCATCGGATTCATTTCCGATCTACTTCGGTGAATTGACGCACCGAAACGAGCAGACCGCAGTGCATGTCAAAGGCGATCAGCCGCGCACCGCGCGCGTCGGCGGTCCGACGCCTGTCTTGCCGCTGCTGCGTGATGCCATCGCGTCAATCTATGACCTGCAGGAAAGGTCGAAGGCGAAAGGCGCAAAGCAGCCGGAGTTCGCCAAATGATTGTCCGATCCGATTCTAACATGATAGAACATAACTTCTCAACAAACCGAGGGCTGAGCCATGACGAGCGATGAAACAACGCGGTGTGATGAAGTGATCGCCGTGGTCGGACTCGGTGCGCTTGGTCGCGGTATCGTGGCGTGTTGCCTGGCACGTGGATTCGCCGTTGTCGGGATCGACCCCGAGCAAAGCCACCGCGAATCGCTGAGGGATTACCTCCCTGAAGCCGCCGCGCAGTGTCTTGAAGCCGGCGTTATCGATGCCGATCATTCAGCGGACTGGCAAGCGCGCCTGGAATTGTCAGGAGATCTCGCATCCATCGATGGGGCATGCCTTGTCATCGAAGCGATCTCGGAGCATCTCCCATCCAAGAAGCAACTGCTAGAGCAAATGGAGGAGTCGATCCCCGCGGATGTTCCCATTGGCAGCAACACATCGGCATTTCCGATCACGGCCTTGCAGGAAGGGTGCAATCATCCCGAGCGTATCTTCGGCATGCATTGGTCGAGCCATGGGCACGTGACGCGATTCATGGAATTGACACCTGGCGAACAGACTTCGTCGGAGACCATGGCGTTCGCGGCGAAGATGGCGGAGCGGCTCGGCAAGGAGCCGGCTATTCTGAAGAAAGATATCCCGGGCTTCCTCTGTAACCGCATCGGCTATGCGATGTATCGCGAGGCAGTGCACCTGCTAGAGTCCGGTGTCGCGGATGCCGCTACCATCGACCGTTCGTTCCGTAACTCAGTTGGCCTATGGGCAGCCATGTGTGGACCGCTTCGCGTGATCGATGTGATGGGAGGCGGTGCGTTTTATGCCGAGTCGATCAAAGATGTCTTGCCGACGCTTGCGAACTCAACCGAGCTGCCAGCCACCCTGCAGTCGTTCATCGATCGCGACGCCAAAGGCCCAAAGAACAACATTGGGTTTTTCGATTACAATGGAGGCGACCAACCCGATGCGGCCGAATGGGCCAAACGGTTCACCGCAGCCATCCTCGCCACCAAGCAATACCAAGATCAGTTCATTCCATGCGATGAGCCGACGCAGTTGGGGGAACCACGAATGAACACCAATTAACGCGAATTTGGGAGGCTCTTCCAGAGCAGGCGGCTCGTTAATCAATCCCAACGGGATTGATTAACGAGGCCAGGAGTTGTCCCGCGCAGTGGAGCTACCCCGGGCTGCAATACGTAGCCCCGCTGGGGCAGCCGGAAGGGCCGGCGCTGGGCCCGATTGTGCTCGAGACCATAGCTCCGCAGGCTCTTAAGTTCTGATGGCTCTGCTGCGGTCTTCGTAAAGTGCTAGGTAAGCCGCCTTCGCTTCTTGGCTCAACAAGGAGCGCTCGACCATGGCTACAACTGCGTCCTTCTGCTGGTCAAACACGTTTAGGTCTTGCAGCGCTCTTTCTTCTGTGATGCCGAAGCGCGTGGCGAGTTCGATGAAGTCGGGACGCTTGTAGAAAGCGTTGCGTCGGTAGCTCTCAGTTTCGAAGTCGCCCTCGAACAGGTCGAGGGCAGTACGCGTTTCTTCCGGAAGGTGGATGCTCGTTGCGAGTAGGTCGTAGGCGGGAGACATGGAGAAGTCCCCGAAAGGAGTTTCCAAAAGGGAGAAGTTCTTTAGGTGAGCGTCGCCATTCCCAATGACGTAGTTGAACACGATCAAGCGGAATAGCTTCTCTACATCAATCCGGTAGGACGGGCTGAAGCGCTGCAGGATTTGCCCTGCCTCCTCATAGGAGGAGTCGTACTTGTAATTCGAGCCAGCAGTATCCGGTGAGCGACTGGAGAGCTGGCAGAAATCTTCCTGTGCTAGGGGCAAGCCTCTCTCGTCCCGGTCGAATCGGCGGGTGATGTAGGCAAGTTCGCCGTCGGCGAAGTAAACTTGGCCGTTGGCGGCAGTTCTGATCCCGAATACTTGGCTGGCGAGCTGCATGCTGACGTGCTCGTTGGCCGGAATGTCAGCGGTGAACATCGGGTAGTTCGCTAGCGGGACGGGTTTGAGGATGTAATCGCCTCGCGTTTCGGTGGGGACGAGTTTGTTGCGATCAAGACGGAGGGATATCTTGTCCTGCACGCCGGAGATCGAGATGCGCCCTGCGGTTTCGCGCTGGATGGTGAGGAAGTCCTCCTTACGAAAATCCAACACCGGCCGAACGCTGCGCCCGCCCCACAGTTCACGCAATGCGGTGGCCGAGAAATTGACGCCTACCCTGGTAGGCTGAAGCGTGCATAGGCATCGCTCTTTTGGGATGAAGTCTGGAGTGTTGTTAGGCATCTTCTTGAACCTCCTTGGCTTCGATGATTTCCCGCACGGTCACAGCGCCAATCGTATCACTGTGTGAGGTCTTGATGAGACGGGTGAATGCGTCGGCGGGATCGATCTTCAACGCACGGCATTGTAGGTCTTTGGCAGAGCCCTCGGAAAGTAGCCCGTGTAAGAAGGGGAATAGTTCAGCGGCGAGATAGGGTTCGGGACGCAGGGGCAATGTCAGGCTGATCGGGCACGCATCGGCTGAGGCGAGATATGCTGAGGCGTAAGCGTAGCAGTACGTGCCGTCGTTGAGTCGTTCAAGTTCGCCAGTTTCCCGCCCGCGCATGTAGACTTGGGCGCGACTCATGACTTATTCGACGTTGCGTTCGTGACAGGGAGAATGGCTCTGGGCTTCACGGACAGTTTGAGCCCGAGCGGATCGAGCACTTTCAGCAAGACATCGAGGGTCGGGTTGCCCTTGCCGGACTCGATGTCACTGACCGTGTGCACGGCAACACCTGCGAGTTTGGCAAAATCGATCTGGCTGATTTCGAGATGCCGACGGCGCTCTCGGAGCAATCGGCCAATTTTTTCAGATGTGGTATTCACTAAAATGAATATCAAGGCGGTTAGGCACTTGCTCAAGACGAATATGATCCTGAATATTCACCCAAATGAATATTAGCTATGCTTGTGGCTGCTTTGACCGAGGGAAGCAAGACGACGTCATCATCCTCACCAAGGACAAAGATTTCATTGACCTTGTCGGTCGCTGAGCGGGTGGCTAGGCAAAGCTCGACCGCCGGGGCGCAGACATCTCTCCCCGATTCGGCAATACCGCGAATTTATCTAACATAAGATAAGTTCGCGGTTTTGGCGGGATCATGTCGCAAAGAGAGCGGCCTGCCCCAGGACTTGCACGTTTTCCTCTCCCGCTTCTTAAGAAGGCCAGTCGATGCGTTCTTGGAAAGGAGAAGATGGTAGCTGATAGTCCAGCCCTCTGGTGGCGAATAGTCTTTGTTTTTTACCTGTTCTAAATAGCTGGAGGAGAGGTTTGCCGCCTTGTTGATCCATTTCAATTCGAGTAAGCGGCTTTCCCGGTCCCCGGTGTTTTCGACAACCAAGTCGATCTGCGTCTTCCCTTCGATGGTCCGTCGCCCTTCGTCAGATCACCATGACAGGCTTCCTCTATCAATGATAGCTCGGATTCCTAATCATTGGGTGCCGGAACCACTGGTGAACAGCGTGAAAGTCGGATTTGTACATGAAAAACGGACCTTCACTACATTCACCCCAGGGGAATCCACCGCTACAACATGTCAATCTAGGGACTTCACGTCAGCCCTTCAAACAGTCCCGGCTCACGCACTCAACTAAAATAAGAACAAGCAAACGATGAGAACGAGAAACCTAACAAAAACGACCCTGTGCCTCGCAGGAGCTACCCTTATCGCGGCCACAAGCGCTTCGTTCGCCTCGACGGTTTCCTTCGGCAAGCTCACCCCGTTCACTGGCGGCGACGCTGGCGAGGGGCTCGACCTGAGCGGGAACATCATCTACGCCTTCAACCTAGGCGGGACAGCCCAAACGGTTCAGGGGGTGACCTTCATCGCTGCGGACAGGACCGCTCCGCCAGTGGGGATCACCACCACCGGGACTGCGGCCAATCAATTCAACTACTCGACAGCAAATCCGGGTGGTGCCAGCGGTGCCAATTACGGTGCCTCTGCCAACGACATCGCCCTGGGGAGCATTGTAAACACCGTTTGGTACGATTCGAACTGGACCTTCGACGTGGCCGTGGAGCTCGGCGCGCAGTACGAGGTTCAACTCATTCACCAGGAGAGCTTTTTTCCGTTCCAGGGAGAGCCGGCTCGCAATTTTGACGTCTCCGTTGAGACTGCGTTTTCGGTTGGGACAACCCTAGCCGTCGACGAACTGGTTTTGGGGGAGGAAACGAATGGCGCGAATTCGGCGGGAGCCGACGCCGGACTCGTGTACTCCTACAGCTTCACGGCCACCGACAATTCCTTCCGGATGGCGCTGGACGACTCCCCGACCGGCGCTGACGGGAACGCGATCCTTGCAGCTGTGACTCTGAGGCAGGTGCCGGAGCCATCCACGTTTGCACTGTTTGGCATCAGCTTCCTTGGCCTGTTCCTGCGCCGATCCCGCTAAACGAACCGCCACTCGCGTGCATTCCAACAACCAGAGAAAAATGTAAGTAAAACGATGAGAACGAGAAACCTAACAAAAGCTACCCGGTGCCTTACTGGGGCTTCCCTTTTGACGGCCATGAATGCTCTGTTCGCTTCCACCGTCCCGCTGGGCACGCTCACCCCGTTCACCGGCGGCGACGCTGGCGAGGGTCTCGACCTGAGCGGGAATATCATCTACGCCTTCAACCTGGGCGGATTTGGCGGAATCGAGACCATTCAGGGCATCGACTTTGTCGACGCGAGCGTGTTCGATTCGCCTGAAGGTATCACGACCCCTGAGGATACCCTGGAATTCGACTATTCGAACGCAAATCCAGATGGGGCCAACGGTGCCGACTACGGTCTCTCTGCAGATGACGACGCCCTGGAAAGCGTGGTGAACTCCGTTTGGTACAACTCGAACTGGGCATTCGACATGGACGTCGTGCCCGGCACGCAGTACCAACTTCAGCTCATTCTCCAGGAAAGCTTCTTTCCTCAGCAGGGAACGACGCAGCGCAATTTCGACGTCTCGGTGGAGACGGCAACGCCTGATACGCTGAGTCTCGCTATCGACGAGCTAGTTCTGGGGCAGGAAACGAACGGCGCGAATTTGGATGGAGCCGACACCGGACTCGTATACACCTACACCTTCACGGCCACCGATAGTTCCTTCCAAGTGGCGCTGGACGATTCTCCGGAGGGTGCTGACACAAACGCAGTTCTCGCTGCCGTGACTCTGGAAGAACTAGGGACTGACACAACGCCGCCTGACATCTCTACCCTGAGTCCGGCCAATGGCGGCGCGGAGGTGCCGACCATTTCGGACCTCGTGATCACCTTCGACGAGAGCATCGGCTTCGGTACTGGAAACATTACCATTAAGGAGTCTGTCAGTGACGCCGTGGTGGAAACCTTCGACGTGACGACCTCGCCGAACCTTCTCCGAAGCAGTGAAAGTGTTAGCATTAACCCTAGCAGAAATCTGATGGCGAACACCGGTTACTATGTACAGATCGATCCTGAGGCCATCACCGATTCCTCCGGCAACCCTTTCGCGGGGATCTCCGACACCACCACGTGGAATTTCACGACCGCTGGGAACGATGTGACTGAGCCCGCCGTCGGCTCCGTGGATAGCCCGACTAACGGAGCCACTGACGTGTTGCCTGACGACAGACTAACGCTCACCTTTGATGAGAAGGCCCAGAAGGGCACAGGCAACATCGTCATTCGGCGGACCGACGACGCCATGGTGATCGACACCATCGACGTGACCACAGCCGCCGTCACCATCAGTGACAACCAAGTCACAGTCATGCCTACCGCCGCACTTCCGTTCCAGACCGAGTTGTATATTGAGATCGACCCTGGCGCCTTCCAGGACCTGGCCGGCAACCCGTTTGCAGGGATCAGTGACGAGACGACCTGGAACTTCACCACCACCGCTGCCCCGTTTGTCCTGGGCTCGCTCACCCCGTTTACGGGTGGCGACGCCGGAGAGGGTCTCGACTTGAGCGGGAACATCATCTACGCCTTCAATCTAGGCGGGCCAGACAAGACCGTGCAGGGCATCGACTTTGTCGGTGCGAGCGTGGACGACCCGCCTGAAGGCATCGCCCCCGCTGAGGGCACCCTGGAATTCGACTATTCTAACGCAAATCCGGATGCAGCCAACGGCGCGGACTACGGTCCTTCTGCCGACGACGACGCCCTGGAAGTCGTGGTGAATCACGTTTGGTACAACGCCAATTGGGCGTTTGACTTGGAAGTCGTGCCGGGCACCGAATACAAGCTTCAGCTCATCTTCCAGGAAAGTTGGTTCCCTGCCCAGGGAACGGAGATCCGCAATTTCGACATCTCGGTGGAGACCGTGCCGGGAACCTTGACCCTTGCCGTCGACGACCTTGAGCATGGGCTCGAGACGAACGGGGCTAGTGAGGATGGATCGGACTTCGGCGTGATCTACAATTACACGTTCACGGCCGCCGACAGTTCCTTTCAGGTGGCTCTGGACGACTCTCCTATCGGTGCTGACACCAACGCAGTCCTTGCTGCGGTAACGTTGGAAGAAGTGACTCCTTTCAAGGTCACCGAGATCGACCACGACGCGGCTAACGATACCGTGGCCCTCACCTGGAACAGCCGGGCTCATAAGCTTTACGACCTTCTCAGCGCCATTGATCTTTCCACCCCTCCTGCCGCGTGGGACGTCTACGAAGGTCACGGAGACATCACCGCCTCTGGCAATGGCACCAACACCCTGACAGATGTCGTGGCCTCCGGAACCCCGCGCTTCTTCGTGGTGCGAGAAAAGGACTTCCCGCCGTCCTTACAGGCGGATTTCGAAGATGGAGCAGATGGCTGGACCATCGAGACTAACGGTATCGTCAGCAACACGACGTGGGAAATTGGCCCGCCCGTCGCCGGCCCTTCGGGACCCCACAGCGGAGCCAACGTGTTCGGCACGGACCTGGACGCCGATTTCGAGGCCGGGATCGCCAATCCAGACACCAACCTCGGGATTGGGCTACGCTCTCCCGTGGTCGACATCGCCGAGCTGAGCCGTGCGACCCTCACTTTCTGGTATTTCCTCGAAACCAGCGACCAATCTGGCGGGCGGCTGAACATCTTGCGGGGCGATGACGGGTCTCCGATCCCAGAGCTCACTCCGGCATTGTTTCTATCCGAAAGGAACACGGACGACTGGACCGAGTTCAGACTCAGGCTTCCCCAGGAGGCCCTAGACGCAGGCAGCATCATCATCGAGTTCGAGTTCCTCAGCAGCGATTCCGCGGGTGCCGGTTGGTTTATTGACGACGTCGAGATCCGATAACGGTGAAGTAGCGTCGGTCGGGGTTTACGATAGATAAATCCAAGAAGAAAGAATCATGAGCAACAAGGAACAGAACAGCGATAACAAGAATCCAATCGAGAACCTGGAACAAGCCGGGATGTCGCGGCGGGGCTTCTTACATGGAGTCGGCGGTGCTAGCGCCTTTCTCGGTATGACCGGATTGGCTGGCCAGGCGGGAGCTCAAGAGCCCCCGAAAGATGCCGACGGAAAGGTCATTCCCGGTTTTGAAAAAGGTCAGGATGATCCAAACGCAGCGAAAGACTGGCAGCCTGTCTCTGATCGCAAGATCCGTGTTGGCATCGCGGGATACGGCCTCTGCGCGTTCGGCGCGTCCTTCTTCTATCAAAACCACCCCAACGTCGACGTGGTGGCCGCCACGGATCTCGACCCCGAGCGGTGTGCCGGCCTAGCAAAGGCAGTAGGTGCAAAGAAGACCTACCCGTCCTGCGAAGAGATGATCAAGGACAAGAGCATCGAGGCGATCTACATTGCGACCGATGCGCCGAGTCATGCGCGCCTGGCCATCATGGGCCTGGAGCATGACAAGCATGTGGTCTCTGCCGTGCCCGCCGTGTTTGGGTTTGAAGCGGAGGATGAGGCCGAGAAACTATTCAACGCCGTTAAGAAGAGCGGCATGAAGTACATGATGAATGAGACGTCCACGTTTCATGCGGATTGCTATGCAAAGCGCCTGCAATATCAAGCGGGCGCCTTGGGTAAGATCGTTTATTCCGAGGGCGAATACTATCATGACTTCGGGCCCAAGGGACTTCCTGGCTACAATCCCAAGAGCGGCAAGGTTGATCTCAACGGCTGGCGAAAGGCTCTCCCTCCGATGTGGTATCCCACCCACGCGACCGCCTACTACGTTTCCATCACCGGCGGCCGCTTCACCGAAGTATCGGCGCTGGGTACGCCCGGTCTCTACCCCGAATACAAGGACGGCAACAACCAGCACAAGAACCCCTTCGGCACGGAAATCGCCATGCTCAAGACCAGTGAGGATGGCATCTCACGAATGGCGGGAAGCTGGGATATGAAGAATGCCCATGGTGAACAAGGCCGGGTCTATGGACAAAAGCCCCATGACAAAAGCATCAAGGGAGATCGTCCACCTCTGCCACCAGGCGTTGACGGCGGCGGGCATGGCGGCTCTCATGGGCACCTAACGAACAATTTCATTGAGTCCATCCTCCTGGACAAGACGCCCATTGTGCATGTGGGGGACGCCCTGAACATGACCCTGGCCGGCGTGGTTGCTCACCAGTCTGCGCTTAAAGGTGGCGACTGGATGAAGATCCCGCAGTATGATTTGTGATTCAGTCAGTGTGTAGGGTGAGGAATCGTCTTTCTAGCATGCACGCCATCTCATGAGAACCGCACCCCTGTTTCTAGTCGCGGCTGTGGTTGCGGCCACTGCCAACCTCGGCACCAGCCAGGCCTTCGGTGCGCCCCAGGCACTGATTTCCGAGTTCCTCGCTGCCAACAGCAACGGTTTGCGTGACGAGGACGGCGACGCGTCGGACTGGATCGAAATCCACAACCCCACCGCTGCGACGATCAATCTCGAGGGATGGCATCTGACAGACAACGACGACAATCTCGACAAATGGACGTTTCCATCGGTGGAGATTGCGCCCGGCGGGTTCCTCATGGTGTTCGCTTCGAAGAAGGATCGGGCGCGGGTCGGCTCCGAGTTGCACACCGACTTTCAGTTGAGCAGCGGAGGCGAATACCTTGGCCTGGTGCAGCCGGACTTGGGCATCGCCAGCGAGTTCGCCTCTGAGTACCCGACCCAGTTTGCCAACACCTCTTACGGGTTGGTGCCCAACAAGGGGGCGATGGTTTCGCCGGATGCGAATGCTGATGCAAGCGAAGGATTTCTCCCGGGCTTGGCTCGTTATTTCACGCAGCCGACGCCCGGAGCGCAGAACGGCATGGCCGTGGCCGACGTCGGTCCCATTGTCAGTCGGGTATCAGAGCCGGAGGGGGCACTCGCTGCGACCCCTCCGTTTTTCACCCGTTCGTCTTCAATGGGTGTGACCGCCACGGTTAGGCCGACCTCTGAGAGCATTGACGAGGTGTTGCTTCACTACCGCGTGATGTTCGACGCCGAGTTTAAGGTGCCGATGCTAGACGACGGAGCGCACGGCGACCGCCTTGCTGGCGACGGCGTGTTTGGCGCGACCATCCCGGCCGGAGTTGCCAAGGCCGGGCAAATGCTACGCTACCGTATCACGGCATCGGACAGTCAGGACAACACCTCAAGTTGGCCGCCGTTTGCAGACCCGCTGGGCACTCCCGAGTATCTCGGCACGATGGTCGATGTTTCGATCACCACGTCATTGCCCGTGTTGCACTGGTTCACCGCGAATGTCTCGGCGGCGGGGACCGTCGGCGGATCGCGGGCGTCCTTGTTTTTCGAGGGCGAGTTTTATGACAATGTTTGGGTCCACGGTCGCGGCGCCGGAGGTACGGGAGCGGGCTTGAAGTTTGAGATGAATCGCGGCTTCGACTTTCGCCATTCGGCCGACGCGCCCCGTGTGCGCCAATTTAATACGCGATCAAGCACGGGAGAAATCGCTGAGCTGATCGCTTACGAACTCTACCACGACGCGCAAACCCCGACGCCCCAAGCGTTTCCCATGCGCTTTCACCGCAACGGCAGCTTTGTCAGTGTCGATACATTCTTCGATCAAGTGGACGAAACCTTACTCAAACGCAACGGGTTGGACGGAAACGGCGCGCTGTATAAGATGTTCAACTCGCTCACGGATCCGGTAGACCGCTCTTATAGATTCTATCGCAACGACAATAACAAACGTACGCGCAAGTGGGATTTAGTCCCCGGCGGGCTCTTTGATTTGTTCAAACATGTGCCCGCGTGGGATCTCGATGAGTTGGTTGCTGGTGTTGATGAAGACAACCCGGATCGGTATCCGTATGTGATGGACAACGTCGACGTCCCGGCCGTGATCAACTACCTGGCGGCGACGGTCATCAGTTGCGATTACGATCACGAAACGCACAACTATTTCATGTATCGCGACAACGACGGAACGGGCCGTTGGCAGGTGATCCCGTGGGACCGTAATATCGCGTTTATTACTCCCGCAAGCGACCCGACATCCCACCCGTTTCTTGGAAGCAGTGAGTATGTCCATCGGTCTTGGGCCAACCTTGAGGGCAAATCCGACGAACAGTGGAGTCGACTGACCGACGCGATTTACGACAATCCGGTCACCAGGGAAATGTACCTGCGGCGGTTGCGCACGTTGATGGACGAGTTGCTGCAGCCGCCGGGCACGCCGCTTGCCGAACGAAAGCTGGAAACGCGGCTCGACGAGTTGTCGGCGCTGCTGCAATCGGAGGATCGGAGTCTCGCCTCCAGCGCGCGCGCTATCAAGAACGTCGTCGACGCCCGGCGCCGTCACCTTTACGTGACGCACAGTGTTGACAATCTAGCAGAGTACCCTGGCGCTGCTGGTATCCCGCACGCTCAATCCGGAAATCCGCAGATCGAGTTCGGCCCGATTGATTTCAATCCCATCTCGGGCAATCAGGACGAGGAATACATCCGATTGGATAACCCCAACGGCGTGGCGGTCGACCTTTCCAACTGGAGCTTGGCCGGAGGCGTCGAGCATGCATTTCGACCGGGCACCGTGATTCCGGCAAGCGGTTCGCTCTACGTTTCGCCCAATGTGCTCAGCTTTCTTGCCCGCACGACCGAACCGAGCGGTGGCCAGGAGCTTTTCGTTCAGGGCAACTATGAAGGCCACATCTCCAACGCTGGCGAGACCATCCAGCTCGTCGCGCCGGACGCGGAAATCGTGGCGACCGTTCTCACTCCCGTCGGGCCGTCTGATGCTGACGTTGTCACCTTCCCGATCAATCCGCTAGGAGACGACGATGGCAACGGCATCGCCGACCTCATCGATTACGCCACGGGCTCCAGCCGTGGTCTGCCGCCACTCGTGCCGACGGCGAGCTTCGAGACCTACGACATCGGCGGCAGCCTGCAGACGAGACTAGCATTGAGCTATCCGATCAACCTCGGTGCCGAGGGCGCCAGCATCGGCATCGAGGCTTCGACCGATCTGAGAACCTGGACCGACACCGCGCCTAACAAAGAATTCGTCAGCCAAACCAACCTTGGCGACGGCCGCGCACTGGTCACCGTACGCTTCACTTCGCCGATCGGCGACGGCGTGCGGCACTACCTCCGGCTGCGTGTCGAGCAACTGTGAGAGCACCGCTGAGTATTGCGAAACGGTCGACCTGTGCTGGAGCGTCTCACTTCCACGTGTAGTAGGTTCCTCGTCCCTTGCCCTTCATCTGGATGAGCTTGTGAGAGAGGAGTTCCCCGAACTTGACTTTGAGGGTATTGGAATTGGCGTTGAGCCGATCAGCCGCTCAGCCTCCTGGGAGAGTGTCAGAGTTTCGTGGATTTCGAAGCGTTCGCCTTCAAGTGGTTTAAGCTGAAGTTACACCTATGCGATCAAGCTAAGGTATTGATGAAGAAAGACTTAAGAAAATCGGAAATGGACTCTACTGGCTACGCCAACCGTTTCCGCTTTTCAGGTCGCTCTAACACCCTGTCGACTCAAGCCCCAGGAGATCCAGGGCGTGGCGCTGTATCGCTTCGGGGCGCGTCTCTTTGGTGAATGTCGGTATCCCCTTGATTCCCGGTTCAATCCGGTTTCGCACGATTCCCTGCAGACTGACCATGAGTGTCGCGAAGCTGTGCAATGGGCGCCCGTGGCTGTCCGTCTTTTCGTCTGCCTTTCGCTTCGCCTCAGGTGATTTCTCGACTGGTTCAGCCTCACATTTGCGCGCAGCCTTGGCTTCGTCTTTATTCTCGTCGGTAAAGAGCATTGGCGCGAGAGCTTCTTTCATGTGCCACTCCACGTAGTATGCTAGCATGCATAGAAAGATGTGCGCTCTCACCATCTCTTCTTCTCGATGATGGATCGGGCGCACTCGTAGATCAACGGACTTGAGTGTCCGAAAGGCTCGCTCCACGTTGCTGAGCTTCTTGTAAGAATCGACTAGCTCGCCGCTTTCCATTTCGTCCTTGTCGATCTTACCGGCGCGTATGATATAGAAACCATCAATTGCAGCCTCCTTGATAACGGATTCTTCATTACGCTCGAATTCAAATCCGTCCTCTTCGATCTTTAGCTCATAGTGTTTGAGCATCTTATACTTTCCCACGTCGCGCTGGATACGCTGTGCGATTCGGTCTTTGCCTCGATAGGCGTTCTTTTTCCGCTGAGTTGCTTTCTGAATTTCTGCTAGTTTGAGTTCGGTGACGGCCATGAGTTCTATGCGTTTCTCGGCACGTTTCTTTGATAGAGCCGGGTTGTGGCAGACAACCAAGCGTTCCTCTGGGTAACTGGGAGATGCTATCTCGGCCACTCCATAGTCATCAAACAGCTCTGGCTGCATCGATCCTTCTTCGACAAGGGCGTTGACCGATTTGTGATTCAAGGCAGAGATCCAGGCTAAGCCGTCAAGATGGCGTAGATCTTCGTCAATGCGCGCTTGAGTGAGCATCCCTCGATC
>CALLLI010000005.1 GCA_938082635.1 uncultured Verrucomicrobiales bacterium
CTGCCAGCTTCGCTTCAACTGACCAACTCCGCGACCGAATCATGGCCTTCATCGATTACTACAATGCGACCATGGCGAAACCATTCAAATGGATGTTCAAAGGCTTTCCCGCCTAAACGGACTTCCGCCGATCTGTACTAGCGTTCTTCCTTTCAAAGAGAGCACTGCCTTCAGAGTGCAGTTCTTTCTTCCATGCCGTGACCTGAGAGGGGGCAAGTTTATGCTCTGCAGCAATCTCGTTGATGCTTCTCACGCCCTTGGCGGCTTCGAGAGCAACGCGGAACTTGAAGCGAGGTGTGTGATTTCGTCTTGTGTTAAGTTTTGGCATTTCAAATATGGTGGAGGTTGTTTCCTTAACCTGCCAGCGATCCTTAACCAAGCCCCGAGATTGGCTCCGTTTCGACCAGCCACCTCAAGATGACCACACGAGCACTCGGCTGCTCTTTTCAATAGCCTCACACAAACACAGTCTGCGAGTGAAGCTTGGTGCTCCTCGAAATATGCCACAAACACCTCGAAATCTTCGGCACGCCATTCACTGAACTCCAACGGCTTCGGATCGCTGGCAGGCGGCAACAATTCCGGCAAACGATAGGGCTTCGTTTCCCCCATCAAGGAGCAAAGCCATTCCGACAACGACGACTATCCATCCAAGACACGTCTTCATAACCATCACGCTAGTCAATCTCACCTCGCCGTGCAAGTGCCCAACACCTGCCACAACACTAACCCTCATCGATTCCCAAGCGAACACGAATCTCTTCCGGCGTAGCCCCACATTCTCGCAATGTCCGCAACGTCGTCGCCGCATCCCGCTTCGCGAGACGCTTACCCTCCGCATCACAAATGAGCCGGTGATGATGCCACGTAGGCACGGCCAATTCGAACAAAGCCTGTAAGAGTCGGTGAATGTGCGTAGACTCAAACAAATCCAATCCACGGGTCACTAACGTGATTTCTTGATCAGCATCATCGATCGTCACCGCCAGGTGATAGCTCGTCGGAATGTCTTTCCTAGCCAGAACGACATCGCCAAAGATCTCCGGACGAGCCATTTGCTCACCAGCCTCCAGATCGCGCCAAGTCAGATTCCCAACCATTACTACAGCTCGATCCATCCTGAGACGCCAGGCATGCGCCTCCCCTCCATCGATGCGCCGCCGAACTTCAGCCGTCGAGAGTTGTCGACAAATCCCCGGATAGATCGGCCCATCCGGGCCATGGGGCGCTCGACCAGACTGCGCAATTTCGCCCTGGATGTCTCGCCGCGTGCAGAAGCAAGGATAGAGCAAGTCCCGATCCCGCAAGCTCGCCAGAGCCTGCTCGTATGCTGGCAACCGTTCTATCTGCCGCATGGAGGCATCGTCTGGAGCAAATCCCAGCCAATCGAGATCCTCCAGGGTAGAGGTCTCATACTCTGGCCGACAGCGGGCGGCATCGATGTCTTCCCAACGCAGGAGATAGTCCCCCCCGGCTTTCAGCGCTGCCTGCCAAGCAACCCAAGCCGCATAGGCATGCCCCAGGTGTAGATGCCCCGTCGGGCTAGGAGCGAATCGCGTGATCATTTGTAGAACCTGGGGTTGCGCGGCGCTTCATTCGATCCTAGGCATTGAGCCATGTCTGATATCCACATTGTCCTGAAAACTGACAAGGGAAATATCGAAGCCACCTTCTATGGCGGAGATGTTCCTGTAACCGTGGCAAGTTTCCTCAATCTCGCCAAGCGCGGTTATTACGACGGCATCACTTTCCACCGTGTAATCGCAAATTTCATGGTCCAAGGTGGCGATCCTACTGGCACGGGCACAAGCGGCCCCGGCTACAAGTTTGAAGACGAATTCCGTCCGCACTTGAAGCACGACAAGCCGGGCATCTTCTCCATGGCAAACTCCGGTCCTCAGACCAATGGCAGCCAGTTCTTTATCACGCACGGCCCGACACCGCACCTCGATCACAAGCACACGGTCTTCGGCCATGTGACCAAAGGTCAGGACGTCGTCGACGCGATCGCTCAAGGCGACAAGATCACTGGGATCGATATCTTAGACTCCACCGACGAGCTCTTTGCTAGTCAGGCAGAACGACTTTCAGATTGGAATAAGATTCTCGGGTAAGCGCTAGCAATCGCTTAGCGAAGGCCCACCCCAAACCTACTTTGATGGGACGTAGACAGATTGAGATCGGACTGGCGGGCCTAGGCAATGTGGGCATGGGTGTCTACGCCAATGTCCTCAAGAATCGAGAGCTCCTCTCGACGCGCGCCAACGCTGACCTGAACATTCGGAAGATCGCCGTTCGCGATCTGAGCAAGGTTCGCGAACACGAACCGCCCATACCTAGCGAACTCTTCACAGGAAGCTGGGAAGATCTGATCGAAGACGACGAGATCGATGTCATTGTCGAACTCATCGGCGGCATCGAACAGGCGAAAGAGTTAGTCATAGCGGCGCTTCGCAAGAAGAAGGTCGTCGTCACCGGGAACAAGGCGCTCCTCGCTGAGCATGGGCAAGAGATCTTCTCGCTCGCTCAGGAAATGGAAGTCCCTGTCTATTTCGAAGCGGCAGTCGCCGGAGGCATCCCTATCATTAAAGCGATTCAGGAATCGTTAGTAGGCAATGCCATCCAGATGATCTCCGGAATCATCAATGGCACCTGCAACTACATCCTCACACGCATGCGTGAGGAAGGCCTGAGCTATCAAGCCGCGCTAAAAGAAGCCCAGGCACTTGGCTATGCCGAAGCGGATCCTACACTTGATGTCAATGGCTGGGACGCTGGCCACAAAGCAGTCTTGTTAGGCTCGCTCGCTTCCGGACGCTGGGTCCCGGCAGATCAAATTCACGTCGAAGGCATTGAAGACATTCGCCTAGGCGATATCCAATTCGTCGAGACGATGGGCTACACCGTCAAACTGTTAGGCATCATCCGCTGCACAGAAGGCGAGCTCATCGAAGTGCGCGTGCAACCTTGCCTCGTGCCAAAGCAGCATCTGCTGGCTTCCGTCAACGGCGTCTACAACGCCGTCATGGTGGAAGGCGATCTCGTGGGTGAAACCCTCTTCTACGGCAGTGGCGCGGGCCAGAACCCGACCTCCAGCTCGGTCATCGCCGACATTGTAGACGCCGCTGTAGGCCTGCAACACGACGAGAAACGCGGCTACGTCCCTTCGCACGAACTCGCCCAGGTAAAGCCTATCGAGGCCACGGTTTCCCAGTATTACTTGCGCCTGAATGTCGAGAATCGTCCCGGCGTGCTCGCTCAGATCGCCCAAATCATGGGCAGCCACGACATCGGCATCACTTCGGTACATCAGCCAGAGTCCACGGCCGCCATGGCCGACTTGGTATTGACTTTAGATCGCGCTCCCTACGGCTCCGTCAAACAAGCACTCGCTCAGATCCAAGGCTTGTCCTGCACCAGTGACGACACGACCCTACTTCGCGTCGAGTCCTTCGAAGATCCAGCCTAACTGTTTCCCATGAACCACGACCAAGGTGTCATTTCCCGCTACCGCGAGTTTCTTCCGGTCAGCGAAGCCACTCCCGTAGTCTCATTGAGTGAGGGCTCTACGCCCCTCATCCATGCACCACGCCTCTCCGAGAAGCTAGGCCAGGACTGCCAAGTCTACGTAAAGTACGAAGGCCTCAACCCCACTGGCTCCTTTAAAGACCGTGGCATGACCATGGCCATTTCCAAGGCCGCCGAGGCAGGGGTGAAAGCCGCCATCTGCGCATCTACCGGCAACACGTCCGCTTCTGCCGCCGCCTATGCCGCACGCGCTGGCATGGATTGCGTCGTCATCCTCCCTGCTGGCAAGATTGCCAAAGGCAAGCTCGCCCAGGCACTCGTCTATGGAGCCAAGGTCGTCGAGATCGATGGAAACTTCGACGAAGCACTCGATCTTGTTCGCGAGATTGGTGCCCTAGAAAGCTTTGAGGTCGTCAACTCGATCAATCCCTTCCGCATCGAAGGCCAGAAGTCCGCCTCTTTCGAAATCATTGAAACGTTAGGCAACGCGCCCGATCTCCATGTCTTGCCCGTGGGCAATGCTGGCAACATCACGGCTTATTGGAAAGGCTACACCGAGTTCCACGCAGCAGACAAATGTCAGAGCCTGCCCAAGATGGTTGGCTTCCAAGCCGCAGGCTCAGCACCTCTCTATCATGGTGCCCCGGTGACCAATCCTGAAACGATCGCTACCGCGATTCGTATTGGCAACCCTGCTAGTTGGGATGGTGCCATGACGGCCATCAACGATTCCGGCGGCCACATTGACATCATCACAGACGACGAAATTCTCGAAGCCCAACGTTGGCTCGCCTCAAATGAAGGCATCTTTGTCGAACCCGCCAGCGCGGCCTCCATCGCCGGCCTATTTAAGTGTATCGATAACGACCGCCGCTGTGAGAAATGTCCTTTCGCCGCAGTCAAACCAGGCAGCACCGTCGTTTGCACCGTCACCGGCCACGGCTTGAAGGACAGTGAGGTCATTCTGAAAGCCGAGTTCCCCATGTTTAAAGCGAAGACCGATAAAGACGATGTCCTTCGCCAGTTAGGTTTATAAGCCATGTCGCTGATCGTTCAGAAATACGGTGGCACCTCTGTCGGCACCACGGAGCGCATCACCAATGTCGCCAAGCGCGTCATGGCCACCCAAGCGGAAGGCAACAGCGTCGTCGCCGTCGTCTCTGCCATGGCCGGCGTCACTGACAATCTTCTCAAACTAGCCAGTGAGGTCTCTTCCAGCCCCACCAAGCGGGAGATGGACGTCCTGCTCGCCACCGGCGAGCAGACGACAATTGCCTTACTCTCCATGGCCATCGACGAGCTAGGAGGCAAAGCCGTTTCCCTCACAGGAGCCCAAGCGGGAATCGCCACCGACGGCGATCACACCAAAGCTAGGATCAAGAACATCTCACCGAACGAGGTGCATCGTCTTCTCAATGACGGTAACATCGTCATCATCGCCGGTTTCCAGGGCCAAGCCCCTGACGGACGCATCTCAACGCTCGGACGCGGTGGCTCAGATCTCTCCGCCATCGCCATGGCCTCAGCAGTCGGCGCTGATCGTTGCCAGATCCTGACAGACGTCGATGGCGTCTATACTTGTGACCCTCGTGTCGTGCCCAACGCACGTAAGATCGGTGAAATCAGTTACGATGAAATGTTAGAAATGGCCAGCTCCGGCTCGAAAGTGATGCAGTCACGCTCGGTCGAGTTCGCCAAGAAATTCGGCGTCATCTTTGAAGTCTGCTCTAGCCTAAACACCAATCCTGGAACCATTGTCATGGAAGAGAAACCCCACATGGAAGCCGTCGTCATTCGCGGCGTCAGTCTTGAACGGAACCAAGCCAAGGTGCGCGTCGGCAATGTGCCCGACCAGCCAGGCTTCGCTTCACGCATCTTCCGCGCCATAGCAGATGCCGGCATCATCATCGATATGATCGTGCAGAACACCTCTGAAGACGGGGTAACGGACATTTCGTTCACACTCAACGTGAATGAACTCGCCAAAGCCAAAGAAGTGCTAGAACTAGCCGTCGGCGACTTCGCCGAAGGTACTCGAGTCACTTCAGAAGAAGGCGTGGCCAAGGTCAGCGCTGTCGGCATCGGCATGCGCTCTCACTCAGGCGTCGCGGCAGACATGTTCAGCTCGCTCGCGGACGCTGGCATTAATATCAAGATGATCTCCACCTCCGAGATCAAGACCGCCGTCATCGTCGATGAAGCAGAAGTCGAGCGCGCCGCTCGCGTCGTGCATGACGGTTTCGGCCTAGGAGACAAAGAGATCCTTAGCGAGGCATAGGAACCAAAGCCACGGCTCCTAGCCTAAGTTTCTTATTACTGGCCTGCTACCCCTATAAAACGAGGGTTCGGTTTGCAAAGGCACTACAAAGTCGCCGTGGCCTTCAGCTCTGATTTCACCGCCGGGCAGGCCCGTTTCCAGTCAATCCCGAGGATTTGGTAAACCCGGGTCTGCTCCGCTTCGGGCAGGCTCGGCTGGCGCACCGTCACGATCCGACCGTCCTCCAGCGGCAGGCGGGTGCTGACCAACGAGTGCGTGCTGAGTAGGCGACGCAAGGTCTTCCACTCCCGCGGGTCCTCGGCCTGATCCAGATGGTGGCGCACCCAACTTAACAAGTGGTAGGCAAGCACGCTGATGAAGATGTGCGCTTCGACGCGGTGTTCGAGCTGGTGGAAGTTCGGACGCAAGCCGAGCGTGCCCTTGAGCATCCGGAAGCCTCTCTCCGCTTTGAGCAGGGTCATGTAGAGGCCCCATAGTTCGCTGGCTCCCATGTCCTTGTCGGTTTTCAAAACGTAGTCCCCGCAGAGTTCGAGCGCTCCCTTGATCTTCGCCTC
>CALLLI010000006.1 GCA_938082635.1 uncultured Verrucomicrobiales bacterium
CATAAAGATTGCACCAGCGACTGACATTTTGTCTAGATGCGCCGAGCGCCAGCGCAATGTCCGTCTTGGTGTAGCCTTCTTGAAAGAACATATTCACAGCATTCTGACGCTGCAACAATTGCTGCTCACTTGATAGTTTCCACCCGTCTCGTTTCATGCAATCTCAAACCCATCAATATCAATAAAGTTGCATGTATTTGAAGGCCGCATTAATAGATCCCTACTGAATGTAGCTCGGGCATCTTTGCCAGAGTCGCTGTGGAAGAGGAGCGCGCGAGAGCCCCCCATCCAACACCCAGAAGACAACGAAAAAAACGCTTTAATAGTCGCATATTTCTCCGAAATCCGATGCTCGCCCTCCCTTTCAAAATCCTACGATATCAAGTCGGCTAATAACAACGACCGATCCCTCACACGGATTCAATCCCACGCAAATCCAGCAGCCCACGCCAAGCCTGACCACACAAGGCGGCTTCCTTAGGCTCCCGCTTCACCTTCTCCCGATTCCTCGCAAACACACCTTCCACAAACTAGCGACTCCCAAACGCTGCACTCTGCGTAGAGTAACTCACTCGCACCCTTAACAAACGCGCGAGCCCAAGCTTCCCACTCTGTCGTGCCACCTTCTCTACCGCTTAGACAGAGAGTAAACTTTGCTTAAACTTGTCGGTCGCCAGGCAACGCAGGCTGAAAGTCGCGTCTGGACATAGCGAACCATTATCAGTCAGGGTGTGATGCAGGTGGAAGCCATGGTCAAAAAATACGCGGGCGGGCCTGCAGGATGCGCCACAGGCGGCGGCCCGTCCTAAACCGACTCAACTGTTCAGAAACGCAAGAACCTCCCTAATTGTGTCAGACAAGACTCGCCTTGCGTGGACTCGGCTGTTTCAATCAATCTTCTGCTGTGAAAAGACGCTGGCCACTCTTCATCGCCCTCTCTCAAGTAGGCGCCCTCTATTTCCTCATACTTTCGTTCGCCTCCGAGATCACCGGCGTGAGCCAAATCGGGTTAGTCGTTTCCGAACTCATGGTCGCTCCCCTGGCGCCCTCTGAAGACGAGATTGCGGCAGGCCTGAGTGAAGCTGAGGCCTTCGATTACCTGGAATTGTTCAACCCGACGGACCAACCCCTTTCGTGTGCCGATCTGGAACTCAATGGAACGATCACGGACTTCCAATTGCTCGATGACGATGAGGCCACACTTGAGCCAGAGGCATTCGCTGTGGTGGTGGCTAATGTCGACGCCTTCCAACGTCGATACGGAATGGAAGCTCGAATCCTGGGAACCTTCGCGGGAACCTTGCCAGCCGATTCCGCGAAGATCGAACTCCGACTGCCCTCACAATCCAACCATCTCTTGCGCTTTCGCTATGCCACGCAAGCGCCTTGGCCGCGGAGTCCGGGAGGCTTCGGATTCGCGTTGGTGTTAAAAGCCCCCTCAAGCCAACCCGACCACGATCTTGCTGTGCACTGGCGCGCGAGTGCGGAAGCCGGGGGTTCCCCAGGAGTGGTCGACCCGCCAAAGCCTGACCTGCCTGTCGTGATCAGTGAGATTCTTCCCAAGACGCCCGTGTTGGATACTTACTACCGCATCACTGGCTATCCCAGAACTCCAGAACAGGCACCGTCTAGTTTCATCAAGAACTACATCGCAGACATGAAGGCGGAGCCCTATGATTTCAGCTTCATTCATCTAGTGGCTCCGGATCTCGTTGGGCACAGCTTCAACTGGTACAGCACCGCACAGGACGAGGCCATCAAAGGGGTGGATGTCGAATTGGGCGAAGTCTTCAAGTTGGTCGAGGAAGACGAACGACTCAAAGGGAAGACGGCCATCATCCTGACTTGCGATCATGGCGGTGGTGGCGGCGGCGTGGTCAACAATCACGTCCTTCCTGAATGGCCTCTCAATTACACCATTCATTTCCAGGCTTGGGGCCCGGGCATCCCCGCTGGCCAGGAGCTCTATGAACTCAATCAGGAAACCCGCCTCATTCCACCGGAGGACGTGAATCCACTCTACGTGGCGGACACCTCACAGATGCCCATTCGGAACGGTGACCTTGGGAATCTCGCCATGGATCTGCTAGGGCTGCCACACATTCCCGGTTCATGGATCAATGCGGATCAATCGCTGAACGTCGGGGCAGACAAAGGAGCCATCGAATACGTCATTGGTATCAGCATCGACGGCCTCGCCCCTTCGAGCATCGTGCGACTTGGCGCAGAGGCTCTGCCCAACCTGCATCGACTCCGTACGGAAGGTGTCTACACAGACCGGGCCCGCACGGATGCCACCCACACCATCACCAATCCCAACCACACGTGCATGCTCACAGGCCGTGGCGTTCTCACACACAATGGCGTCGGGCGAGGCCACCTCGTCACCTTCAACTACAACCTGCTCACGACGCTGCAGATCTGGAATCGAGGCCTCTACATCGCCAGCGCCTTCGACGTCATCAATGCGTTCGGAATGCGTTCGGCCTTTTATTCGAACAAGTCGAAACTGGACTTCCTCGGCCGGAGCTATGGCGCCATCGATGGCGACGCGATAGAACTCTACAATCCCAACCCTGTGGCAAAGAATGTCAGCGGTTGGGGGCTGACCGACAATCCTAACGATCCAACCAAATTCATCCTCCCGCCAAACTCCGTCGTTCCCGCGAAAGGGCTCTTGGTCCTGAACGAAGACCCTGGCTGGCGTTCGGCACAGCGCCCAACGGCGCTTGCTACGCACTTCGGCAGCGCCTTCTCCATCGATCCGAACGGAGGGCAAGTCTACCTATTCGAAACCCAGTTCGGTGCACTCACTGGAGCCGATCACGGACTTCAGTTTGGTCCCGTTATCACGGGCGCAAGCGTCATTCGACAATCCACTGTCGACGGCGAACGTCCGGTCATGGCGAGCGTCACCTCCCTTGGATTTCCCAACGCCGCGCCATTCTCTAACGCCATCATCATCACGGAGATCAGCCCCCAATCGAGCGACGAGGCGTTTATTGAACTGCAGAATGTGGCGAACAAGGCCATTCTGTTGAACTCGAAATTTCGTCTGGACGGGAGCTATCAGTTCACCTTTCCTGGTCAGATCATCCTCCAACCAGGTGACCTCATCGTCGTGACGGCGCAAGTGCAAGAGGGCGCTCCTGAAGACACGCAGGTGTTAGGCCCGCTGGAGAGCACGCGAACGGCCGAGGACGAAACGACCCGGGTGTCTCTGGTCTTTGATCAGTCAGACACCTCCACCGTGGTTCTGGATCAAGTCGTCATTGAGAGGAATAGCACTTGGCCGGAGGCCTTCTGGCACAGCGGCCACGCCATCGAACGACGGAATCCCAGAGTGTTCGGTGAGGATCCCGGCAACTGGAAGCTGGCCGAAACGGCTACAGGAACTCCCGGAGTGGTGACGACTGGACGGTTCGAGATCTGGAAAGACGCCGCTCTCAAAGGCCTCCCTGAAGCGGAGTTGGCCGCCGATGCCGATCCCGATGGCGATGGCCTGACAAACTTCCACGAGTACGCCTTTGCCTCTGACCCCCAAGACGCTAACACTCATCTTTTCCCTGAGTTCTCATCCGCCGCTGATGGCCTGCTCCTGAGCATTCAGCGCCCCCGTGATGTCGTCGATGTGGAATACATCTCCGAGATTTCAACCGATCTCAAGACTTGGACTGCGGCGGCGACCAACATCATCCTTCAGCTCAGTGATCGCAAGATCCTCGACGCCCAGACGGAAGAAGTCCGCTATCTCGTCACGCCTTTAACGCCAGTGAAGCAGTTCTTGAGAATCCGTGCGGCCCCCCGGCCCTAGCAGAGTCACTTCTAACCACCGGCTTGACCATTGGCATAGTGTTCACGACCCTTCCGTATCTCCGCCAATTGCATGCCCTTCGCGGCAGTGGGTTGGTCATTCCGAGGACAGCATCGACAACGGTTATCGCCGCCTGAAACCGACCCGCAGCGCCATGGAGATCGTAGGCTAACAGATCAGCCTGCCCAACCCAATCGCCTACCGCTTCCGCCAATTGCACGGCGCTCGGGCCGTTCCAAGTTCGATCTCGAAGAGATCGACTACATTCGGGCGTAACCCATACCGATTCTAGAATGATGAGTCAGCTCCCCCCCATTTATTTCAGGTCTCCCTGCTCTCACTCAGTTGCGTAACCACGCCCCGAGCCAAACGTTCGCTGTAGGAATTGATCTTCCAATGCCCCGGACTCCAGCCCTTAAGGAAGCGATGAAAGTCTGTCCAGGCTACTGGATAGAGGGCACGCCATTCCGCAATCACGGCATTGGCATCAATATCAGGCTGACGCTTTGCGAGAGCAGCCCTCAATGACGTGAAGTAGGTCTCTAGTAACGCTTCTTCTTGCGCCTCACACTCGCGTTCGTCTAAACAGCTGCCGACGAAGTAAGCCACGTCCTTAATTCCACAGCCGCCGCCCACATACTGGAAATCCACCGCCGCGACGCGACAACCGTCTTCTGAAAAGCAGAAATTCGCGAGCTTGGCGTCGCCATGCACAAAGCCCTGGTAGGCCGCCGACCGAAGCCGCTCATCAATCTTCGAGGCCGCCGCTTTCAAGGACTGATCTTCCAAGACCTCCAGTTCATCCGGGCGGGTTTCCAAATGCCAATAGGTTCCCACGGGCCAAAGCCCTTCAGGTTCGCATCCCATGTAGGTGGCATGAAACTCGGCGAGCCAACGCAGGCATGCATTGAATTGGTCTGAGGTGACGCTACTCAAACGCACAGGAAAACCTGCGGCATCTAAATCTTCTAACTCAATGACGAAACCGGCATCATGCCGCTCACACGCTAGTAACTTGGGTACGCGACACTGCGTATCGCAGCGAGCACTCCAATCTTGATACCAAGCCGTCTCGACCTCATACGAGCGAACCTTACGCTGATGAGACCGATCCGAATGCCACCCTCGAGGATGATGCGCGATCGACGGAAACCGCACCTGCTTAACAATCACGGTCCCGCCATCGCGTGGCACTCGCAGGATCTTTCCATACCCGCTCCAGAGCTCCTGAATGACTTCTTCTTCCATCACGAACGCCGCACGAAATGCTTGCCAGGCAATTGCTTGACCAAACGCTTCATCTCCAAACGCATCAGCGTCGTGGCCACGACCTGAGACGGCAAACAAGCTTGACGGATGAGATCTTCAATACCGACCTCAGTGCCTGACAGAAGCGCGAAAAGCGTCGATTCCTCCTTTGTAAGATCGGGCAACGTCTCCTCCTTACCATCCTCAGTGATCAATTCCAGTTGGCCGAAATCTTCCAGGATATCTTCAACGCCCATGACGAGCTTGGCACCTTCTTGAATCAGGCGATGGCAACCTTGTGAGGTCGGCCGATCTATGGGTCCCGGCACGGCATAAACAGTCCTCCCCTGCTCTGCCGCCTGGTTTGCTGTGATGAGAGAGCCGCTCCGTTGAGGTGCCTCAACCACAAGAACCCCGCTCGACCAACCGCTAACAATGCGGTTCCGCAGCGGAAAGGACTGCTTGTCTGGCAGGTAGAGAATGGGAAACTCGGAAACCACGGCTCCCTGCCGGGCAATCTTCTCCGCCAACACCTGATTCTCGGGCGGGTAGAGTTTCCCCAACCCGGAGCCTAGCACAGCCACCGTTCGCCCTCCGGCGAGAGCACCCTCGTGGGCTGCGGTGTCGATCCCTCGGGCCAAGCCGCTGATCACCGTGAGCCCGGCCCGAGCGATCTGATAGCTGAGCTTCTTTGCTGTCTGCAAACCGTAATGGGTGGCCCTTCGCGAGCCAACAACACCAATTCCGCGCCGATCAGCTTTGGTCAGCTTCCCCCATACGTAGAGCACGCTCGGCGGGTCATAGATCTCTCGGAGAGACGGCGGGTAATCCTCACACTCCGGCGTGATCACATCGACCTTGGCATCACGGATGAGATCCAGCTCCCGCTGCAAATCGATGCGATCCTCCCAATGCACCAAGAGATCCGCCATTTCCTGCCCGAAACCATCTAACGCCATGATCTGGTCGCGCTTGGCTGACAAGATCGACTGCGGAGACTCAAATCGATCCAACAGTTTACGCACACGCACCGGCCCAATCTTGGGCAGAAGGTTAAGGGCAATGTAAGCTTCTCTCGTCGTCATTCCACTCTAAACCACCCGGCCAAACTTCTTCTCCAGTTCCTTGAACGAAATCTGCACCAACGTCGGCCTTCCGTGAGGACAACAGAAAGGCAGCTCGCAGCCCAACAAATCTTCTAACAACTTCGCAAGCTCCTTGGGATGCAAATCATCGTTCGCCTTCACCGCATGCCGACACACGGTCGTCGCCACCATGTCTTCGCCCAGCCGAACAGAAGACATCCGACCCGTGTCCCTAGGAAGTTCCTCCAGCACATCATTGATAAATCGATTACTATCACTCTCACTCACAAAGGTAGGCAGCGAATCGATCTTCAGAGTATTTGCCCCAAACACCTCGGCACCAATTCCTAACTTCTGCAAGGTCCCCACATGTTCCCGGACAAGATCGAAGTCCTTGGGCGTCATCTCAATCGTCACCGGCATGAGCAGGGCCTGCGTTGGCACTCCCTCAGTCTCCATTCGCGAGCGCATCTGCTCGAAGAGGATCCTTTCATGAGCCGCGTGCTGATCCATCATCACGAGCCCCTGCGTGTTCTCCATGAGAACATACAGTTTCCCAATGACACCGAGAATACGAAAATCACTTGGCTTGGGCACTTGAGCCGCCACTGGCTCGGGCGGCGTCTCGATTAGCTCTTTATCAGGCTGTCGAACGACCTCCTCGGCAGAAGCAGGTTCGGGCGGGGCATCCGTAGCCAAGAGCGGCGACCAGTCTTTCCGCAAGGCCTGCTGCTCAACCTCGGGAATCAGCGTCTCCTGCCGAAGATCCTCTTCCTCTGGCACTTCAAACGGAGCCACTGGCTCAGCCGGTTTCGCCGTTTCTTGCACGGTATTCGGACTAGAACTCTCACGTTGCTCGAGAGTTTCTGCCACGACATCAGCGACAATCGCCTTCAACGTGTTTCCATCGTGAAAGCGGACCTCGCGTTTGGCAGGGTGCACATTCACATCCACCTTGCGCGGATCCATCTCTAGAAAGAGAAAGGTCACGGCCTGCTGCCCTTTCATCAGTGCGGTGTGGTAACCCTCACGCAGGGCGTACTGCAACATGGCTCCCTCCACGGGACGCCGGTTGAGAAAGATCATCTGCAAGCTGCGATTGCTCCGACTCACCCCCGGTTTACCGATGAAGCCCGAGATCTTGATCCCATGGCGTTCCTGCGGGCGAATTTCTAACAAACGCATCGCCAACTCGTTACCGACCAACCCTCGCACGCGTTCGAAGAGGCTCTCCGTCGCCGGCAAATGAAAGACCGTCCTCTCATTATGCACAAGCGAGAATCGAATCCGTGGATGGGCAATGGCATGAACCCGCACTTGATGTTCGATGTGGCTGAACTCGGTATTCTCCGTCCGGAGAAACTTACGCCGGGCCGGCATGTTATAAAAGAGCGAGCGCGCCTCGATCTGCGTGCCTGGCGCTTCCCCCGCTTCCTTCACCGAGATCAACTTGCCGCCATTGATGAGAATCTCTGTTCCCTCTAACGCATTTGTTTCTCGCGTGGTGAGGCGAAACTTCGACACACTAGCAATGCTCGGAAGCGCTTCACCACGAAAGCCCATGGTCAAGATACTCTCGAGATCGCTCGACTCGCGCAGCTTGCTCGTCGCATGGCGCTCTAGACACATCAGAGCATCCGTCTTGTCCATGCCGCAGCCGTCATCGGCAATCTGGATCGATGAGATCCCCCCGCGCCGCACACGGATCTCAATGTTCCTCGAACCCGCATCGATGCTGTTCTCGATCAGCTCTTTCACCACAGAGGCAGGACGCTCCACCACTTCGCCAGCGGCGCCTTGGCTGGCGAGGGTGTCGGAGAGGAGCTGGATCTTTCCCATGGGGCGCTAGTAGATGCGATCCGTGGCCAGGAGGCCAGGAATCTTGTCGTAGAGAGGGTCGTATGTCAGCACGACCGCGCTGATGCTCAAGGCACAAGTGGCCACATGCAGCTCTGGGAGAGGAATTTCTAGGCCACGCCCATCCAGCAGACGCCCCAAGGCCATGGTCCTCTCCCAGCAATCCGCATCTGAAGGCACATTGACCATCGCCTCCCAAGCCGCACGGAAGCGCTCCAAGGAACCCAGTTCCCGCACGCGACGCCCAACTTCGGCGCGAATGAGCCCACAGGTCGCGATGTCCCGAGATTCCGCGATGAATGCGAGCCCACGCAGCGGATCCCGCCCGCCAGCTGCCTCGGCAAAGTACCAAGACCGATCTACCAGCACGGGGACACTCACGACGCTGGCCCCTTGGTCGTGTAGGGCGTGGAGTCCTCGGCCACGCGCAACGTCGGTTCGCTCTCGGGATTCGGATCAAACAGGCGCTTGATCTCATCATCCACTACCCCACTCCCTCTCCGAAGCTCCTCTAGAAGGCGAGCTCTACGGTCAATGTCCCGCAGCGCGATGTGGATGGCCTCCGTCTTGGTCGCCGCTCCGGTGAGCCCGATGACACGCTCAAGAAGGACCTCGTCAATATTGAGCGTGTATTTCATCCATACTAGATACCTCTTTCATCCAGCCACTTCAAGCAATCTTCTTTCGAGTTCGCGAGTTTCCAGGAATAGGAGCGGCACGTAGGCCTCCTCAATGAGAGCGGGCCCCGTTGCCAAACCGATCTCGCATCGTATGGTCTGACTTGTGCGTGCGGAATCGATGTCGCCGAGCCCCACCCTGTGAATTGTGATGTTTAAATTACTCCCTCTGCTTGCCTTCATGGTCGTTCCTCAAGGGGAACCCACACCCAAGGATTTCGAGCAAGCGCTCGAGCTTCCTCAGATCGGTCAGCACCAACTCCGCGTCCTCGCGCCTCGATTGCTGGAGCTAGAACGGATCACCACCCAAGACGCCCCGGGAGGGTGGGCAGCAGCAGGCGGACGGGTCTCCATGGTTCCGCCGCTGACAACACCTCAGGATTGGGATTTCTTGGGTCCATTCGCTCCCAGTGCGGACGCGCCTAGCAAGGACACTCTCGCCGTCACGGTCAATGACACCGCCGTGGCCATCGAGCGGATCGGCTTCCGCCGACGGACGCATTACGCCAAGAAAGGTGGAGGCGACTTGCGCATCAGCCACTCGATTTACCTCTTGTTAGGCCAGAGTATCCCCACAGGTGCAAGCGTGTCCGTTTCTGATGCTGACAGCGCGGATACCAAATGGCTAGAGAATCTTGATTTCTCTACTCAGTCCCTAGCAAACCGCTACAGCCCGATGATTCATGTCAATCAAGTGGGCTACGGACCCACCTGGAAAGGTCAAGATGGCAATGGGGTGAAGAAGGCGTATGTTCATGGGTTCTTTGGCGACCTAGGCTGGCTCTTGGCGGATGAAACTCGGGGAGAATGGGTCGTGGCCTCGGTCACTCTTGAGGATGGCCCCTCCTTAGAGGACGCGATTCCCATTGGCCTCCCCTTGGACACCGCTTTTGAGATCATCGATGCAGAGACGTCTGCCGCGGTCTATCAATCCCCTCAAAACCCTTACACCGTTCGAGGTGACAGCCACTGGCCCACCTACAATGGAGTCCTTGAAATGGATTTCAGTGACCTCGTCACCCCGGGGAACTACCGCCTTCGCATTCCTGGATTAGGGGCGTCCATGCCCTTCATCGTGGGCGAAGCCATGCCCAAGCAACTCGCGCGAACCTTGGCCCTAGGTATCTATCACAACCGCTCTGGCCAAGACCATGCGCTGCCCTACACGCGTTTCGTCGATCCCCCCAGCCACCTTGCGCCCGCCACGATGCCGTTCGATGACCAGCAGTATGCCTTTCCCTACCGAAATTTCCGAGAGCAGAGTAATGGCATCTTCACGGAGTTCGGAAAATTCAGAACCCACCCCGCTCCACAGATCCGCTCGCCAGAATCCATGCTCTTTCCTTACGTCGGTGACGTCGTGGCGTGGTGGCCTATGGACGGAAAGGAAGTCGTCGCCCCTGACAAAGTCGTCGCTGGATTCAACGACCTAGCATACGCCGAATCCGCAACCATTTCAGACCCCTTTAGCGGTCATCCCACCGGCACCGCCTTTGGCGAACGCCCCGCCCGCTCTGCCTACCCTGGTCAGGGCGAGACGGCAGAGAGAGCAGCGATCAAGCCGCAGCAATCCTGGCAGAATCCTGATGGCCAAGGCTATGGTGAACTCAACGGCTTCCACGGTGTCGGCTTCATCAACACCTACCAAATCTACAACAGAATCGAAGACGAAGAGAATGCGCCTGATCTGGAAACCCGCGCGACTGGTATCCTCAACACCGCTAGTTTCGTCATCGACGAGCCGTGGCTCGGTTTCCTCATTGGTGGGTCAAACCAGCCTTACGACCTTGCAACCGGAGGCGAACAAGCGGGAGTCACGGCAGTCAACCTTCTCATCGATGGAACGCCCGTTCGCACGGCAACCGGCATAGACAAGAATCTGCTGACTTGGAACTACTGGGATGTCAGCGACCTCCAGGGCCAGACCGTGTCGCTCCAACTCATCGACAGTAGCACGACCGGATACCTACTCGCTGACGAGTTCATGCTCACCAAGCGCGAAGCCTTGAGAGACATCTCGTCTTATCGGGAACCCGCCCTGCTACTCGGGAATCCTGAGTTCACGACTAGGCAGAGCGACGGAAAGTTAGCCAGCAGCCTCCGTTTTGATGGGGTGGACGATGCTGTCGAAGCGCATTCGTTAGATGCTCTAGCAGAAACTGATACTCTCACCCTCAGTACCTGGGTCAAACTGGAAACGCGCGACCGCAATCAGGTAATCCTTAGTAAGGGCGACGACTTTTCCCTGAAATTCACCGCCGCTAGCAAACAGCTTAGCTGGACGGTCGGCGATATAGAAGTCATCAGCCCGCGCACGATCACAAACAATGCCTGGCATTTCGTCGCGGCAACGTTCGAAGCAGGAGCCGATGAGGGCTTAAGGCTTTGGGTAGATGAAGTTTCCCAGGATGCCACAGTCTCTACAGCCGGAGTTGCCGCCTACCCACACTCCTCTTCCAACCTCGTGCTCGGAGGCGCTGGCGACCAACGCCTCCATGGAGGACTCGACGATCTACGCCTCCGTTCCACGGTAGTCTCAGACGACGAATTGCTCGACTCTAGCACAGGCTCGGGCCCCTGGATCGACGTCTCTTTGGGCCACTTCGATGCCGGCGACTACAGCAAGTACACGATCAGTAGCTCCCTGGCCTTACACGCACTCACGTTCACTGCGGATCAATTGCTCGAACTTGGTGCCGAGGATTCGACGAAGATCGACAACTTAGGCATTCCCGAAAGTGGCGATGGCATCCCTGACGTCCTTCAAGAGGCGAAGTGGGAGGCCGACTACATCGCCAAGATGCAAGACACGGACGGCGGGTTCTTCTTCCTTGTGCATCCCCGAGGACGATCATTTGAAACCAACGTTCTCCCTTCAGAAGGAGACCCGCAGGTCGTCTGGCCCAAGACGCTCCCCGCGACAGGTGCAGCCGTGGGTGCCCTCGTGGACATCGCCACCTCGCCTAGTTTCCAGCACCACTACCCTGATGACGCAGAACGCTACCTCGCCGCCGGAAAGCGTGGTTGGGACTTCATCCTTAAGGCCGTGGAAAAGCACGGTGTCTCTGGCGGGTACCAACGCATCAATCACTACGGATCTCTAGCAGAAGCACGCGATGACATTGCCTGGGCCGCGGCGGCCCTCTTTGGAGCTACAGGTGACACGGCCTACGAATCCTTAGCGATAGAGTGGATGCCTTGGAATGCCGAGACCTTCAATGGAGACGCTTTCGCATGGCGTGAGTTCCGACGCTTCACTTGGCAGAAACTTTACGATTCTTCCGGGGCAGTGATGCGATCCTACTACTTCGCCAACCGTGGGGCGCGCAAGAACCGCTCCATTTCCTATAACCAAACTCTTATCGGCCCAAAACCCTATCATGAACACGTTCGCGACGAGATCATTGGGAGTGCCGAGGACATGCTGCTCTGGGCTGAGGGCAATCCTTATCGTGCGAGCGTCCCGTCGGAATCCAAGCGCTTTCGGAGCGTGTCTTACTTCTTCGGAATTTCTGAAAGCTTCGATCTTATCGCTGCTCACCTCATCGATCCGAAACCCGCCTACTTCGAAGGCATGATCAACAACGTCAATCACGCGCTCGGAGCCAATGCAGTAAACCGAACATTTGTCTCAGGCCTTGGTTGGAATCAGAACTATGAATATGTGTCGCAGTTTGCCGACAACGACGAACGCCAACTCCCACCCATAGGCGTTAACATCGGCGGCATCAATACGGGCACACCGTGGCTCCCCGAGTATCAGGGATTGCTAGGGTGGAACGGCTACCCTGCCGATGTGGACGAGGCGGACATTCCGACGCCCTACGGGGTCTATGACCGCCAAACAGACGTTTGGAATGTGTCGAACGAGTTTGTCATCCCGATTCAATCCCGAGCCTTTGCCGTCGGCGCCTATCTCTATCAGTTCACTCAAGACTATGAAGCCGCATGGGAGCCAGCCCCTAACATTGAAATCGTAGGCACACCAGAATCGGCCGAGGTCGGTGGCACTTATGATCTCACCCTCGCTGCACCCGGCGCTGATCTTTCGACGGGGCGTATCGTCTGGGAAGCACCGGACCAAGCATTTGTCCTAACCAATCCTAACTATACCATCAATACCGCAATCGCCCGGCGCGGCTGGGTGGAAGCCGAGGTCTTCTGGCCAGATGGAAAGCGCAGCTTTGCTCGTAAGGACTTTCCCGTGACGGAGAAGATCAATCAAACCATCGAGCAGTATCAGCCCATTCCGTCCGAGCCTGCCCAAGGCGTCTACGGCAAGATTCTCGGCAATGGCAACGTGAGGCTGTACTATCCTCTCGATAGCGACTTCAACGACGCCATGCAGATCGTCAAAAAGCGCCCCGGAGCCAACGAGAATTCGCACCGACTCGCCACAAACGGAATCCCCATGTTCGATACAGGGAACTTCGAGTGGCCTGGCTATGAGGCAAGCCGCCCAGAGTTCCGCCCGCTCAGTATCGACTCCTCTACCGGCGTGCTCCAAACTGAACGCAATGCGCTCTTCGCCATCGATCTCTTTCCTCCTCATGCCGAGTGGATTAGCGTGGAAGCGATTATCTTTATTGACGAGTTTAACATGAATGGCAGTGCCGCCTACATGCCCGCTCTGGATATCGAAGGGCTTTCTCAGCCAGTGCGCCTATGGATTTACAAAGACCCTTGGAATGGCCCCATCACCGGCGTCTACGGACGCACCCAGCAACCGAACCTCAATGACCTCGTTCGTTTGAAAACCTGGATGCACCTGCGCACCGTGATGAACAAGGAGAGCACCACCACCTACCTAGACGGCGAAGCCATCAGCGAGGTGCCCACTGAGGAGTTCGACGCTTGGGTAAAGCCAGAGAACCGCATCAAGATTCTCCTAGGTGGCTTCAAGGGCTTTGTCAGTGACCTGATCATCAAAGCAGGCACCGGAGCCGAAGAATCGCTCGACGAAACTGTCTCTCCTCCGTTGAGCAGCTTCGACGAATGGCGTGATTGGCTATTTCTCGGAAATCTAGGGTCAGACTCACTCCCAAACGCTGATCCTGATAGCGACGGTCGCAGCAACTTGCTAGAGTATGCATTGGGAACCTCACCCATAAATACAGATCGAATGGACCTGCCCCTAGAACTTCTGGAATCCCCGAGCGGTGAGTTGTCCCTCCGCTACCGCCGTCCCCGCGCCCAGGATCGTCCTGATCTTTCCTATGTGATCACACACTCGGGAGACATGGAGAACTGGGAAGAGTTCGTTCCACCTCTAGAAGCTAGTCAGGCCATCGAAGATGTGTTCGGTATGGTGACCTTGGACTTCGACGATGTCCGCCTACAACCCAACTCGGCAATGGGTTACCTTCGGCTTGAGGTACGCATCGATTAAGGAGCGATCACGCGAAAGCGAATGAACTGATCGCCTTCGATCTCGCCTCCCCTCTCGAAACGGTAGAATTGCCAAGGCCCATCGAGCAGTGATAGAGAATCGAGTTTCTGCCAATCAGCCAAAGGCTGCCAGGTGCCCGGCAACATCGTCTTCGAGCCCTCGAGGACATACTGAAGTTGGCCACCATTGACAGCACCAACATAACGCCGAAACAACAGCCGGCTAACTGATTCGCCAACCCGTTCGATCTGGGAAATTCGCGGAGGCTGCGACGCCGCCACTTCCACCGGAGCCCCATGCTCATAGTTAATCACGAGAAAAGGAGCCGTCTGACCACCTCTCTCCGAGGCGACAAGTTGGCGAGTGCCCACACCCTCCTCTTCACCTTTCTCAAGGAAGACATTCAAAGTCCCTCCCGGTGACCATCCATCGAGCCCAATCACTTCTTGAATCGGACCGGAAAGATCTGGTGTCCTCTGAGACGAACCACGCTGGTTTGTAAAGGACCACGGAGGCAGCTCCCACATCACTTCAGACGCCGTCCTGAGCCGCGATGCAAGAGGATGATCACTCGCCACCAAGGTAGCCGCAGTCGGCTCCGCATCTGCCTGAATCACCACCTGCGCCGGGAGAGAACTTGCCGAAGCTGCTGTAAACTGAATATAGGCCCGAGAAATGGTGATATCTCTAGGGAGCTGTAGATCGGGAAAGCTTAGGGCGACAAGCCCATGCCCCAAGGTGAGGGATTCCCCAGCACTTTCTAACACACCTCCCATCTCGACGGCATCGTCTTCGCCAGACAAGACCGGCAATCGCACCCCCACTAACTGATGCCTACGCAACCACCCCGTTTGAGTCTCTGGACTCTGGCGAGTATCTTCCCGCCAGGAGGAGAAAGTCCTCAGGAACACATCCTGTTCCACCACAATCGGGCCGGTCACTGTTGGAGACTCCAGCGTAGGCGGGCTCCCATCTAGAGTGTAATGAACCACCGCATCAGGTGCGCGAGGATTCGGCATGATGACAATCTTCAAGCGTTTCTCACCTAACAAAGCCGTCGTCACTCGCGGACCAAACGGACGCCACGGATAAGCCAGCCGCTCAGGCGGTTCCACGGTTCCAGATTTGATGATCTGAAAGCGATCCGGAATCTGACCGATGTTGTTGATCATATAGCCTGTGAGCGTGTCGCCATCCACATCGAGCAAGACCGAGCCCGTCTGAGGAATAGTGCGCCGCATGACAGGCATCGTCCCTATCGATTGAGCGGCACCACGGCCATTTCCTGCCACCACCGCTACTGTGCCTTCGTTAGTATTGAGCCCTTCACTCTTCTTATACGGACCATCGCCTCCCAAACCGGGATCGCCATCGCCATCATCATAGACCACGCCATCCACCATTGTTGGCGTGGCGTATGCCCCATCGATAAGCATCGATCGTTCGTAAGTATGGGAATGCCCCGCTAACACCAAGTCCACGCCATGGGACTCCAGTATAGGCATAAAGTGCTCTCGCATCTCCTGAAGCTGAGCCTCCCAATCGCTGTCATGCGTGCCCATCGTATAGGGCGGGTGATGAAAGAAAGCGATCAGCCACTTCGCTGTGGCTCGACTCAAATCCTCACGTAACCACTGCGCCATTTCACCGGTAGGCAAACGATTCAAGTCATGACTATTGAGACAAACAAAGTGAATCGACCCGCTATCAAAAGCATAATAGCTCTCCGTTCCTGAAGGCACACCACCGGACTCTCCCCGCGTGGGTACGACATAGGCATCGAAGTAAGGGCCCACACCTGAGAATCCACTCGACAAGGCCCCCTCATGGTTTCCCATCGTCGGCCACGTCACCGTGTTCCTCAGAAGCGACTCGTAGACATCGAAGAAGTTCCTCTGGAACTCCGAATCTTCTCCGAAATTGTAGGCCATGTCGCCTAGATGGAGGTAGGCATCGATCTTTCGTCCCGAAGCGGCCACCTGAGCTTGGACCGCTTGAAACGCCTGCAACTGAAGCTCCCCGCCGTCCCCCGAATCACCCACGACCCAGAAACGCTGTGACACCTCGCTACCCGCCATTGGCAAGGTCTGCACATAGTATGACTCCGCCCCTCCTGCTAACAATACCTCAGCATCGTAAATACTATAGAAATAGCGCGCATTTGGCTCCAGCCCATCCAATAAGAACTCATGCTGATACGTATTCGGCGGAGCGCTTGCCAGATAGGCGATCTCATCACCGTCCTCCAAACGTTCCTCTGCCGGATACTTGGTGATTCCATCAGAAACGACTTCCGTCAGTGCGTTAGGGTTCGTGCCGTAGCCTAACTGAGGCGTGCCTAGCCCCAATGCTCTCCATACCACCACGGCAGAATGAGGGGTCGTCTGCTGAATGTAAGGCTTTCTGGTCAGAGTCATGCCCGCCTCCATGGGCGACTCAGCGGCCTGCGCTAGCAAGCCTCCAAGCCAAATCACACTCACGAAACGACGAAACATAGCAACGACACCCTAGAAAGGCGACAGAACAGAGACAACCAGATTAGAGTTCATTTGAACGGCGCTTTCGCCGAAGGCCATAAACCTGCGGAATGGCTTCAGCTCGTTCATGAAGGACTTCAGCCGCCTTTGCCATGATCTCCGGAATGGCATCTCCATAGGCTTTCTTTTCTATATTCGTAGAGGCCACGCCCAACATGCTATGCAAATCCTCATCAGACAAAAAGGGCTCTAAGCCATAACCTACAGAAAGATTGGCCCGATCATATTCAATATCGATCACCAGCAAGAGGTGAAAGTTGAGTCCGCCTTTGTGCAAATGAGAGCACAATTCAGGACCATTAAAGATCCAGAAAGCGTACTTGGCCAAAGGCTCTGTTGACGGTACAGTCGTTAGTAGCAAGTTGAAACTCAGTTGGGGAAACTGCCGATCAAACCGCCTCAGCAACGCACGCACCTTGGAGGCTTCACGCATGGAAAGCACTCGGGGCATGTCTGACAAAGCCCCCTTCAGCGTAGGCATCTCTCCAAAGACTCCTCCCAAGTCCGTATAATTGAATTGGCACTTTGGGCAGGCAGCGACCTCTTCAGTCAGCGCAGCTTGACAGTGCGGGCAATTCATAGTTACCAACTAAAGTTAGCCTTTGATGAATGCAAGAGGCGAGTTTGCTATCGCTCTGAAACAGCAGGCAGCGCCAGGAGCGTCTCCATGATTTGAAGACGCCAGCTGGCTAACCGATCCGCACTCGCTTCGTAGTGATTGATCATGAGAGCAAAGGTGTAGCCATTGTCGGAATAGCCGGTGTAAGCACGCACCCGACTCATGGCACCACCTTTCCAGCGCAGGCGACCATTGTGATAAATGTTCAACGTCTCCTTGAACACCTCTCCAATCGGTGAGCGCTGCACCGCCCAGAGAACCTTTGCTAGATCAACTGGACGGATATCATCGGCCCGCGCCAATCCACTACCGTCCTCCATCCGGAGCCCGAAGAACGGCACCCCTTGTTTCTCCCAATGCCCCTTGATGAGAGCGCGTGCCGGACGACTTAACGGATCCGCCTTGGTCAATTCTTGAAACAGGCACTCGGTCACCATATTATCACTCGTACGGTGAAGATAACGCACGATCTCTCGCAGTGGCGCAGAATCATGAGTCAACAGCACATCCATAGCCCCTGGCAGGGCCACGCTGTTGCCAATCTCTAGACGACGCCTCGTCGTTGCTTCGCCAACAACAGGGACTCCTTCAAGCTCTAGCAAAGACTTCAACCGCTCCGCGCCATGAAACGCCGGATCAGGAATGGCTCCTTCCGCTGAAATGAACCCGCCATCCCGTGGCACCTGTCCTCGAAATGTCAAAGCACTGGCATAAGGACCACCATACACAGACAGCCACCCACTAGAATCAGTCTCGCTAGTCGCGGTAAAGTTCACCCGTGCCAACCAAGGCAGCGGCGGCGACATCTCAGCAATTTCACCCGGCATACCGACTTCCTTTGCTGGACGGAAGCTCACGTCGAAGCGGTTAAAATCGAGATTGAGACCGCAAGGGCCTGCGCCGTAGTAATTGCTAACATCGCCCCAATCCCACGCATTGGGAATCATCTGCTCAGGGAAATAACGCGCGTCTGTCACCACTCTGCCTTTCACTTTCTTTAACCCTTTCGCTTTCAACTCTTCCACCCACTGAGCCAAAGCCATGCTGGCAAACATGGGATCACCTCCACCTACTAAAATAAGATCTCCCTCATACGCACCTTCGGCATCCAGCGACCATGGCGTCGTCGCCGCAAGCGTCGTCGTGAAGCGATGGCCCGTTCCTAACATCGCCATTGCTGTTGCTGAAGTCACGGCCTTCAACGTTGACGCTGGCGTCATCGCCTCATCTCCACGATAATTGAAGACCGGCTCGTCTTCGTCAGCAAAGACCACCAAGCCTAGACTGGCCGCCGAGAAGCCATCCTCGGCTTGCATCGCCACCATCGTCTGCTCCAACGCAGCATACGGAGAAGGTACAGGAGGGTCCAACTCAGCAAGAACCAGCGGAGCCGTTGGTCTAGGTGCTAGGCTGGGTGCAGGCGGCACGGTGGAACGCGATTCGAACCACGAAACAGCTAACAAACTTGCGAGCACAACGATGAGTGAATTCTTCCACATGATGTCTAGGCCTGCAGGCCTCTTCAGTTGCGGGAGAGGCCTTGCATTCCTAGATTGATCCTATGATCAGACCCGTCCATCGCAAGACGCGTTTATGGAATGGGCTCCTTCTACTCACCATCGCTGTCTCCGCGTCCATTACGCATGCAGAGAACCAGAAACGAGTCGCTCTCGATGAGGTCACCTTCGATTCAGCCTACGACAATGGCAGCATGGGCCAGGTCGCTCAACGCTCCGCCGATCGATTTCTCATCCCTCTCTATGAAGAACAGGGCGAACTAGGACCACGTCGCTACTGGTTCCGCTTTCGCCTCTTCGGCCCTTTGGATCAGACCGTCACCCTCGACCTAGAGCATATCGAGAATCCCCGCCCCTTCATCCGCGAAGACTCGGCGCCCTGGCGCCGTATGACGAGCGACGAAGCGCCTGATCTCGAGACTGTCGTCGTACGCTTGCTAGGCGAAAACCGCCCCATCGAACTGGCCTTCTTCGAACCACTGGGAGTCGATGAAACGGCAGCAACCGTCAATCAGCTCACTGAGGCATTTCCTACAATGGTCACTCAAGAACCTCTCGGGGAAACCGACGATGGGCAGCCCGTGACACTCTTCACCATCACCGATCCAACGACACCCCTTGAATCCAAGCGACGCATCTGGATTCACAGCCGGGCTCACGCTGGCGAAGTCACCAGCACCCACACCTTACTCGGCATACTAGACCGGCTCATGGAGGACTCACCTCAAGGACACACCCTCCGGTCTCAGCTCATCGTTCACGTCGTCCCCTTACTGAATCCCGATGGCGTCCGCCGCGGCCACACGCGCTGGGATGCGGTGGGCCGTGATCCTGAAAGCCAATGGTGTGCCATCGCTAGTCCCGCCGCTCAAGCGATCAAAGCCAAGGTCGATGCCCTCATGAGCGAAGACGTTTCGATCAGCCTCGCCCTCAACCTCCACTCTACCAAAGGCACCTATGCCGATACCTTTTTCTTCAAACATCTCACACCCAGCGTGTCCCCAGCCTTTGAGCTTATTCAACAGCGCTACATCGATGCCCTAGCAAACCGCTCGCCCCTGTTTGAAAACCGCAACCCGGAAGGAAGCCAACTCCACGCCTGTCGCTTCATCGAATCGTACTTTTGGAATAGCTGGGGCGAGGACGTCATGGCGCTCACCCACGAAGGCCACTTTCACCGACGGCTCACCGACAACGCCTGGATCACTGGAGAAGACTACCGCTCGCTTGGACGCTCGATGGCTTCTGCCCTCGCTGATTTCTACGATCTCACCCCAGCGAATGAACACTCTTGGGAAGATTGGCAGGCCGAGCACTTTGACGCCCTAGAGAGGCGTTTCCAAAGTCTCTCCGGCCCCCTGGCAGACCCTGATGGCGACAATCTTGCAAATATCCTAGAATACGGGCAAGCAACCCATCCCCGCCGCCCAGATTCCACAGCCACACCGATGAAGATCGGCGACTCCTTATCATTCGCACGTTCCCCCACCGCAGCCGACGCCACTTGGTATATCGAGCACTCCTCAGATCTCGTTTCCTGGCAAGCAATCAGCCCGACAGGCTGGGAAACGCTGCCTACGGAGCATCCTGAGATCGAGACCGTCACCGTTCCCTATCCCCAAGAACCAGGAATAAACTTCCTCAGACTGCGGGTCGAACTGAACAAAGACCGTTGACCCGTGGCCCAGCCCTGTGTAAGCAGAGACACCCATGAGTGATATGAAAGTGATAGTAGTCGGCAAAGGAGGACGCGAACACGCCATCGTGCGCTCCCTGAAAGAGTCCCCCTCTGCGCCTCACGTCTACGCTTGGCCGGGGAGCGATGCGATCTTCGAACTCGCTCAGCCGACGACCGGTGTCACCTGCATCCCTGAACTCCTCAACTACATCAAATCAGAGGAAATCCACCTCTGTGTGGCAGGCGAAGAAAGCTATCTCATGGAAGGCCTGGCCGATGCATGCGAGGCCACCGGCATCCCCTGCTGGGGTCCCAAGCGGGCAGGAGCCATGCTCGAAGGCAGCAAGGAGTTCGCCAAGGAATTCATGGTTCGGCACAACATTCCAACCAGCGACTATGCTAGTGTTTCAAACATCGAAGACGCCCGCACCGCCATCACCAGCTATCCCTGTGTGCTCAAGTATGATGGACTCGCCGCGGGCAAAGGCGTCGCTGTCTGCCCAGATCAGGCATCAGCGGAGAACTTCCTTAAAGAAGTCTTTGAAGAAGCACGCTTCGGCAAAGGCAATTTGTTAGTAGAAGAATTCCTCGAAGGTCCTGAGGTTTCGATCTTTGCCATGGTCGCAGACGCCTCCTACCAGATTCTCTGTCCCGCACGGGATTACAAGCGTCTAGAAGATGGCGATGGCGGCCCAAACACGGGTGGCATGGGAGCCGTAGCGTCACCAAAGCTACTTGATGCCGACCTCCTAGCAAAGATCGAGGAAACGATCGTTCGCCCTACCGTCGAAGGCTTGCAAAAGGATGAGAACCCCTACCGTGGCTTCCTCTACTTCGGCCTCATGCTCACTGCTGAAGGTCCCATGATCATCGAATACAACTGCCGCTTCGGCGATCCCGAATGCCAAGCCGTCATGCCCCTGATCGAAGGCGATCTTGCCGGTTACCTTTTAAAGGCCGCCTCAGGAGTGCTCGATCCTACCTATTTCACCTTCCAAGATCTCTGGAGCGTCTGTCTCATCCTTGCCTCCGCGGGCTATCCTGCGTCGTCACGAAACGGTGATATCATCCGAGGCCTCGACACCGTGAAAGAAGCCCGCGTCTACCATTCCGGAACCAAACGCGGCGAGAGCGGCGTTTTCGAAACCAACGGAGGCCGCGTCGTCGCCATCGTCGCCCAAGGCACCACTCGCGAAGAAGCCGTCGAGAACGCCTTCGCCGAAGCCAAACACGTCGATTTCGATGGTGCACAGAGCAGATCAGATATTGGAAGAATGCACTTCTCGTAGCCTCTAGCCTATCAAATTTGAAGTTTTTTTGGAGGAAGCAAGTCACTCAATTGAGGATTCTAGCGACAGCCGATGGTAATTTGATTGCGTGAAACATCTCCTTGTCGCTTCGTTCCTTGTTATCAGCGCTGCTTCTGTGCTCGCGGAAGTCTTCGATTGTCCAGCACCGATCGGCATACCACCTCAAGGCGAAGGCTGAGTCGCATTGTTTGATGGAGATGCCTCCGATCTAGACGACTGGCGGGAGGCCATTGACCAACCCGAAGGAGTTTGGAAAGTCGTCGACGGCATTCTTGTCCACGAAGATTCCGGCAAGGGAAACCACCTATTCTACGATGGCCCAGAAGGTCCGTGGGGAGATCTAGAGTTAGTCTGCGAATTCCGCACAGAAGTCGGCACCAACTCAGGCGTTTACTTTCGTTCGCAGTATCAAGACAAGGACTTTCCTGATGCGCCTTACGACCTTGAGGCACAGATCAACAACTCCTCCAGTACCACTCTCAGCCGCCGTACGGGCAATCTGATCCCAGATGGAGATCCAAGTTGTGATGACAACGTCTTCCTTGATGGTGAACGAGTATGCTCGTCACCCACCGTTGACAATGAGTGGACCCACATGCGTGTCATCGCTCGGACAGTGGGCGATAAGATTCATGTTACGATCGCCGTGAATGGGAGCATCATCACTCACGATACTGATGGAGTCGATGCCGCAGTCTATCCGGACACAGGCACAATCTGCCCGCAGGGCGAAGGGCTAGGCCCACGCCATGATCGCGTGAAGTTTCGCGGTGTCTTTGTCAGACACCTACCCGTTACCAGTTGTGACGGTTGGGATCAAGGAAGTCAATCTTCCACCGCCCCCCCTATGCGTCTTCTGAGTCACTAGGAACGAGCACTTCATTCCTAGCACTGTATCACTTTGATGGAGACTTCTCTAACAGCGTCGCCCGAAATGCCCGCCTCACCACTGTGGGAGATACAAGCCTTTCATCGGATCACCCAGAGTGGATGGCATCTGAACGAGGCCAAGCCGCGAAATTTGAGAGCGATGGAGACAATTTCGTCGGGGTGTTAATCGAAGACGACGTCTATCCAAGCAACACCAGTGAGGTAACTATTGAAGCCTTATTCAAAGTCGACTTCATCAAAAACCACGGAGAGGAAAATCAGGAGGGACTCATTGAGATTCACACGAAGAACACAGAGTTCTGGGAACTGCGGGTCACCAAGTGGGACACTCTGCCATCCTTTGTCTACAACAACGATACCGTGATCACCACCACGTCAGATTTCGAACCGCATTGGCAGTAAGATCAGTGGATCCACTTACGAGAGCAGTGGTCGAACGCGGATATATATTGATGACACTCTGATTGGCGAAGCCACCGTCGCCGTCCCACAAAAGGATTTCCGGCACTGGAGCTTCCGCATTGGCAACTTCGAAGGCAACCTTGACGAACTGCGCATCTCTACAAAAGCCTTTGGAGACGGGGGCACTATCACTCTACTTTTCGACAACTGAAAGAGCCGCTTCTTCTCAGCGATTCAGGCAAAGAAGCAATTCTATGGCGAGACGATGCTGATGCAGATGGCGACGGATTCACCACCCTGACTGAATACTATCTTGGACTAAACCCAATCGTGGCAAATGGGCTCTCTGTTTTTGACGCCAATCCGACGGCGAGTCCAGTCGTGTTCGACTACTTCAAAGCGAAGCAGGCGACCGACATCGACTTCGAAATCTATGGAAGCACGGACCTCGACAGTTGGACAGGCGAAAGCGTGACCCCGCCGATGACGGCGAGCGGCCTTCTCTTCGAGCACATGCAAGTCGAACTCAGCACTGATTTCAACGCGCTCCCTCGCAAGTTCTTTAGTCTCGGGGTCACCCGATCAGTTGTTCCCCCCCCTAGAGGTATCTGCGAAACGGGAACCGCAAGGCGATCCTGCCATTGCTGCAATTGGCAGCCCGAACCAAGTCCGCCAACTTTCTGCAACAGCGTGAGGCACTTAGATCGCCATTGCGCGTAGTTCGGAGGTCCTGGTGGCAAGTCCCTTGAGTTGGGGAAGATTAGATAGGTCACCGTGACGTCGGACACGGGACGATAACTAGGCGAGGCTTTGGCGTTGAGCGCCTTCGCCAAACGCAGCGAACCTTCGCCCACTTTGGTGCGCGGGCCATAGTCGCCGCAGATCGCAGGATAGAGCTTGTTCTTGTAGATCACGACGGCGTAGTCTCCCATCCGTGGCGTGTGTGGGTGGTGATCCACGTACGCTCGCATCGAAAGCGGAAGTACAATGAACGGATCTTCCCGAGCAATGAGAAAGCTCTGCTTCTGTAGGCCAATAATAGTCGAGGGCAGATACTTGGCCTGATAACTGAGCCGAGCCTTCTCCGCAGTGCCCGGCTTCGCCGCGAGCTGGGCTCTCACAGATACCAAACGCTCCTGATACACCGTCAGCAACGGATTCGGCTGTGACGTGCGCTTTGGCCACCGGCAGCTCGTTTCAGGCTGGTAGGTTGGCGAGCGGATGACCTCAGCGTCCATCATGGCCATGCGATCCCCATCCGAACCGGATGCCACCACATCCATGTCTGCCTGAACAAGAAGAACCTTCTGACTCATACTGGGATGAATCAGTTCGAGCATGGTCTGACAATCATAAAAATCGTGCCTTGATGGTGCCTTCTCGAGGTTCACCATCTTCTCTTTGAGATGGGCAAGCTTGTCCTTGTAAAGCAGGTGAAAGAATCCAGACACCTTGGCCTTCAACCCAGGAATCATGTTAGAGATCTTCTCATTTGCCCTCGCCAGCTCCTTCATGGAATCACTCGATTCTGGCACATTCACCACCATTTGGAAATGAGCCTGATATACCAAGCGCCTTCATAAATTTCCACGATTAAACTAACAATACAGTTGACGCATGACACTGGTTGAGTATCATCATTTGCTATGAGTCTTGAGTTAGACAAACGAGATATTGATGAAGCGCTGAGCGACGAAGAACTTCCGAATAAATTCCGCCGCAAACTTCTCACCTTGAAGATGAGACACTCGGGAGCTCCACTTGGGATGATTTCCAAGACCCTGAAGATTACCGTCCGAACAGTTTCGAATTACATTTCCGAGTTTCGGGATGGGGGGCTGGACTCA
>CALLLI010000007.1 GCA_938082635.1 uncultured Verrucomicrobiales bacterium
CCGAAGAGCTGCGACTTCCAGCTCGTTCTTAAGGAGTCTATAACACTGCCTGGCTTCTTCGAAGTCCACTGCTGTCATGTGCCTGGTGCAAGCACGGTAGCGGACAATGTGAATGCCGTTCGAGAGGAGACGCTGCAACTATTCATGAGATCGCAATTGTGTTATGCGAAGGCTAAAGGCCTAGAGACCTTTGAAGATATGATTGCAGATAGCACAGCCGTGAGCGCCAACAGTGAGTACCCAACGGATTCAGGGCTCATGAGTGCGCTCGCCGTCCGGCTGTTAAGCCTTCGATCACCAAGCACGACTGCGCTAGCTCTGATTCTAACTTCTCAATCTGTTCTTCTGTTTATCCTAACAGAATACGATTCCGTTGCTCTTGGCGTTGGTGACTGACATGCTCACGACGAAGGCCTAGCGCCTCGCGAGAATTCTGCGTCGTGAGAGTCCGCAAATACATCGCTTGTGCCTGCTCAGGAAAGAAGAAGTCGAATAAGCTCATGACGACTACGCTAGACGCCGCCCCATAGACCCGCGATTACAAATCTCACCTGCAGTTCTAGTCGGATAGCGTCATCAATGGTATTGTTGTTGATCGAAAGCGCATTGCCTAAACGGTAGACCTGATGACGAAGCCGCGACCACAGGGAGATCGCACACGTGACATTCCGGCCCATACAGGACTGCGAGGGTTGGCTGCGCTGGTAGTGGTGGTGGCGCATCTTAAGCTGGAACTCATGTATCCGGTCCCCTTCATCGAATGGGCCTCCCGATTCGTCTCATGGAAAGGACAGGCTGTGGACCTGTTCTTCATCCTCAGTGGATTCGTGCTCTGCCATGTCTACGGGTTTCGATCCAAAATTCGTTGGCGTAGCTACGGCATGGCACGCTTTGCTAGAATTTACCCCTTAGCATTAGCCACCATCGTGGTGCTCGTCGCCTTAGATGCCTACAGTTTCCTCCGCCATGGAATTCCTTCGGAACAACTCTCAGCGACACGCATTGCTCTAAACATTTTCCTCCTCAACGGACTGAAAGACAGCTGGGTCCCACTGGGGATCAATCCCCCCTCTTGGTCCATCTCAGTAGAAGCCTTTCTCTACATCATCGCCTTCCCAATACTGACGTTCCTCTTTATTCGGCTGCGCCAATTTCGAGTGCCCTGGAGCTACTGGATCCTCGCAGCATCCATCCTGCTATTGATGGGACTGTATCAATACTACAAGATCATCCCAATCCTAGGTGAACACACGAGGCTACTTCGAGGAGTGCTCGGGTTTACGGCAGGCTACGCCATGCGAGAACTCTGTCACAAGCACGAACAACAGTTCACCAAGAAAGAGCCGAATAAGAAATTCCTCAACATCATTGGCCCAGCCGCCATCGGCATTGGCATCATCACGCTAGCAGCCGAGTGGCCATTGATCTTCTTGATTCCCCTCTTGGCCACGATCGTCTACGCAACCTATGCCGATCACACGCCTCTGTCCAAAGGCTTGTCCAAACCCCTGTTTATCTATTTGGGCGAACGCTCTTACTCCATCTATCTCATTCACCACTTTGCCATCGAGTTCACTTACCGTGTCACGCTGTATCCCAAGCAACTTGCCGATGGCAGCTACCCGCTCCCGGCAAGGTTGCAGGCCACTCTAGGCGTCTTTGCCGTCACCCTGATACTATCAGAGTTGTCCCTGCGATTTTTCGAGAACCCAATGCGCGATTGGATCCGTCGGCGGCTACCTTAGGCGGCTATCAAAGCCACTTCTATCGCGCCCACCTTCTCAGCGAATAGCCAAACATCTACAACTGGCGCTCGCTTGGTCATCTCATTCGCAGACATTCGTGTTCTCCAGGATTCATCCTTCCGAAACACTTGCCGCTGGCGGCGTTCCGTGCAAACTCGTCGACCATGGATACGAAGCTGGTGGAATTGAATTCGGTGAGCAAGCGCTACGGTGATCGCGTGATCCTCGATGGCGTGGATTTGACCCTGAATCCGGGTGACCGCTTGACCATCGTAGGGCCCTCAGGGTCAGGGAAGAGCACTTTGCTCAATATCATCGGACTGCTGGATCAGCCAGACGATGGAACCTATACCATCGATGGCACCCCTACAGCTGGAATGTCGGAGAATGCCAAGGCAGCCCTGCGGAGCAAAGCGATCGGGTTTATTTTTCAGCTTCATCATCTCTTGCCCCAGTTGTCGGTGTTGGAGAACGTCACCTTCCCAGCTCACGCCCTAGCAGAGAAACCGAACTGGGATGACATCGAATCAAGGGGGCGCGACTTGTTAGCCAAGGTTGGCTTGCAAGACCAAGAGTCCAAGTTTCCAGCCCAGCTTTCCGGTGGAGAACGGCAACGTGTGGCGGTGGTTCGAGCATTGATCAATCAGCCGAAGTTGCTCCTGGCAGACGAGCCTACTGGGGCGTTGGATCGGGCCAATGCGGATGCCCTGACAGACTTGCTACTGAAGTTGAACGAATCCGAAGGCATCGCCCTGGTCGCCGTGACGCACGATGCGTCTATCGCGAAGGCAGTGGGTTCGGTCGCTGAGATTCAGAATGGAAGCCTCGTACGCATCTAAGCTATGTTTCCCTACATTATTAAAAGTCTGCGCCACTACTGGCGCACCCACCTCGCGGTACTCGCGGGCGTCTTTGTCGCATCGACCGTCCTGACAGGAGCGCTCTTTGTTGGGGATTCCGTCAAGGCAAGCTTGAAGCAATTGATCGAGGAACGCAGTGGTGGGGTTCAAGCCGTCTTGTTAGGCAATGATCGCTTCTTCTCTCAAGCACTCGCGGCGAAAGTAGCTGCGTCGACGAGCGCCACGATCTTGCCAGTCGTTCAGGTGCAAGGAACCATCACCGATGAAACCTCAACCGCCCGGGTGAATACCATCAGCGTCATTGGCGTGCCCGACGCGTTCTGGGGCATCCGTGGGAAAAGCGCCTCGATTAATCCGGGAGAAACCTGGATCAACAAAGCCCTCGCTCAACAACTCAACGTCAAGGTCGGCGACACAGTCATCGCCAGAGTAGAACAGCCCGGCGCGATCTCTCGCGATGCCCCTCTTTCAGGTGAAAGCGATGCCGTGGTTCCGCTTCGATTGGATGTGTCCAAGATTTTGACAGCGGCAGAGTTTGGCAACTATAGCATCAAGGCGGAGCAGACCGCGCCGAACAATCTATTCCTCTCGCTGAGTGAATTGGCAAAGTCGTTAGACAAAGTTGGCCGAGCCAATCTCCTCATTGTTCAGGGAGAGCCCCCCCTACCCGATCTTGAGACGGCCATCGATGAGGCCTGGACCGCAGATGACACCGATCTCGCTTTGCACGAACGTGAGGGTGATTGGGAAATCGTTAGCCGTCGTGTTCTCGTCGACTGGCGGGCAGAAGAGATTGTGCGTGAAGCTGCACCTGAAGGCAGCGGTGTGTTCACCTACCTGATCAACGGGATCAAAGCCAGCAATAGCGAAGCGCCATATAGCATGGTCGCTGCGGTGGAGCCAGGAACGGGACCTGTGCCGCAGGACCTTGGCGACAACGAGACGGTCATCAACCAGTGGCTTGCGGAGGATCTTGGACTTGCCGTAGGCGACGAGGTCTCCATGAGCTACAATGTGTTCTCTCCGGGAAGAAAGTTAGAAGAGAAGAGCGCGACTTTCACAATACACAGCGTCTTACCAATGACGGACGGCGCCATACATGCTCGTTGGACACCTGACTTTCCAGGTGTGTCTGAGGCCGACAACTGCCGAGATTGGAAGCCGGGAATCCCCGTCGATCTGGAGAAGATTCGCGACAAAGACGAGACTTATTGGGATGACTACAAAGGAACACCGAAAGCCTTTATCAGTCTTAGCGCTGGCCAGGAAGCGTGGAGCAATCGCTTCGGGCAACTGACGTCCTACCGCTTCCCCAAGGGATTCGATGGCGAGAACTTCAAAGCGACTCTTGATGAGAAACTCAATCCTGCCGAGTTTGGCGTGCACCTCATCGATCTCGCGCAAAGCCGCGAACAGGCGGTCATCCATTCACTCGATCTCGGGCTTTATCTAACGGCTCTGAGTTATTTCATCATCATCGCCGCAATCATCCTGACCGTGTTGCTCTTCGCTCTTGGGCTGGACCAACGCGAATCTCAGATTGGCACCCTCCGTGCTCTTGGCTTCACTTCTAACTTTGCTCGAAAGGCGTATTTCATCGAAGGTGGAATCGTTGCTCTCCTGGGTAGCATTCTCGGAATATTCGGCGGGCTTGGCTATACGAAGGCCATGATTGGTGCGCTCACTTCGGTGTGGAAAGGCGCGATTGGAGGTCTTCAGATTGTCTTCGCTCCGAGCCTGACGTCCGGTCTGATCGGAGCCTATGGCATGTTCTTCATGGCCGTGATAGCGATTCTGTTTGCCACACGACGCATTTCCAAACGGACTCCGTTGCAACTGATGACCGGCGCAGGCGCTGCCCAGGATAAGCAGCATTCGGCAGCTAAGCCTTTGCTCGAACACAAGGCATTCTGGGGAATGCTCGTGACCGGACTCCTTGCACTAGCGTCCTTGCTAGGCGGCAGTTCTCAGTCTGGCGCGATGGCCCAAGCGGGCACCTTCTTCGCAGGCGGCATGCTCACCCTTGTGGCAGGACTTTGTGCCGCCTCGCTTCTGCTCGACGGCTCCCACCGTTGGCTCTCTCGTCGACACGACCTCGCTTCTCTAGGCATTCGCAATAGCGCTCGGAAACGCGGCCGAAGCCTTTCTGTCATTGTCATCATGGCGGCGGGGGTGTTCATGGTCTGTGCGACGAACGCCTTCCGCCAAGGAGCAACTAAGGATGCTGGCGTTCGCTCCTCTGGCACAGGAGGTTTCCGTTACGTGGGAGAGTCCTCTTTACCCATCTATGAGGACCTCAATACTCCAGCGGCGAAGGAACAGTATGGGTTGGATGACGAAGACGAGCCCTTCTCCATGGTCCCCTTCCGAGTTCGTGAAGGAGAAGAAGCGAGCTGCCTCAATCTCAATCAGGCCCAACGACCTCGCTTGATGGCAGTGAATCCAGAATCACTGGACAATCTCAAAGCATTCACTTTCCAACAAGGCGCTGGTTGGAACATCCTATCAGAGCCCCTAGCGGATGGTGCGATCCCCGCGATCATGGACATGAACTCCGCCACCTACGCTCTGAAGGTGAAAGTTGGCGATGACATACTCTATGAGAATGAGTCAGGCAAGATTCTCCGTATTCGCTTAGTGGGCATTCTCCAGAGTTCGCTCTTGCAAGGGAGCGTCATCATTTCAGAAGACAACTTCCTCGCAGCGTTCCCATCGGCTGGTGGCTACCGTTACTTCCTGGTAGACACGCCTGCGGAAACCGCAGATAAAGCGAAGGCCTCATTGACTCGAATGTTAGGAGACTGGGGACTGAGTCTCACTTCCTCCGCCGAGCGTCTCGATGCCTATAACAACGTTCAGAACACTTACCTTAAAATGTTTAGCACCCTGGGAGGACTCGGCCTCTTGCTTGGCACCGTCGGTCTTGCAGTCGTCACCTTCCGCAACATTCTGGAACGGCGTCGCGAACTTGCCCTCATGGAAGCCGTCGGCTTTACCAAGAAACGGCTCTCTTGGCTCGTGGTGAGCGAGCACTGGTTCCTTCACATCATCGCGGTAGTCCTCGGCGCTGTCGCCGCCTTCTTAGCCATCTATCCTGCACTCGTCGCCTCAGGGCAGGAGCTGCCGGCAAAGCTCATTGGGACCACGCTCGTCCTTATCTTTCTCGGTGGCCTATTCTTCTGCTGGTGGGCCGCGCGCACCGTTTTCAAACAACCGCTGTTAGACTCTTTGCGTCATGAATAAATTCTTCTCTCTCCTCCTCTTCACACCACTGCTAGCTACGTCTTCCTGGGCAGACGAGTATGTACAAGATTTCGAGAAAGCCGAACTCGGTTACCCTCCAGATGAACTCATGGTCATTGATGGTGAGTTTGAGGTGATCGCTCATGAAGGTGGCAAGGCCATCAAACTGCCCGCCGATCCGATCATCGAATGCGGACTGCTCTTCGGAAAGTCTAGCAAGAATTCGATGACTGTAGAGGGACGGGCCTTCGCCGAGAAGCGAGGACGCCGCAGTTTCCCACGATTTGGCATCGGCCTGCACGGCGTCTCTGGCTACCGAATCCGCGTGGTCGCCGCGACGAAGAAGCTAGAATTGGTCCGCTTCGAGGAGGTCATCCATAGCGAACCCTTCATCTGGAAGAGCGGAGAATGGTGCCATCTCAAAATCAAACTAACAAATTCCCACGACAAACCAAAGGTTGAAGCTTGGGTCTGGATGGCAGGAGAAAAGGCGAAGCAGCCCGAGACTCCCACCCTCACCTATGAGGGAGAAGCCGACAGCTCCAGCCAAGGCAAGGCGTCGGTTTGGGGCACACCTTATTCGGGCAAAGACATGCTCTTTGATGACCTGAAAGTGACCTGGACGCCTTCGAAGCCAAAAGCAAAGTAGAGCAACACTACCAGCCGCCGATGGTCTCGTAAGCGACGCCTCGGAGGTACTCTGTCTCTGGCAACGTCGCTATCACGGGATGATCTGCCCGTTGGCTGAAGGCATCCAAACGTCGTAGAGTGCGTTTGGCATCCACGGCCGCCCCACTGATCATCTCCGCAAACGTTTCGTGGTTGATGTGGTGCGAACACGAGAAGGTCGCGAGACGACCACCGGGTTGCAGTAGCTTCAATGCACGGAGATGGATCTCTTTGTAGCCTCGCAACGCACCCGTTAGGCTGCCCTTGTTTTTCGTAAAGGAAGGCGGGTCCAAGATGATGAGATCAAAGGTCGCCTTCTGAGACTCAAGCTCTCGTAGGTGATCAAAGGCATTGGCCTTGATGAAATTCACCTCAAGACTATTTCGAGTAGCATTGACCTTGGCAGCGGCAACGGCACTTTCACTAATCTCAATCCCAGTCACTTCAGTGGCACCGGCTTGTTTGCAAGCAAGAGCGAAGGCGCCCTGGTGAGAGAAGACATCGAGCACGCGCCTGCCTTTGCTCAGCCCAGCGATCGCAGCGTGATTGGCTAACTGATCAAGATAGAGTCCCGTCTTCTGCCCTTCTAGCATGTCCACTTGATAAGTGAGGCCCCCAATCTGGAGATCGAACGCCTCGGGCGTCGTGCCACTAAGCAAGCCTTTCACAAGCTCCATCCCCTCAGCAGCGCGGATGGGACTATCATTCCGCTCAGTGATGCTCTTTGGCTTAATCACCGATTGCAGTGCTTCCACGATGATGTCCTTGCGCTGATCCATGGCCAGGGTCAGCGTCTGCAGCACTAGGTGGTCGCCATAGCGATCGACAATGACCCCAGGCAATCCATCGCTCTCACTCCAGACGAGTCGAACGGCCTGCATGTCGAGGCCGAGCGTTTCGCGATGCTCCACAGCACGTTGAATACGCCGCTGAAAGAATTCGACGTCCAGCTGTTGTTTCTGACGAGAGAAGCGCCGGACAACGATCTGAGACTTAGGATTGAAGATACCCGAACCCAACGGGCGATCCTTAAAGTCCTTTAAACTAACGACATCGCCAGGCGAAGGATCGCCAAAGATCTTCTTGATGTCACTGGAGTAGACCCAATCATGCCCGTGATAAATCCGGGCCCGTGGTTTTACAATTACGCCTGCCATCTACTGAACGAAGGCGGCGGGTTCGAGAGGCTTGTTTGTTGGCATCTGAGGTTCTGGGTATTCAAAAGTCCTACCTTCGTAGTTTCGCAAGACGACGCGTTCGTCATCTCGATGAATCACATAGTCTGGGTTCACCGGAACCTTGCCACCGCCGCCTGGAGCATCAATGACGAACTGCGGGATGGCATAGCCGGTCGTGTGACCACGCAGCCCCTCGATGATCTCAATTCCTTTGCTGGCAGGAGCGCGCAAATGTGACGACCCTTGAATGAGGTCACATTGATAGAGGTAGTAGGGGCGCACCCGGCACATAAGCAGTTTATGAACAAGAACCCGCATAGTTTCTACATCATCATTCACGCCGCGAAGGAGCACGCTTTGATTGCCCATAGGCACACCATGATTCGCGAGACGTTCAAGGGCCTCTTTCACTTCGATGGTCAACTCACGCGGGTGGTTCACATGAATGCTCAGGAACAAGGGATGATATTTCTGCAGCATCTGACAGAACTCAGGTGTGATGCGCTGCGGTAGGAAGATAGGAACGCGCGAACCGACGCGGAGAAATTCAATATGAGGAATACTCCGCAATCGGCTGAGAATCTTCTCCAACTTCTGATCTGAAAAGAGCAACGGGTCTCCGCCTGACAGAAGCACGTCTCGAATCTTCGTGTGCTCTTCAAGGTAGCGGAAGGCGGCTTCGAAATCGATTTCGAGTTCTTGCTCCCCCGCCCCACTGACCACTCGACTCCGAGTACAGTAGCGACAGTAGGCTGCACAACGATCTGTCACGAGAAAGAGTACCCGATCAGGATAACGATGAACAAGCCCTGGTACGGGCATGTGAGAATCTTCCCCACAAGGATCGGCCATGTCCGTCTCAGCATACAAGGTCTCCTCTATCCGTGGGATCATCTGTCGGCGAATGGCATCTTCAGGATCCGCCTCATCGATCAGATTGAAGAAATGTGGAGTGACAGAGAGCGCCAGTTTCGTCCCGCTCAAGAGAATGCCACTGCGCTCCTCCTCGCATAATGTCAGGTGCTCCTCGATCTGGGACAGGGAGTTGACTCGATTCTTCAACTGCCAGGTGTGGCTGCCCCAATCCTTTGGCGGATCAGCGGCCCAGTAGCCTGGGGCGTGGGAGATAAAGTCTTTACTGAGGTCGTTCCGATCGTAGCGCATAGCAGGGTCTCTGAGGTCTGGCCGAGTCTAGGGCGCACCTGAATGATGTCAAACCAGCCGCGTTGACAGTTGGGGGGGAGTCCTCCATGATAGAACCAACACTCTGGCAATCGCCTAGACTCAACCCCGCCGCCAGCCTTTCTAACTAGATGTTTCTCCGAGAGCTCCGCAAGATCGCTCGCCCCCATTGGTTTGACATCCTCTTCACCATCAAGCGGAGCAGTGGACTTTCGGTGACCGAGCTCTCGAAAGTGATGAAGATGAGCTACATGGGCGTGAAACAGCACTGTGATGACTTGGAAAAGATCGGCCTGCTGGACACCTGGAGACGCCCACGTGAAGAAGGCAGCAGCGGACGGCCCGAGAAGGCTTACCGGCTGACACCACGGGCAAATATCTTCTTTCCGAACTTCGACAACGAGTTCACCACCTCGATCCTCGCTGCTGTGAAGGATGCCTTCGGAGGCAACGCTCCAGAGAAGCTCATCATTTCCTATCTGAACAATAAGGTTCGCTATTATCAGCACCACATCAAGGGGACCAATCTGCTGGAACGCGCGACCTCATTCGCCATCATCCGCAATCGCGAAGGCTTTCTGTGTGTCTGTGAGAACAATCAAGACTCCACGGCGAAGGTTCAGATCATCGAATACCACAATCCCCTAAGAGAAATATTTGAGAAGTATCCTGCAGCGTCACGTACGGAGCAGACGATGATAGAACACTCCCTTGGCTGTTCACTCTCCCGTAAAGAGGAGCAAATCTCCGGCCTCACACGAACCGTTCTCACTCTCAACGAGAGTTAGCCACGTCTAAAAATCCTCGAGATCTGGAAGATTGAACTCAGCATCGATTGGGTCGATGGGCTCACCTGTCTCGGGATTCTTCCCCTCTTGGGATGCGTTGTCTCGATCGTCGACAACCTTCTCCCGCACGTGAGCGACCACAACCGACATGCTTGAAATAAGCCGGTCCGGAAAAACCAGTTCGATGTAAAGCGGCGTCAAGTCTTGCTCTAACAAACGCTCCACCTTATCCGCAAAGTCGACCAGAGCAGCATTCCCCGGCCCAGACGCTAGCTGGATCACCGAAAGACTCGCATTGAGCATCACTTGCTGCGAATCAACATCACTCCTCACATAGTTATGGGCACGATCTTCGATCACCTCTTCGAGAAGCGTTAGCTCCTTATAGACCCCCTTTGAACACAGCGGCTTGTTACGATGGCCAAACAACGCTCGCTCCAGCCACACAGAAATAGCCATGAAATGGTTGGCCGTTTCGGTGTAATTGTCATCACTCTCTGAAAGGAGGCTCAACCAGGTCAACAAACCATCGTTGAGTTGCCACACAGGTCGAAGGGATTCGTCAATAGCCCCCTCGAGTTCATGGTGGACAAGCTTCAGCCCGACGAGCTGGTCTGCAATTTCGTTGGTGATTGGAAGCGACATGATGTTCTAAATCAAGACAATTACAAATCGTACCACGCAATCCTCTCGAATACAAGCCTTGGAGCTCCCCTTCCTCAAAGTTGAGCTTGGCACCATGCATCCCACACTTTGTCTAACGAAACCTTAGTGATTTCCACGCCCCCTGAAGGCGGGCATCCTTCGGGTTGCAACACCCGAGCCGTTCCTTCGAAGACCGGGCCTGTTCTGATGGGATTGGTGGGACCAAAGATGACAAAGACCGGCACGCCTAGCATGTTCGCTAGATGCATGCCACCAGTGTCGTTACAGAAAATTCCTCGCCGATAGGTCAACTGGTCAAGAAACTCACTCAGATTTGTTTCCCCCGCCTGATTCATCACCCGATCCGGATCAAACCCAGCAGCAACCTGATCGGTGATCTTCCGATCTAGCGGTGTCCCATAGAGATAGACAATTTCATCAGTCTCCTCGAGAAGGCGTTCGACCAGTGAGCGCCACTGCTCCACTGACCACCGCTTCTCTGAATTGTTCTCCGTGCCGCAGATTAACCCGATCCCTTCACCACCGGCATCACGAGGAATCGGTTTCCTATCGAGATCCCCTAGCAATCCATAGGATCGAAACATCTGCTCCCACACGTCGAGCTGGTGGCACTGGGCCTCGTCCAGATTAGAGGGAAGCGGCCAAGGCTTTGTCAGAAGGGCACGACGTTTCCCCGGTCGCAGCATGCCCAATCTTATTGGTGCTCTCGTTAGGAACGCCTCGATATCGCCGCGCGTCGAATTGGTAAAACAAAGGTAACAGTCCGGATACTCATTTCTCCACCGAGCGACCTCGCGGAAGTAGCGCCAGCTAGAGAGTTTCTTATCCGGAAGATCTATCACTCTATCAGCAACTCCAATTCTTTCTAGCAAAGGTCGCATAGCAGACGAGGCAATGAGCGTGATCTCTGCGTCCGGTCTTGCTTCTTTCACGGCACGAATGAGAGGCAAGGCCATCACAACATCGCCCAACCAATTCGGCAGCCGGAACCACAATCGATTTCGCTTTGGCCACTCGGAGCGGCCCTGAAACGCCATGCTCTCGTCCAAGCAACGGTCCGTTTCCCGAAGCTGAAAGCGCTGACGAGGTTTGCCGTGTGTCGACCAGCGATTGTGGAACCAAAGCCAGTCCGCCGCTTGCTCTGGCGAAGCATCTAGATAGGACTCGAGCCGCGCATGACTGGCGAACATGATATCATTCTGCGACTTGGCCTTGGGAAGCTCTTGAAAGTCGAGTTCGACACGCCAGAAGCCGACGCGTCTGGGTATCAACAGGCAGACGGTGACATCGAATTTCTTAGCCAATAGCCCTGGCAGATGCGTGGCAGAGGCCACGCGGTTCATGAAGAAGATAAGCGTACCACTGGCACCTGCATTCTGGTCGAAGAGGATGGTGAGACACTTGCCATCACGCACATTTTTCAAAATAGGGCGCATGCCATCCTTCCGAGAAAGCAACGTGGCCCCCCAGCGCTCACGCGTCTTCTTTACCCATTCACTGAGGACACGTTGCTTCAGAGGACGAAAGATGACGGGCTGACCCGCGGCTTCCGGGATCAGACCAGAGACGGCCCCAGTCATCTCGAAGTAGGTCACGTGTGGCATCAGAATGATCCCGCCTTCAGTCGAGCTCGTCCTGATGAGCTCGCGCACTTCATCTGTCATCGCTATGTGCTGTTCAAACCAACGCCGAGATAAGAACGGTGAAGCGAGGGCAAACGTCGCCATTTCAACCAGACACACACTCGTCAACTTGCCCGCGCGGTCACGCCATTCAGGAGCTTTGTCAGGAAAGGCGTGATGCAAATTTGAGCGCATGGCACGCATTCGCGCGATCGGTAGTCTGTAAATCGCGCGACCGATCACCTGCGCAAAGCAAGCAACTAAGCTCTCAGGCATCCATGACAAGACGCGACCGATGAGTTTGATAAAGAGAAGAGCAATCACAAGATAGACATTTGGCCGCGAGTATTCATACCTGAATATCTTTGAGCCACTCAGATTCAGATTGATACCAACGAACGGTTTCTGCCAGCCCCTCCTCCAAAGAAATTTCGGGATCCCAGTCGAGTAGCCGCTTCGCTTTCTCGATACAACTAGCCGTCTCGCGCATGTCACCTGCGACCTCTGGCAAGAACTCGAGCGTGGCGCTCTCATCTAACAGAGCCTCTAGTAGGCCAATCATCTCACGCAGACTACTCGGCTGATTCCCACCACCAAGATTGATGATCTCGTAGCCTAACGGTTTCGCCGCAGCCAAGGTACCCGCAACGATGTCACTGATATACGTGAAATCTCGTTTCTGCTCGCCATCACCATAAATCTGGATGGGCCTGCCTTCGGCGATCCACTTTGTGAATCGAAACGGACTCATGTCAGGACGCCCCGCAGGTCCGTAGACCGTGAAGTAGCGGAGAATGGAAAGATCCAAGTCGTGCAAATGATGATAAGCGTGAGCGAGTACCTCCATCGATTTCTTAGAGGCCGCGTACGGTGAAAGAGGTCTATCCACTGGCTGATCCTCACGAAAGGGCGAAGACTGCCCTGCATAAAGGGATGAACTCGATGCCAGCACCGCCTTCTTAGGGCCGTGATAACGCATGGCTTCGAGGACGTTCAGGGTGCCGATGACATTCGACGTCTGATAGACATAAGGGTAGTCCACGCTATAGCGCACGCCCGCTCGCGCCGCTAGATGATAGACCACTTCGACTTCGTGTCGCTCTAGATACCGTTTCGTTTCGTCCGGTTTTTCGACATCGACAGCGTCGAATTGAAACCCAGGATGCGCCCTCAAGCAGTCCAGACGGTGCAGCTTAAGACGAATATCGTAATAGTCATTCAGACTATCAATACCATACACGCAGTAGCCCTGATCTAGCAGAGCCTGAGAGACCGCCGCGCCGATGAAGCCCGCAGTTCCCGTGACCAGGACGCCTTTCATAGATTCACCCTAACTAGAGACCCATCGCGTGACGCACACGCCCGAGGACACCCGTTGCCAGTTCGCGCGCTTTCTCAGCACCTTGCTTGAGCACCTCATCCACGTGATCTCGGTTCGCTAAGAGTTCTTCCCGCCGCGCACGCATAGGCGCGAAATATTCCCAGTAACCCTCCCAAAGACGTTTCTTGAATTCGCCGTAGCCAACACCGCCGTTGCGGAAATCATTCGCCATGGCCTCGATCTCCGATTCGTTGGAGAACAATTGATAGAGTTCATAAATAATCGAGGTGTCAGGATCCTTGGGTTGATCAACCTCAACGGAATCCGTCTTGATCTTCATGACCTTCTTCCGCTGCGCCTTCTCTGGCCCAAAGATATCTAACGTATTTCCATAGCTCTTGCTCATCTTCTGCCCATCGAGACCTGGCACTCGTGCCATCGACTCTCGAATCTGCGGCGTGGGAAGTTTCAACAATCCCTCTCCATAAATCTCGTTAATCTTGATCGCAATGTCTCGGGTCACCTCGACGTGTTGCTTCTGATCCCTCCCTACCGGAACGATATCACTGTCATAGATCAAGATATCCGCAGCCATGAGCACCGGATACGCGAAGAGCCCGTGGGATGGCGTGATACCCTTATCAATCTTGTCCTTATAGGAGTGACAGCGTTGCAATAGGCCCATCGGCGTGACCGTGCTGAGCAGCCAGGAAAGCTCCGTCACCTCAGGCACCGCTGAGTGACGAAAGAAGACTGATTTGGATGGATCGAGCCCACAAGCCAGGAAATCTAGAGCGGCCTCGAAGCAATTCTGCCGCAAGGTCTCCCCGTCCTGCACCGTGGTGAGCGCATGGTAGTCCGCAATGAAGTAGTAAGCCTCTCCCTCGTCTTGAAGACGAATGGAGGGCTCCATCATCCCGAAGTAATTCCCTATATGAAGGGCTCCGCTCGGCTGAATGCCAGAAAGTATGCGCATGAACGCTACTTAGAGGTCAACCTCGTGCCAGGAAAGTTAAAAAACAGGTCGGACTTGATCTCCGCGTCAGAGCACCGCAATAAGGACGCGTGGAGTTTGAGTTCCTGCAACAAGCCCGAAGCCGTCGCTCCAAGCGTGGGTGGTTATGGAAACGCTTCTGGCTGGCCTTCAGCTGCGGAGGGCTCCTGCTCATTGGCACGCTCTCGCTAATCAAAGCTATTCGAGCAGGCGGTTCAGAGCAGGTTTCCAGCCCAACCGACACGACCCCACTCGAGACTTACTCGCCTCCTACATCTGACAAGCCTCTGCCGAACGTGCTCCACGAACGCCCTAGGGAGCGGCCCATTCCCAGCGCAGTGAACGAATTCCTGCGATCCAAGCAGTCTCTGAACTCCCGACGCCTAGAGCTCCTCCAGGACCACGAACTCAGCATTCGGCCTGTAGATTTCTCGGCACGCTGCCTGCCTCAGTGGGATTTCCGAAAGGCAGATCGCAGCGTCATCTGGTTCTATCACTACCCAAGCGGCCGCACAGATGTCGGCAAGCTCATGACGAGCTTTGGAGCCGTGGATGGGCTAGGCAGCCCCTTATTTCAGTATCCTCCCGCAACTGGCGATCCACTCGCTCTGCTGGATAGCCAGTATGCCGCTCTAAAGTGGGTCGCTCTAGAGAAACCAGCCGTGGCCCTGATCGTCGGCTCAAATGGCCCATGGAAACGCAGTGGCACGGTCACCGACCTGTTTCTCGTCAATAAGGTGGATGGCCCTCGATTCTGGCGCTTCCGGAACGGAGACTTTGAAGAGAGCCCGCCTTGTTCGCCCCATCTCGTCGATTTCAGAGACGTGACCGGCGACGGCTATCGAGATCTCTGCTCCTTCTGGCTCACTGAGACCGAAGGCACAGAGACCGCCCACGGCTTGACCTATCCCTACGAGCCTGCCTTTGGGACCTTCGCAAGCATCGCAAATCCCATTGGACGTTCTGAGCTGACGGCACTCCACAAAGATTTCCAGCGAATCCACGCAGGCGAGAGCCTCGATCATCCATTCGTGCTTGGCGCGCCTGCGCAAGAGCGGGTCTTCTCGCCTGAAACCGCTGATGAGCCCGAAGCTTCAGAGGATTCACCAATATTGTAGCGCCATTCGGCGCTGCCAAATTTTCACGAAAAGTCTTGCGACCGCTTCACCAGGCGGGCTATCCCCTAAACTTTAGCTGATCATTTGTCGGCTATATACAAATAGCCCCACTCTCATCTAACGCATGCTCTCGACCGTATTTCTGATCGTAGGTTTGGCCATCCTAGGCTTCGCCTGCCGCTCGTTCCAAAAGACCCTAATCCGAAAGATGGGCCTCCTTGCCTTCATGGGCGCGTCCTTCGTGCTATTCCAGGAATTATCAGGAAGTTGGGTCGTTGGCTGTCTTGGCATCGCTCTTTGGTTCTGCCTCCCTTGGATAGAGCTTCTCACTCGAGTTCGGCAGATGGACCTGCCTATCGAGAAGCCCCTGCGCCGTCGAATCCCTCCAGAGGACACCTACCCTTTCCTAGCAGCAAGCGCCTCAGAAATCGAGAATGTTGGGGCGTTCGAACATATCGATGATTGGGGCTACGAGTGGAACGGAGCCGAGCACTTCTTTCGCCTCTTCTACGATACCGAAACGAGAACACAGGCGATTGTCTGTCTCACTGCCGATGAGTTCATGACCCACGCCTACGTGAAACTCGTCTCACGAGCTTCGAACGATCAGGCCTATACCACATGGAATTATCCTTTCGCAGCCAGCCTAAAGCAAAGCCCTGAAAACCGTCTCCACTGGGACAGAACCTCAGCCTCTTTCTACGGAATCCTTGATTCTCACCTAGAGTTTCTGGACCGCATGCACATCTCTTCAGAAGAGATCAAAGACCAAGACACTAACAATTTCATGGAAATGCTAAGGGCCGATCAGCGACGCCTCGTCGATCACAACCTGTCCCAAGGCGTGCTCAAACCCTCAGGCGAAGGCGTCTGCCGCTACACTTGGCGCGGTCTGATCTTTCTCTGGACGCAGCTTGTAAAGGACATGGTCCGTCTTCACTGACCCACGTTGACTTCCAGCTTTAGAATCACCTTCTTCAAGAGATTTCCTCCGGCACGCGTTGCTTTCGAGTTCCACAAATAGAGCTTCTTTAGACTGGCGAGTTCTTTCAAATTCTCTAGCCCCGCGTTACTCACATTCGTCCCATAAAGGTTCAGGATCTCAAGCTCCATGAGCCCTGACAAATGAACCAGGGCCTCATCTCCAACGGTCGTGCGACTGAGTAAGAGTATTCGCAGATTTTTAAATCTGGCCACTGGAGCTAAGCCAGCATCCTTGATCTTCGTCTTGGAAAGATCAAGCGTGTGAATCTTCTCAGCAATGGGATCGAGAACGGAGAGATCGAGTTTCACTTCAGGATAGTTGCGACTCAGACTGCAATCGATCTCGAAGAGACCGCCATCAATCAGCTTGTATTCAATATGCGCCTGCTTCAACACCTCCGCGAGTGAGCCTGTAAGTTCGCCGCCACCGGTACTCTGGCCACCTGACTTCGCTTGCTGGGCAGCCGCGGCCGCACTCGCCACCTCCTGATCCTTGCCATCACCCATTGGAGCCCCGCCACGAATCCAGCGCTTGATCGCACTCGTCTGTGCACTCGTCAGGGACTTCCCTTTCGCTGGCATGATGTCAGGATCATCTCCAGGAAGAACCGTCGATGTGTAAAGATAACTCTTATCCGGATCGAACGCGACCACCACAGGACCACTGTTTCCACCCTGACGAATCCACGAAGGCGAGTCTAACCTCAGGCCACCCTTCTGCTTCTCTGCGCCATGGCAGTCCAAACAGCGGCCCTTTAACATTGGAACAACGCTCCCTTTAAAAGTGGAGAGCGCTCCCGGATCAATCTTAGCCGTAATCGCGACCACAGAAGACTCAGGTTGAGGATCTGACTCCGGCTCAACCGCTGGCTCTACCAATTCGGGCGTAGGTTCAGGATCACTCTCCGCCAACTCCATCTCCATCGACGGCTCAGGTTCGTCAGCGACAAGCTCAGATGCTGTCGAGAAAGGCTCTGCACTTGAAACTATGTTTAATGCGACGTCTCCACCAGAAGCAGATGATGGATCCGTAGAATCAGCCTCCTCTTCCACAACGAGCAAATCACTCTCAGGAGTGGAGCCCCCTGCAGCGGCGAGCCGCTGGAGATCCGGCCTCAGCCACGCTGCTGCCACTCCCCCGCCAACGGTAATAATGAGGATCATGCTGTAGAGAACAGGCCATAGTCCTCCGCCAGTGCTTCTCTGGCGAGTTCGCGCGCGAGCGGCAGCCAGGAGCTTCTGCAAATAACATTGCTGCTTCAGCATCGCCGCCACAGCACAAACGATTCCTAAGAACATTCCCGCCCCTGCAGCCTTAACCGCGATCTGCTGTCCCAGAGCCGAAGCTTGCGAGAATGTGAGAAAGGCACCGATAAAAAAGAGGGCGCTTCCTGTAACTAACAGGACAACCACAGCCTTATCCAAATCAATACCCTTCCGACCGCCTGCAAAGATCTCGATTACGACAACCGAAAGCAAGACGCCCAAAGGGAGAAAGAGACACGCCTCAATCAAAGCTGCGGAGTCGTCGCCCACAGCAGAAGTGGCACTCAGTAGGAGCATCAGGTCACCCATCGCAGAAGCGTTAGGCAAGAAGATCCATCACTGGACGTCCCTTATGCGCCACGGTAAACGGGCGCTTCGAAGGCGAGTAGACCACCTCATCAAGCGGCAGACCCAGCGCATGGGCGATCGTCGCATTGAAATCAGGCACGCTCACTCGCTCATCTAACACATTGGACGAAGTCTCATCCGTCACTCCGTAGACTTGACCGCCTTTAATTCCACCGCCAGCGAGCACGCCGCTAAAGGCCTTAGGGAAGTGATCGCGCCCGTCGTTCTGATTGATTCGTGGCGTCCTTCCAAACTCAGTAGCAAGGACAACCAACGTCTCTTCGAGAAGACCACGACGCTCGAGATCGGATATCAACGCAGCCATGGCTTGGTCCAGCGTACCAGCACGACGAGAGACCGAATCGAAGTTGTTGTTGTGGGTATCCCAACCGCCAAGAGACACCTCAACAAAGCGAACGTCATTCTCAATGAGGCGACGAGCTAACAAACAGCCCTGACCGAACGAGTTGTCTCCATACTCATCTCGAATCTCTTTCGACTCTTTGTTAAGATCGAAAGCCTTGAGATCCTCGCTCTTCATCAGACGAATCGCGTCCTCATACATGTCGATATAGGCGCGCACTTTCTTGTGATTATATCGACGGTGAAACTCTTCATCAAACGCATTGGCCAAGAGCAGACGGTCTTCGAAATCTTTCTCTGACATCTCCTTGCGGCGCTTGCTGTTCTTAAGGCCGTCGTTAGGATTATTAATCACGAGTGGCGCAAACTTGGATTCCAGGAATCCCGCCCCGGAACCACGATTACTTCCGCCGATCCTCACACTTGCGGGCAACGTGTTATTCTTGCGACCATCGAGCCGATGCATCCAAGCACCAAGTCCAGGGTGCTGAATCGTGCCTCGTGGAGTGTAACTCGAATGCATGAAGTACTGCCCCTGCTCGTGCGCGCCTTGCGTAGAACTGAGCGAACGCACCACCGCCATCTTATCCATCTGCCGAGCAAGGCTAGGAAGGTACTCACTGACCTGAATCCCATCCACATTGGTATCGATCGCCTGCACCGGGCCTTGCTCGTCCGTACCGGGCTTTGGATCGAACGTATCCATATGGCTCATGCCTCCAGACATGTAGAGATAGATCACCTTGTTCGCCTTCGCACTAGGATTGCGCGTCTGGGCAAACAAACTCGTAGGCGCTAAGGAAGGCAACAGGCTCACTCCGAGAAGTCCCCCGGCTGTTTGGGAAAGAAAGCCGCGACGGCTAAGTTCGTCCGAGCGATTGATAATCGATTTCATGATAACGTGAGAGTCAGGGGAACAGGTTAACTAAATGGATGCGGGACTCCTTATTGGATAAAGAGGAGTTCTTTCGTATTGAGAAGAGACCAGATGATCGTCTTGCAGGCATCTTTCGAATCATCAGCAGTAGCGAAATGCTTGCTCATGATCTCGCGCTCGCGCTCGGTTGGCTCTCGCGTCAGCAAGCTCATGAAGATGTAATCCTGCTTTTCATCATCACCATAAAGCTGATCGATGCCCTTCATGAGTAGGCTCTTCGAACTCACGAGTTGATCGTAAACCTTCCCATTCAGCAGATGGAGCACCTGAGCTACAGAAGCCTCAATTTCCGCTGCTGAAATCGTCTCGCGATCTGACTGTCCAAACTGTCTTAAGAAATGACCAGAAGGCGCCGGGGAACGCACCTCAGAAGCTCTGACGTAATCTCCGTCATACCCTTTCCAACGCGGATCCTTGGACATCTTCGCTTCCCCTTTCATCTCACCCATCTTCATCATGCTCATGGACGATCCCTTCTCCGAGGCTCTTACAAAGGTGGATTCGAAAGCGCCTCGAATTCCTTTCACTTGCTCATCACGCGCCTTCGAAGCCGCACGCATCTCCTTATTCAACTTCTTCGCCAAACTATCATTGCCTTCCTCTCGAGCCTTCGCGACCTGCTTGCGCAAGCCACTCGATGCCTGCTCGTGGTCGTATTCGACCTTGGCGATGTCCTTGGCCGCATTGAGTATCCGCTGAGGCTGCTTCTTCATGGACTCGAGTCCTTCAGCCCTTTGTTTCATCTCCTCGTAGCGCTTGCGGTATTTGGATCCACCCTGACGCTCATCCACTGCAGGAATAGTCACGGCGAGTAGCGAATCCCAGATCTGTTCGGCGGACATGCGACGGAGCGCTGGTCCCTGGAAATGGTAATCGTCCAAATTGATATCTTCTGTCGTCGACTGCCGCTGGTAGGTTCGGGTGTTATAGAGAATCCCAAGGAAACGACGCATATCGTAGTCCACATTGACCATCTCCTTCTCCAAATAAGCGAACAGATCGGGATTACTCGCAACGGTGCCGTCCTTAAAATCATCCACTGGCTCGACCAGCCCAACTCCCATGACTGCCTTCCAGAGGCGATTCACGATGATCTTTGTAAAACGAGGATTGTCACTTCCTGTGAGCCAATCTGCATACGAATCGAGCTTCTTGCTTTTCCGCCCTGTCACTCGCTTGCCAAAGATGGTGCTCGCTTTGACCGTTTCTCTTGGATCAGCATCATCATACTGGTAATCATCAGGAAGTTTTAGCATCTTTTCCTCATCGTGCACCACACGATAGCTAAGCGGCTCTAACAAGTCACGCAGCGCACTGCGGATGTGACGATTCATCTCTTTACTCCGATCACGCTTGGCCCCACGCTTCTCCAATTTGGCCATCTTACCGTCCACGTTGACCACCTTTTCAGGATTCACCCTCGTCTCCATGCCGTAGGTGTAAGCCGCCATCTCATAGTAGTCCTTCTGCTTCCACTTATCGAAAGGATGGTTGTGACACTGCGCACAGACTAACTGAGTCCCCAGAAAGATCTGCGTCGTATTAGACATGTTATCCAGCGGCATCCCAGCATCACGCATGTAGTAGCCCACAGCCCCATTGTCCCAAACATAGCCTTCTGCCGTGACTAAATCTCTAACCATTTGGCGATAGGACTTGTTCTGCCGAAGCGAATCCTTAACCCAGTCCGAATAGGCGGCCCCCGCATCCCCCTCGATGCTGGATTTCACCCTCAGAATGTCGGCCCAGTAGTTGAACCAATGACTCACATAGCCCTCAGATTTCAGCAGATGATTGATAATCTGGCCACGCTTGCTCGGAGACTCCGCGCTGAGAAATTTCTGGGACTCTTGAAACGCAGGAACCCTGCCAATGATGTCAAGATAAGCTCGACGTAAGAAGATCTGATCGGAGGTGGGTGCATTCGGTTTGATTCCGTGCTTGCGATAATTCTTCGTGACGAGTTCATCAATCCGCTGACTGATCGCACGATCATCTGCCCATGAAACACCAGGCAAGAAGGCCAGGGCAGAAAGCGTAAGAAAGAGCAGAAGACGGACGTGGGAGGGGGATCCGATGACCATATGTGTGAGCTTGGGAGAGCACCTTCCGTTGCGACTCGGGAAGCGCTTGGGTTTCCAGAAATTACGCTATGAAACGAATTCCGCAACAACCAATGGGGCATCGAGATGCCCAAACTACATTCAACCAACTAACTAGGAACGAGTTATAAAAATCACGTCCATCACAAATGAAATTCAGCTCGAATCCGCGACTCACAGCGGAAAGGACGAAGAATCAACCTCCTACTAGGAAGCCACTTTTACTTGAAGCCAGAAGGTCGTCGTGCCATTCACACTGCTCACTCCAAGATCCATATCCATCTGGCCAGCGATAACGTAGGCCGTGCTTAGGCCGATTCCCAAATGGGTGCTATCTTTAGTCGTATAGAAAGGCTGGAAGACTTCGAGAAGCTTATCTTCAGGAATTTCAGATCCCGTGTTTCTCACAAAGATATCCACACAATCAGATTTACTTCCTGGCACCTGACCCGGCGCGAGCACGTCGACCGCAATATCACCTCGTGTGCCCACCGCTTCGACAGCATTGGTCACGAGACAGTCGAGGATCGTCCGAAGCTTACCTTGATCAGTAAGAACCACTGGCAAATCATGACCAACATTGGACTCAAATGGAATGCTAGATTTCTCGACTTGGCTCCGCAGTCGATTGATGAGCAATGGGATAAAATCTGCTAACTTAAGCTCAGAAACATCCAATCGAGAACACCCACCAGCAGGAAGAATCTGCTCACCAAGATCGGAGGCGGTGCTTGCCGCATCTTTCATGTGCCTCAGATTCTCCTTGGACATCTCATCGAGCCCGTCCTGCATGAGAACAAGACTTGAAAACCCCTGGATCACGGCCAACAAATTGTTCAGCTTGTGCGTGAGCCCACGCAACAGCGCATTATAATGCAGCGCTGTTGGACTGCTTTGATCCACCAACTTCTCTGGGAAGGCGAATCCTGCATCCTTACGGATTTCTGTAACTTCTGCGTCCGACACAGTGGCGTAGATAGGTTACCACAAAGAACAATGTCCAGAGAAGAAGTTAAATTTCTCTGAATTATAGGATTACTTGGTTACACAAACACTTCTTGGTTACACAAACACTTTAAATATATGAAAAACCCGGAAAACGCAGTTCCACCTGGCTGGCTGAAAGAGTTAGAGCTTCTCTTACCAGGAAATCTGGTTAGAACAGATCCGGTAACTATAGGAATTCACTCTCAGGATCGCTGGCATGCTTCCCAGAATCCATCCTGTGTCGTTCTCGCGAAATCCACCAGCGATGTCCAGAAGACGCTGGAGTTCGCCCACTCACGAGAAATCCCCGTGACTGCCCGCGGTGCCGGCGTGGGCTATGTCGGAGGATGTGTGCCCATTCAACGCGGCATCGCTCTCTCACTGGCAAAGATGAACGAGATCAAAGAGATTCATGTCGAGGATGGTGTCGCCGTGGTTGAGCCGGGCGTCATCACCGGCGATCTACAACAAGCGGTCCAGGCAAAGGGCCTCTTCTACCCCCCTGATCCGGCGAGCCTGAAAGAATGTTCACTTGGGGGCAACGTCGCAACCAACGCGGGCGGCCCAAGATGTGTAAAGTACGGGGTCACCCGCCATTATATCCTAGGCTTGGAAGTCGTCCTAGCAGATGGGCAAGCACTACGCTGCGGAAGTCGCTGCCACAAGAACAAGACCGGCTTCGACTTGGTTGGCATGTTCGTCGGTTCCGAGGGGATGCTCGGCGTGGTTACCGAGATCACTCTCCGGCTCCTCCCGAATCCCCCAGCCCGCGCCATGCTGTCATGTTCGTTCCGAGAGTTTCACGAGGCCGCCGATGCTGTGCAGCGCATTCTTGGTGCAGGTCATTTGCCATCAGCACTAGAAATCAGCGATAAGTTCACGCTCCAAGCCGCTCGGGACCACGTGGGACGGGAGTTGATTCCAGATGGTGATGCCCACCTCTTGCTCGAAATCGATGGCCAGGAATCGAGCGTGCAGTCTGAGTGCGCTCAGCTTGAGAAGCTACTGGGCGAACTCAATGTCGTCACTCTAGCCAGTGCGACCACGGAAAAGGAGTGCGAGCGCATTTGGGAAATTCGTCGAGCCTTCTCCTACAGCCTCCGAGCAACTGGCCTCACCAAACTAAACGAAGACATCGTCGTGCCACGGGGACGCCTCGTGGATCTCGCCAAGTTCTCAGAACAGCTCCAAGAAGAAACGGGCTACCGCATCGCGTCCTTTGGGCATGCTGGCGATGGCAATATCCACGTGAACATCATGGTTCCTCCCATGGAAGAGGAAACGAATCGCGAGCGAGTCGATGAAGCCCTGGATCGACTCTTCACACAAATCCTCGCATGGGGAGGCGTGGTCTCAGGAGAACACGGCATCGGCATCGCCAAGAAGCGCTGGTTCAGCCAAGCCATCTCACCGGTGGCCATGCAGGTGCATCAAACCATGAAGCAAGCGCTCGATCCCAAAGGCATCCTCAATCCTGGGAAATTTCTTGGTTAACGTTTCGGAACGGCGGGACATTTGCCTCACAACCGGAAATGGCCGCCTCACCCACAGACCCCGATGCCGACTTGGTCGCTCTACTCACGAGCCATCAATCAGCCTTGCGTCTCTACGTCCATTCACTCATGCCAGGAGACGTGGCAGCCGCCGATGTCACGCAACAAGCCAACACGACCATTTGGAAGAAGCGTGAAGACTTCACTCCTGGCACTAATTTCAAAGCTTGGATCTTCGCCATCGCGCGCTACGAAGTCCTCAGCCATCGCAAACGCCTCTCGCGGGATCAGAAGCGGCTCGTCTTCGGCGAAACGTTAGAAGACCTAATTGCCGAAGAGCTTCCTCATCACGGCCGTGATCTTGAGGCCGAACACGCCGCGCTCCAAGCCTGTCTCTCCAAACTCCGCGCAGTAGATCGTGAATTGATCCACCATCGCTACCAGCAACGCACGCCACTGAAAGACTACGCGGCGCAGGTTCAACGTAGCGCTCCTGGACTAAGAGTCACACTCTATCGGATACGCAATACCCTCGCTAGATGCATTACAAAAGAACTCGCCGAGGAGGGCTGCCAATGAATTCCACGAACCTTGCCCAGCTCATTGATGACTTGTTAGATGGCTCCAGTTCGAACGACGACTTTTCGCATTTAGAAGCATTGCTAGAATCAAACGCCACCGCAAGAGCCGTCTACTATGACCGGCTACACTTGCATTCGGCACTCGAGATTTCCGCCGAAGAGGCTCACATCGTCACATTCCCTTCACGAGAGCGCTCGAAATGGGTATGGGCAACTCGCATGGCTGCTGCCATCGCGGTGTTAGGTTCGGTCGCTTCGATCGGCTGGTTCTCGGGACGCACAAATGAAGTCGTGTTGGCCGAAGAACCCGCCGCCAGTGGCTTTGCCGTCATCGCGGATCAATCCAATGCCACATGGCACTTATCACGTGGTGACCTCATTCCAGACGGCCCGGTGACGCTCGAAGCAGGCACCGTGCAGCTGGAACTCTTCAGTGGCGTCACTGTCATGATCGAAGGCCAAGCCACATTCGAAGTGCTTTCTGCCATGGAAATGCGCGTGGATCGCGGGCAAGTCCGCGCGCTGGTTCCCCCTCTTGCTGAGGGATTCCGCATTAGCACAGCCACGGGAAAAGTGGTCGACCTGGGAACAGAATTTGCGATCGATGTTCATGACACGCACGCGGACCTTCACATCATCGATGGCGAGATTGAATGGCATCCTCTGAATCGAGCGATGCACTCGATCAAGGAAGGCGAGTCAATGCGCTGGAACGCCGATGGGCACATGGAATCTCTGCCCTTCGCGGCCCAAAGCGTCGCCGATATCAAAGCCTCTCTCGCTCAACAGCGCAACGAACGCCGCTCTTCCTGGCAACACCACATGGAATCATGGAAGCAAGACCCACGTGGCGTCATCTATTTCCCCATGGTCCGCCCATCCACCGACGAACGCTATTTGATGGACATGAGCAGCCCCTCGCATCATGGCACGATCGTTAGAGCCGCACAGGTCACCGACCGATGGGGGCATTCGCATGCCGCCCTCGATTTCTCTCCCATGGGCAGCCGCGTTCGAGTAGACATTCCCGAAGAACTTCAAGCCCTGACATTCTACTGCTGGGTCAAGATCGACAGCCTCGACCGCTGGTACAACTCCCTCTTCCTCACAGACGGCCATGAGTTGAATGAGCCGCACTGGCAAATCATGAATGACGGCAGACTCTTCTTCTCAGTCAAAGCTCACGACCGCAAAGGCCCCAACAGTCCTGACAAACAGATCTGTTACTCACCTTCCTTCTGGGATCCTAGCCTCAGTGGCAAATGGCTTCAGATCGCCACTACGTTTGACAGCACTTCTGGCCAAGTAGCTCACTACGTCAACGGCAAAGCCATCAGCCACGAGACCGTGAGGGATGCCATGCGCGTCGACAAGATTCATATCGGCGCAGCGTCCATCGGCAATTGGAGCGAGCCCGAGAGGAACGATCCCCACTTCGCCGTGCGCAATCTCAATGGTGCCATCGACGAGTTCATGCTCTTCAACGCCGCGCTGAGCGCAGAGGAAATCGACCAACTTCACCAAGCAGGAAAGCCCTAACATGAAACGGAAACTCTTCATTCTAGCACTCACGCCTTTCACATTCGCCTCCGCTGCCAATCAGGAAGGAGAACGCCTCTTCTCACTTGAGGTGAAGCCGATCTTTGCCTCCAAGTGCCTGAGCTGCCACGGTGAAGATCCTAGCAAGCTGAAAGGTAACCTCAGCATGCTGAGCCGCGAGGATCTACTCAAAGGAGGCGAAACCTCTAACACCGCCCTCATTCCGGGCAAGCCCGAAGAGAGCCTCCTTATCACCGCAGTGAAGTGGGCTGATCCTGACTACGAAATGCCTCCGAAGGAAAATGATCGCCTCGATGAGAAGCAAATTGCCTCGCTCGAAGAGTGGGTCAGCCTTGGCGCACCTTGGCCCAACCAAGAGGTCCAAGATCGCTACATCGCAGAAGAACGCACCAAGGCACGCACGGAAGACGGTATCCTCGTCACCACGAGTGGTGGATTGGCAGACGACTGGACCTTCCGACGGTACAAGGACGAAGACCTTTGGGCCTTTCGTCCAGTAACCAAGCCACCAGTTCCTAACAACTCCATTCACCCGGTCGATGCATTCATCGAAGCCAAGATCGAGAAAGCAGGCTTCGAACCAGCACCCAAAGCAAGTCCCCGCGAACTCATCCGTCGTGCGACCTTCAATCTCACTGGCCTTCCTCCCAAACCAGTCGAGACGGCCGCTTTCCTAGCAAGTTGGAAAACTGACGAAACCAAAGCTTGGGATGATCTAGTCACACGGCTGCTAGACAGCCCACACTACGGCGAACGCTGGGGACAACACTGGCTCGACGTCGCGCGCTATGCCGACACCGCAGGTTTCTCCAATGACTTCGAACGCTCGAACGCGTGGCGATACCGCGACTATGTCATTCGCTCGATGAACGACGACAAACCGTTTGATAGGTTTGTCATGGAACAGATCGCCGGTGACGAGTTGGAGCCTAACAATCCGGAAATGACCATCGCTACCGGATTCCTCCGCATGGGAAATTGGGGAACCGCCATGATCGAGCAACATGTCGCCCGTCAGCTCTATCTAGATGACGTCGTCGACAACGTCGGCAAGGTCTTCCTCTCGACGCCCATGAGTTGCTGCAAATGTCATGACCACAAGTTTGATCCCATCCCGACACGCGACTACTACAGCATCTACGCCTCCTTCGCCACGACCCAACCAGCCGAGCTCCCTGCCCCGTTCTTGGACTCTGAGAACACGAAAGATTTCGAGAGCGAGAAGGCACTCGTCGGTCAGCTATGGCAACTCGCTGAAGATGACCGCAAACGCATCGTCAAGAAACAGGAAGACGCCGCCCGCGCCTGGTACGCAGATCACAACGAGAAGTACCTCACCCAGCAAGAACGCCAGAACCTGCCCGACGGAACCAAACCACCACGCCATGTGGGGCTCGAGCACATTGACGAAGGCACCCTCAAAATCCGCGAACAAGACACGCGCATTTGGACCCGGCGCAAAGAACGTTTCGAACCACTCGCCCAAGCCGTCTATTCTGGTCCCGACTACAAATACAATGGCGGCAAACTTCGCAAGGCCAAGAAAGCACACCCCAACTACGACCCGAAGAGTTACATCCACTCGGGTGGTGCCGCAGAAGCCAAAGGAGAAGAAGTCACGCCTGGTGTCCTCAGTGCCGTGCCCATCAATGCCGACGTGCCCGCCACCACGGAAGGACGCCGACTCGCGGTTGCCAAATGGATCGCTAATGCCAAGAACCCGCTGTCCACGCGCTCCATTGTAAATCGCGTCTGGCACTATCACTTTGGAAAAGGCATCTCGGCAACGCCTAACAACTTCGGCGCCAAAGGCGCAAAGCCAACTCACCCAGAGTTACTAGACTGGCTAACAGACGACTTCGTCTCCAATGGCTGGAAGTTCAAGGAACTCCATCGGCGCATCATGACCTCGCAGACTTACCAGCGGGCCACGTCTCATCCTAACATGAAAGACTTGCTCACCGAGGATCCTAACAACGACCTGGTAGCCTACGCCAAACCGCGTCGCCTCACCGCAGAAGAGCTCCGCGATGGCCTACTCGCCATCACAGGCGAACTGAACCCTGAGATGGGAGGCCTACCCATTCGGCCTGAGATCAATATGGAAGTCGCCCTGCAACCTCGCATGATCCAATTCTCCATTGCCCCCGCACACCAACCCTCCGCCAAGCCCGCGCAACGCAACCGACGAAGCATCTACACCTACCGCGTGCGTGGCCAAGCAGATCCCTTCTTGGAGATCTTCAATCAGCCAAACCCGAATCAATCCTGCGCCGAGCGAGACGCCGCCGCTGTCTCACCTCAAGCCTTCACCCTGCTAAACAGCGATGTCATGACCGATCGCTCGATCGCGCTCGCGCTGCGCTTAAAGAAGGAAGCCAACTCGCTCGACGCCCAGCTCACCCAAGCTTTCCAGCTCACCCTCGGACGCCAACCGATTCAAACCGAGCTAGAACGCCTATCAACCTACGTGACCGAGATGGTCGCCTACCACAACAAGATCACTCCAGAGCCCATCCCCTACCCCACGGAAGTGACCCGCTCACTCGTCGAAGAGTTCTCCGGACGCCCCTTCGAATACACAGAACACCTCCCGACCTACCAGAACTACATCTCAGACAAGAAAGCCTGGGATGTCACTGCCAAAACGCGCGCCCTCGCCGACGTCTGCCTCGTGTTGTTTAACTCCAACGAGTTCATTTACGTCTACTAGCAGAAGTCATCACACCTAAAATTTAAGACTCCCTATGAACACACGACGCGATTTCCTCTACGGTCTCGGTGCCTCTCTCGGCTCTGTCGCTTTCACTGATCTTCTCGCCCAGGAAGCAGCTTCTTCTCCCTTGGCGCCGCAAGCACCTCAACTACCAACTAAAGCAAAGCGCTGCATCATGCTCTTCATGGAAGGCGGCCCCAGCCAAGTCGACACGTTCGATCCAAAGCCTGAGCTCAATAAACGTCACCTAAAACACTCGTCTCTCACCCAGGCAATCGAGAGCGGGGACCGCTTCTTCGTCGGCTCCCCTTTCGGCTCCCGCAAGGTCGGCCAGGCTGGCATCGATATGTGTGATCAGTTTGTCCACATGGCTGATCCCGAAGTGGCCGATGAACTCTGCGTCTACCGCGGTTGCCAAGCAGAGTCGCTCAATCACCCTGAAGCACTCTTTCACATGAACACAGGGAGCCGCCTCGGTGGCGATCCAGGCCTCGGCTCCTGGGTCAACTATGGTCTTGGCACACTCAATCAGAACTTGCCGGGTTATGTGGTCATGACTGAGCTAGCACTCCCACAAGGAGGCCCCAGCAACTGGACCAATGGGTTCCTCCCCGCCCACTATCAAGGCACACGCCTACGTTCCGTGGGTTCCCCAATCCTCGATCTCAAAAGCCAAGCATTCAAGTCACGAGAGCATCAACGCCGCGCGCTCGATGAACTCGCCTTCCTCAATCAGCAGCATCACGACAACCATCCAGAGCACGCCGACCTGGCCGCTCGCATGGAGAGCTATGAACTCGCCTACCGCATGCAAACGGAAGTGCCGGGCGTCGTGGATATCGATTCCGAACCCGAGCACGTCAAGTCCATGTACGGCCTGGACCAGGACGAGACCTCGGCATTCGGTCGCCAATGCCTCATGGCGCGTCGTCTGGTCGAGCAAGGCACACGCTTCGTTCAGATCTTCTCAGGGGGCTGGGACAGTCACGATTTCCTCAAGCGAGGACACTCCGCTAGGATTCAAAGCGTAGACAAGCCAATCGCAGGCCTCATCAAGGACCTTAAGACACGCGGTCTCCTGGACGACACCCTCGTCATCTGGACAGGCGAATTCGGTCGCACTCCAGACAATGGCCACCGTGGCGGTGAAATGGCCTTGGGCCGCGGCCATAACATCGGCGCCATGGCCATGTGGTTTGCGGGTGGCGGGGTCAAGAAAGGCAGTGTCGTCGGTTCGACCGATGAACTGGGTAACACGGCGGTCGATGTCGTCCACCCGATCCGCGACGTCCATGTCACGCTCTTGCATCTGTTAGGCCTCGATGACAATAAGCTCACCTACTTCCACGGAGGTCGCTACAAACAGCTCTCCCAGTTTGGCGGCAAAGTGATCAGTGAGTTGATCGGTTAGATCACCCAACTCTAAGGAAAAAAGAAAGACCGACACAAAGGAGTTTCAAGAAGGAGCGGTAGGCGACGACGGCCAGCCCGGAGCGAGTGACAAAGAACTCTGGGACGAGAATCAGAGATTGCGGCGTGAGAACGCTCACCTCAAGAGACCACGTGAGATCAAAAAATGGCGACCATTACCCTAGCAGAGTCCCCGCAGCGAGGCATGCGATGGTTGATGAGATGAGATGAGATGACGGAAAATGGCGTAGTGTCTCAAAAGTCGATTTCAGTGTGCAATGTGCCGCGCCCCTTATCAGGGCTGGCTTTCGACCTCGGAGAGTACCGGCCCACTTCCTCGATTAGCGTATCGATCGTGGCGTTAGATGCCATCTCCGCTATGCCAATCGCAACCCCTACGGGCGATGCGTTCGGAAGGGGCCGGCGGGCAGGCCTTCTTTATTGATGAGGTTTGGCTCGGCTTCCTGATCCCAGGCGAATCTTGCAGCGTTCGGTTTGGCGATGGCGTCGCTGGAAACAACAATGGTGTTGCCGTCGATCACGGCTTGGGCTTTGACGAATCTTCCGTTTTCACCCGCGATTAGAAACCAGTCGAGGGGCTTGCCATCGCGCGAGGCGAGCCCGCTCCCCGTGTGATCGAAACTCAGGCGAATCTTGCTGCCTTCGATAGCCATCGATTTCTAGAGGGGGCCGGAGTGGACGAGGTCTTCCTGGCCGTAGTCCTTGGCGAGAGCCCAGAGCGCGAGGCGTTTCCCAACGTCTTGCTTGTTGCTGGGATGGAGCCAGTTGACGTGGCCAACGTCCGAGATGACGGCCATGCCGGTGTGGGGAATGTCCAGAGCGGCGGTCTGGGCTTCCCAGAGCTCGGGGAGAGCGCGTTCCATGCCGCCGCCGTAGTGATAGGGGGCAATCTGCACGAAGTAGAAGGGGGCGTCGGGGCGGAGG
>CALLLI010000008.1 GCA_938082635.1 uncultured Verrucomicrobiales bacterium
TTAAAGTGCGATTATAATCGGGATCGTCGATTGTAGTAGGACGCGCTTGCCACCGAGAACGCCTTTGCTCAGGTTGAGAGTGAATGAGAAGCTTATTTCGGAAATGGAGTAGCCTGCCACTGGCCGGTCGGATCTTGGGTGCCATGGTGCTGGGGATTCTCCTCGGCTTGATTCTTCACAAGCTCGATAAGCCGCTGGCCGAGACCGATGAGAACCTTCTTCGCCATGCGCTTCTGAAAGTAGATGGCATTGATGATGAACTACTGGATCAGGTAGGTGGTGAGGATAAGCAGATCTCCCGAGAGGAGTGGGCTGCCTGGCTGGCGCAGGCTCGGGCCAAGCAAGTCGATATCGATAGCAGCGGCGTGCTAGATCGGACTGAATTGAAAGCTTGGGAAGACTCTAGCAAGCTTACGAACGAGGGGATCGACAAAGCAGCGTCCATCGAGACGCAGATTCGAGAGGGAATCGCTGCGACGGTGGGAGCCGATCCAGACAGAAAGCTGACTCGTCGTGGCCTCAATGCCTGGTTGGAATCGATTCCTGCAGAGAGCGAAGAAGTGATCGGTGCGGTGCGTTCTGCATTGGATGATGTGAAGGGCGGCAGTGGAAAGCCCTGGGCAAGTTTACTGGCGATCTTTGGAGATCTCTTTCTTGGACTCATCAAGTCGATTGTCGTGCCTTTGGTCTTTGTTGCTGTGTTCGTTGGCATCGCAGGCAATGACGATGTGGCCACGGTGAAGAAGGTGGGCTCGGGGATTATCGTCTACTTTCTGTGTACCACGCTAGTAGCGGTTTCGTTAGGAAGCGGGATCGCAGTGTTGATGAAGCCGGGTGAAGGCATGCCGGATGGATTTAAGGAAAGGGGAATGGCGGATGCCCCACAGGTTGTCGTGACCAAGATCGACCGGACCTTTCGCGAGGAGATTAAATCCCGCATTCCTGGCAATCTGTTCGGTTCTTTGTCGGCGGCATCCATGTTAGACATCGTCCTTTTTGCCGCGCTTTTCGGCGTGATTGTCCTGGTGCTGAGAGAGGCGGCCTCGCCTGAGATACAAGGGCGAGCCAATCAGCTCGTGGGGTGGGGGAACTTTGCTCTAGAGATGTGCATGACGGTAGTGCGCTGGGCCATGCTCCTCGCTCCCCTCGGTGTCTTCGGTTTGATGGCGGATATCACGGCGCAGGTGGGTTTGGGCGCCTTGGCGAGTCTGGCGAAGTATGTCGCTGCGGTGATCCTTGGGTTACTCGGATTGTTAGTCTTCTATTCCTGCATTGTGCTCTTCATCGGCAAGCGTTCACCGGTGACTTTCTTCAGTAAAATCTGGGAGCTTCAACTCCTGGCTTTCTCGACGTCATCTTCGGCTGCTGTCATGCCGCGGAGCCTGGACACAGCTGAGAACAAGCTGGGGATTCATCGGGCGATCTCGCGGTTTACAATCCCGCTCGGTGCTACGATCAATATGGACGGGACCGCGCTGTACCAGGCCGTGGGCGCGATCTTCCTCATGCAAGTCTTTGGGGTCCCCGTCACTTTCGCGGCTGTTTCAGTGATCCTCGTCACCGCGATTGTGGCCTCGATCGGCACGCCGGGCACGCCGGGGGTTGGAATCGTCGTTCTCGCGGGCATCTTGGAGGCCAATGGTGTTCCTGCCAGCGGTATTGCTCTCATTGTGGGGGTGGACCGGATTCTCGATATGTGCCGGACAGCCGTCAATGTTACCGGTGACCAGGCGGCCTGTATTGTCATGGAGCGCCTGGTTGGCGGGCGGCTAGACGAGCTTGAAGATGGTTCTAAAAAAAGCCTAATTTAATGGCTGTTATATTTACTCTGGCGAACGCTGGAATTTCTAAGTGATTGCCAGGGGAATACCTGTAAAAACGCTAAATTCCTGTCTTGCCAGATTACGAAACAATGCTACCGAAACATCCCGCGCGGGCTAGAGCTGGCGGGAGAGTCCTAATTTGTGCTCTCTTCACATTCCTGCTGCTTGCGTAAGACCTGATTCATCAATTACTTATCCATGGCTAGACTACTTGGCGTCGAAATCCCCAACCAGAAGCGCATTGAAGCGTCGCTTCCCTATATTTATGGCATTGGTTCAGTGACGAGTGTTCGCATTCTGGCGCTAGCAGGGATAGATCCCAATATTCGCACGGGTGAGCTTTCTGATGAGCAGCTTACAAAGCTGACGCACGTGATAGGTGCTCAGGGCATCGTTATTGAGGGTGATCTCCGCCGGGTGCTCCAAGCCAATCTCAAGCGCCTCCAGCAGGTGAATTGCTACCGGGGGATTCGTCATCGCAAGGGCCTTCCCACTCGGGGCCAGCGCTCCAAGACCAACGCCCGGACGCGGCGTGGAAGTAACAAGCGCACCGTCGGTGTTTCCCGCAATCCGAACGCGAAGAAGGGTAAGGTTTAACCCTTCGCTGACTTTATCTTTTTGACATCATGGCAGACGAAACCGAAACACCTCAACCTGACGCGGACGCTGGGCCCGCTGAAGAGACCACCGCTCCAGCCGCTAAGGCTGAAGTGACCGAAGCTCCAGCAGCGGAAGCTGCGCCTGCTGCTAAGGCAGCACCTGCCGCGAAAGCAGCGGGAGACAAGCCTGCTGCCGCAGAAGGAGACAAGCCTGCTGCCGCAGCGGGAGACAAGCCTGCTGCCGCAGCGGGAGACAAGCCTGCTGCCGCAGCGGGAGACAAGCCTGTTACTGGGAGTGGGCCTGAGAAGAAGAAGGACATTTTCGCTGAGCTCGATCCGGATGGTGAAGAGCAATCCAAGATCATCAAGAAGGCCAAGAGTAGTAAAAACGTTACTCAAGGAATCGTCCATGTCTCTGCGACTTTCAATAATACTATCGTCTCCGTAACGGATCGCCAGGGCAACCTTCTAGGATGGTCAAGCTCGGGCAAGATGGGTTTCCGTGGTTCGCGCAAAAGCACGGCCTACGCTTCACAGCTCGTGTCTCAAGATGCTTGTCGTAAGGCCATGTCGCATGGTTTGAAAGAGGCGGAAGTCCGCGTTAAAGGTCCTGGTTCTGGTCGTGAGTCGGCTGTCCGTGCCGTTCAGGGTCTCGGGATCGATGTCACTGTTATCAAAGACGTGACGCCTGTTCCTCACAATGGCTGCCGTCCGCCTAAGGCGCGTCGTGTGTAATGGCCTGGAAGCGATAGACAACTTTATATAGACACTCATGGCACGTTACATCGGACCCAAGCAGAAGATCAGTCGTCGTTTCGGCGTTCCTATCTTCGGAACTTCACGCTCTTTAGAGAAGCGCAATTACCCTCCAGGTCAGCACGGTCTCCGCGCTGGTCGTCGTAAGAAATC
>CALLLI010000009.1 GCA_938082635.1 uncultured Verrucomicrobiales bacterium
GCGGAAGACTTTGCGAGAGTGCGATCTTATGTATCGACCTTACGCAAGAATGGGCATAACATCTTCACTGCTCTCAAGTCGGCAGTCGCGGGCTCGCCGATGATGCCCGAGCAGATCATTCGCCCCCAAACTACCTGAGTAATTACATAAAAAGTGACATAAAGCTAGCCGCTTGCACGCATGAGGAAGTAAGGCTGTCGCCTCCAATCGGTCTTACAATCTCTTTCGGGAATTGTAATGAATTGAATAGCAAAAGGCCCATAAATTTGTTTTATAAAGGTGGATAATGAAATCGTGATTCGCTGGGAACCGCACATGATGCGGTCTGTCGGACCTAGTACTAAAATGTTAGTCTTTGGCACCGAATACGGCATGGTGGTCGTAACACATAGTCGGTTTCTTTTTTTCAGCGAAGGAGAATCGGGTTTTAGCGGCCAGTTCTATAGAAATGTCCAAGAGATCGATACCCAGTATCTTGACTCGGAAAGGTCCATAGACATCCCGTTAGACCAGATCAAGAGGATAAAAAGCAAATTCCTAGCAACCGACCACCGCCAAGGCCACCGCCAAGGCCACCGCCAAGGCCACCGCCACCTTCCGCGATTTCGCTTGGTCCGAAGAGAGGGGCAACACTTTTCCTATCCGGCACCCGCACCCGCACGTGCCCCTGCCCAGCGCAAAAAGAAATCGGGCCTTGCCGAGAAGAAGACCTTGCAACTGATCGAACCGGACTTTCTTCAGTTCGGCAAATACGCGCAGTTCCGACCCACGACCTCCGCTCCGCGCACACATCGCAAGAGTCAACCCGGAGAAGAGATCGATGCGCCGATCCCGCCCGCGCAAACCCTCATCGGCAACGTGTATCCCCATGCCAATCCCGTCGTGGCGGAGCACAATGGAACTCGCGCCCTCACCTACATCCACTTTGACCCTGCCCGCCCCGCCGGACAGAGCACCCGCCTCTTCGTCACTCTTGATACCGGCGCCGGATTCAGCGCGCCGGCACCGCTGCACCCGGAGGCCCGCGCCGACTTCAATCCCCAGCTCTCCTTCCTCCCCGATGGACGCCTCCTCGCCGCGTGGGAGACTTCACAACTCGGACAAATCGCGACCACCGTCGCGGAACGTCTCAGCGGTCTTGAAATCGCGTGGGCGATCTACGACCCGATGGGCGGCATCTGGTCCGCTCCGGCCTTGCTCTCCAGCAACGCCCACCTTGATCACAGCCCGCGCCTCGCGTCCTCTCCGCAGGGCCCGATGGTGGTGTGGCAGAGCAACGCCGCTGACGAACTGACGAGCACTCCCGCCTTGCCCACCCAGGTTCACTTCGCAACCTGGAATGGGAGCGGCTTCACGGCCCCGGCGCTTCTTCCCGCCGGAGTCCAGCCTGATGGGCTCTCCTCGCTCGCCTTCGACGGCACCAGTGCCATATTCACCTGGATCAACGACGAGGATGGCAGCACCCTGACCAACGACGACCGGGAACTCTACTGGAGCGAGTTCGATGGCAACACCTGGGCCACCCCGGTGCGCGCCACCAACGGCCTTGTCCTGGACCGGGAACCAAGTGTCTTCTACCTCGCGAACGGGAGCTTTGAACTGGTCTGGGTCAAGGGCGTCGACCTGGTCCGCATGGCAAACTTCACCTCGCGCACTTACGAGATCGTCCGATCCTCTTCCCCCGTCGCCGCGCCCCCGCAATATGATGTCGCCTGCGACTCTCTTGGGCGCATCGCGCTGCTCTGGACCGATGTCGATGAGGGGCAGATCGATCTCCGCTATGCCGTCCACGATACCAACCTTGGCTCGTGGAGCAACGAGCTCCTTTTTACCAGGGACGAGAGTGTCGAAAAGTCGCCAACCTTCGGACTCAGCAGCGGCGGCGAGCTCATCGCAGCCTTTCTCCGTCAAGCCCCTGACTCGGAGCTCCACGACCTCCTCTGGCTGGAGAGCCCCCTTGGTCGCGACCTCACGGTGGGCCCGATCACGGTCGAGCCGACTGGAAATCCGGACGAGTTTCAGATCACCGCAAATCTACGCAACCTCGGCGACCTCGCCGTCGAGAATTTCAGTGCCGACTTCTACCTTGGCGCCCCCGATAACGGGGGCACGCTTCTTGGGAGCCTTCCCAACATCTACCTCGACGGCGGCAACGCCTGCGATCAATCCCTCGTGACCTCGGGCCTCCCACCCGGAGCCGACGGCGTGGTCTACGTTCGTGCCGACCCGGCCGATCTGATCGCCGAACTCGATGAGACCAATAACACCGCAACCACGGCACTCAACCCGGTCGACCTCGTTGCCGCCAACCTCCTCTGGGAACTCTCTTCGGATGAAAGCCTTCTCACTCTCACCGGAACGGTTCGCAACAACGGCCGCACCACCCAGAGCAACATCCCGGTGGAAATCCACGGAGAGCAGGGTCTTTTCCTGACCGCCACAATCCCGACCTTGCCTCCCGGAGCCGTGGTCGCGGTGCCCGGAGTCCTCACCACCGCCTCCACCTTCCCAACAGACGACAATCTGTTCGTTCTCAAGGTCGATCCTGCTGAGACCCTGGTCGAACCGAATCGCACCGACAACGAATACTCCCTTCCCCTCACCCTTCGTGAGCCCTCCACCTTTTTTCTGGACACCCCACAAAGTGGCCCTAACTTTATCGTCAACACGGCTTCCGATCACCCTCCTGGCATTGCCGGCGTCACGGACTGCACCCTGCGCAAAGCGGTTGTCGCCGCCAACAGCAACGTCGATGCCAGTGTCATCACCTTCGATCCCACGGTCTTTGCCAGTGCGCAGATCATCAACCTCACCGGCGTGCTCGCAGACTTGAGCACCGACATCGATATTCAAGGGCCCTCTTTGGGCGTGACGGTGCGGCGCGATACCGGAGGAGACTATCGCCTCTTCAACGTCAGCAGCGGCGTCACCGTTAGCCTAAACCAGCTGACGATCAGCAATGGAAGAACCTTCGCCGCTATCGGCGGCGGGATCCGCAGCCTCGGCAATCTCACCATCCATGGCTCCACGATCTCCGGCAACACCGCCCAATCTGGTGGCGGCATCGGTATCGAAGGCGGCTCCCTCACATTGCGCATGTCCACCTTGAGCGGCAACCGCGCGCTGCTTCGCGGTGGCGGCCTCTACACGGGGTTCGGCGCGCTCATCGGAAATACGACGATTTCAGGAAACACGGCCGGGACGGTCACGGCCGCCGGAGTGGTTCTCTGAGGGCACCGCGAACCTAACGCTTCGCCATGTGACGGTGGCAGGGAACACGGCCATCACGGACACCGCCGGAGTCGGCGCTGGCGTGCTGAACCAGTCAACGGGCACGTTCACTTTGGAGAAATCTATCATTGCCCAGAACTTCTCTGGTCCAGGAACCGCATCGGATCTCTCAAGCGACGTGGACACTGTCGGCGCGAACATTGTGCAAGCCCACGACGGCGCAGCGCTGACCGGCCCAGCGGTAATTGCGAGCGATCCCATGCTTGCATCCCTCAGTGACTACGGCGGACTAACACAAACCATGGCACTGCTGGCGGGCTCGCCTGCACTCAACGTCGCTGGAACGACGATGCTGACGTCCGACCAGCGCGGCTTCCTCCGCAATGTGGGCGGTGCACCAGACATCGGTGCCTACGAGTCCGGCAATGCCACTGGCTACGCCATCTGGTCCGCTGAAACGATCCCAGCAAACGTCGATGGCACCTTCACCGGCGATGCCGAGGGTGATGAATCCCCCAACGGCAACGAGTACGCGCTCGGCACCAACGTCCTCCTCTCTGATCCTGACTCGCCAGGCAACCCTGCATTGATCACCAACCTCGCCGGTGGCGTCGAGATCACCTTTGGCCTTAATCCCGATGCCAAAGTGGATACGAAGTGGGTCATCAAGCGTTCCAATGATCTGGGAATCTTCACCGAGATCTATAGCTACAACGGCCCAACTGACACTAGCACGCCAGGAGTGAACATCAGTGCCGTCGTCGTAGCTACGAGCATCACCATGACGGACAGTGCCCCACCCAATCCACGCGCGTTCTACCTCTTCGTGGCGGAGAGCTTGTAGGGCAGAGGCTAAGTGACTATGGTCGGGCATGAGATGCGCCCTTGGTCTGTTGTCGTTGCTGGCCGTGTGCTCACTTCCAGCAAAGGCTCAGCTGCCCGATGTGTGGGAGGCCATCGCGAAGATCAACACCGAGAAGCCGACGAGCATCCGCTTCGATCTGAGCGAAAGCTTGCCTGAAGGTGGGCATCTGCAGGGAGTGCAATGGTTTGAACGGGCTGAGAACGCGTTCTTGCTCCTATCAGGAAGTTCCAAAGGCTACGCGTACATACTGACGGTGCCTCTGTCAGACCAAGACGACACAAAGTCGGTCCTGGCGAAATTGCTGCCATCGCCCTACCGTCATGCTGGCGGCTTTCAGATCGTGGATGGACAGTATGCGGCCATCGGGCTCGAAGACAATGAGACCAAGAACGTTTCCAAGGTGTGGGTGATCGATGTGTCGGCGAACAGTTTCCGTGAACCCATGAAGCCCGTCGTCTCGATCGAGCGTCTGGGCGAGGTGGAGCGGGCAACAGCCGGAGCCATCGCCATGGCGCACCTGAAAGACCGTTATCTTTTGGTGGTCGGGACCTGGGATTCCGCGACTTTGGATTTCTATGAATCGAATGAGCACCCCCTGAATGATGCTCGGTGTCGCTTCGAGAAAGGCGAAACATGGAGCGCCGCGGACGCAGACCGAAGCAGCTGGAGTGATTCGAACTACGGGTCCTATCAGAACTTTAATCTGATCATCGACAGGCAAGGACAATGTTTTCTCGCAGGCTTCTGCCGCGATGGCGAAGCGAACCGCCTCGATCTTTACGAATGGCGACGCGATCCTCTAACGCCGTTCTCTGGCCGATTGGTCAAATGCGGTTCCAGAACGTTCGGCTGTGTCGAGACGACTTTCCAAGCAGGAGCCGGGCTACGCGTCCGGAAGGATGGTTCTATAGCGGTCTACGCCTGCAGCCATCGCAACGAGGTCGTGGAAGTGTTTGAATAGGTTGGCCTCCTTCGCCCTAGACACTCACCGCATTCTCAGTCACTGACTGCAAGCGGCCTGCCGCCATCGTCATGGTGCGGTTGGCTTGTCGGGCCAAATCTGGGTCGTGGGTCACCATGAGTAGCGCGGTGCCGGCTTCACGATTGAGAGCGAACATCATGTCGACGATGGTCTGGCTAGTCTCGGCGTCGAGATTGCCCGTGGGCTCGTCAGCAAAGAGAACAGCAGGACGATGGATAAAGGCGCGGGCGATGGCGACACGCTGTTGCTCGCCACCGGATAGCTGGAGTGGGTAATGTTGGGCCCGTTCTTTCAACCCGACACGCTCTAGCAACGTGATGGCTTCGTCAGGGCTGGGTTTCTGGCCGAGCAACTCAAGCGGGAGGAGCACATTCTCCAACGCGGTGAGGCTGGGCATGAGCTGGAAACTCTGAAAGATAAAGCCGGTACGCTCGCGACGAAGCGCAGCGCGTTCGTTCTCAGTGAGGGCCTGGAGTTCCTTGCCATCGAGGATGACCTTACCTTCACTAGGCACGTCCAAACCCGCACACAGGCCTAACAAAGTGGTCTTGCCGCTTCCGGAAGGGCCGATAATGGCACAGGAAGATCCAGGTTCGAGTTGAAAACTGACATCTTTCAATACCGTCAGACGACCCTCGCCAGAGGCGTAGTCTTTGCTCAAGTGTTCAGCTTCGAGGATGGCCATGGGGAGTTGCCTTGCGGCTCGCCAAGCATTACGTTCTGTAATGCCAAACGTCTGCATGATAGGGGCCTTGATTTGCCTGCTGAGCAACCTCGTTTTTACAGCGGAGAGTGTCGCCATGGAGACCGCCACTCCGAGGCGAATGGTCATTTTAGGAGATAGTCTTACCGCAGGCTATGGCATCGCAAAGGCGGATGCCTACCCTGCCCTCTTGGAGGCAAAGCTGAAGGAGACGAAGGCTTCCTGGCAAGTCGCAAACGGCGGCCGCAGCGGAGACACGACAAAAAACGGCCTGGCACGTTTGCGCTGGCTCTTGAAGAAACCTGCCGATGTGCTGGTCATCGCGCTGGGCGGAAATGATGGCCTCCGCGGCTTGTCTTCCGAGGAAATGCGGAAAAATTTGAAAGCGATGGTCGACCTCGCACGCAAAGATTCACCCAATGTGAAGATCGTTCTGGCCGGCATGCAGATGCCAGACAACATGGGGGTCGAGTACGTGAAGGCGTTTCAGGAAGTGTTTCCCAGTCTGGCTCACGAAGAGAAACTCACGTTAATCCCATTCCTCCTCGAAGGCATTGCCGGTGACGATGCCTTCAATCAAGAAGACCGTATTCATCCGAATGAAGACGGACACAAGAAGATCGCCGAAACGGTTTGGAAGGCGCTGCAGCCCTTGGTCACAGAGTCGCCTTAGTAAAAGACGCTCGACCAACTTTTACTTCAAGAGCACCTTAACTTTTTCAATATCCGACTCGGGTTGCTGGCAGGCAAAGTTCTGACAGACGAAGACGCGTGCTTTCCCATCAAGGCTGCTGTGTTCGGCCACGTATGGAATCGCCTTGCCTAACTGATCCCCTTGATCACCGTCGGCCTTGAAAAGAATGACTTTGTGTGGATCGAAGCGTTGTTGGACAAGTGCTAGCAATTGCTTCGTATCCTCGGCTCCTGACTTGCCCGCGACCACAATTTCTCGCGTGCTCGCATGAAGAAAGTCGACGGCTTGAAGTATCAATGAGTAGCCCGCTGCACGTTCCGAGATCTGCGACCCAAACGCTTTAATGGTCTCCTTGGCTTTCGCTTCATAACTCGTCTCACCAGTGAGGCGAGCGAGGCGTAGCAAGCTCAACGCCGCCACGGAATTGCCGGAAGGTTGGGCACCGTCATAGACTTCCTTGTTTCGCACGATCAGTTTCTCACCGTCATCAGCAGTGGTGAAGAAGCCGCCATGCTCTTTGTCCCAATAGTGTTCAAATAGGATCCTTGCGAGGGCCTTAGCTTCGACCAAATACTTGGGCTCGAATGAAGCCTCATAGAGATCGACCAGTCCCCAGAGCATGTAGGCATAGTCTTCAAGAAACGCTTCCAGGCCCGCATCACCATCGCGATAACGTTTCAACAAGCGTCCCTTGTCATTTCGCAATTTCGCCAGAACGAAATCTGCTGCCCTCTGAGCTTCCTTGGTGTAGCGAGGTTCATTGAAGGCAATGCCCCCCTTGGCGAGCGCCGCGATCATAAGACCATTCCAATCGGTTAGGATCTTGTCGTCCTTGAGCGGATGAATGCGCTTTTCACGCTCTGCGAAGAGCTTGGTTCGCGAGAGATCGAGCCGTTTCCTCAGCGCAGCTTCATCGAGTGTCTCGTCTTTGGCGAGCTCTGCAAAGGTCTTCTTGAGATGCGGAATGTTCGTCTTCATCTCCTCACGCGAGGATTCCTCCACCCAATTGCCGCCTGGAAGAATGTTCAGTAGACGAGTGAAGAAGAGCCCTTCTTCTTCTCCCAGAACCTTGAGCACATCAGCGTGCTCCCATACATAGAACTTGCCTTCCTCTCCTTCGCTATCCGCATCCTCAGCACAATAGAACGCGCCACCAGGATCCTGCATATCTCGCAACACATAGATAAAGATCTCTTCCGCCGTGCTCCGGAAACTGGCATCTCCCGTCGCTTGGTAGGCTTCAATGTTAGCAATGGCCAACAAAGCTTGATCATACAACATCTTCTCAAAGTGAGGCACGAGCCATTCCCGATCCGTGGCATAACGATGCGTGCCAAAGCCGACCTGGTCATACATACCACCAAGCCGCATCGCCGTGAGTGAACGCGTCACCATGTCCAGCGCCTTCTGCGAACCTGTGCGTTTCCAATGGCGAAGCAAGAGCGAGTAGTCATGCGGTCCAGGAAACTTCGGCGCAAATCGTGGCTGCCCACCGAAGCCAGCGAAATCATCATCAAAGGTCTCTTCGAAATACGCGAAAGCCTTGTCTAACACCTCAACACCAGGCAGGTCGCCTGCGGCCGATCGGGCCATGGACTGAAGCTGCTGAGTAATCCCTGCGGAGCTATCCAAGAGCTTCTTCCGATCATCGGCCCAAAGCTTCTCAATGTTTCCCATGATCTGCATGAAGCCTGCCTTGGGAAAGTAAGTGCCCGCGAAGAACGGCTTCTGTTCCGCCGTCATCGCCACACTCATGGGCCAGCCACCTTGCCCATTGTTCATGCCCTGCGTGACCGTCATGTAGACCTGATCGACATGGGGCATTTCTTCACGGTCGACTTTGATACAGATGAACTTGTCGTTCATAAACTTAGCAACCTCAGCATCCTCAAAGGACTCGTGCTCCATCACGTGGCACCAATGGCAAGTCGCGTAGCCAATCGATAGAAATACTGGCTTGTCCTGCGCCTTAGCAGCGGCAAAGGCAGCCTCTCCCCAGGGCCACCAATCAACAGGATTGGCCGCATGTTGAAGCAAATACGGACTCTTCTCGAAAACGAGCCGATTGTATTTGGGACCACCATCCTTGGGCAGCGTAGCAACTTCATCAGCCGAAGGCAGAGGTTTGCGCTTACGAGCTTCTTCAGCATACAGGACACTCATCGTCGATAGGCAGAATAGCGAAACGCAAAGGACAGCACAGAGGGGGCGGCGAAACATAGCGCGACTGAGCCATAGATCTCCTCAGTGGACAAGGCCAACGGTCAAATCCTTGACTTGCGCCCGAGAACGGGCATGAAATCCCCCGGTGTTTGGCTTGAACAGGCAATGAATTGCTTAGAAGGTTCGTCGTTGCTAACCTTCAAATGAACCATACTTTTTAAGAATGCCCCGTGATGACAGGTCCTACTCGCAAGCGATGCAAGACTACGATGCCGAGAAGAAATTTCTCAGGAAGATCCGCCATCGCGCCTTCCACCCCGACGCAGACAGCCCAGTCCTCTTCCAGCTGACTGGTTATTTCATCCGATTCGTCATTCTGCTGGTCATCTTCGGAGCCATCCTCTTCTTGAGGAATCGAAAGTATTTCAACGGGGAAGGCTTCACCACAGAGGTGCAGCAGGAAATGGATCACTACCTCGGCGGCGAGGAGAGTGAGATGGAGAAGGTCTTCTGGAAGAGCGATCAGATGCTCGCGGCTTACAAAGCCACAGGTGGAACCCATGCTTTCTTTCGGAACATCGACCTGCGGCGTGTCACAGCTAGATCGTCCTGGAAGGATCTCCTCTTGGACAACGGCTGGAAGCTCGACCAGGTCGAGATCGGCGAGGCTCACCTCACACTGAAGGCAGGCCCTTCCACAGGCGCAAGCGACGCGAAACCTGATCGACTTCGTTCCTCAAGTTGGTTCTCCGCGTCTCCCGATTTCAGCAAGATTCGTTTCGGCGAGATTAAAATCCATGAAGCAAACTTCGATTGGGGCCCAATTTGGACATCCAAAGGTGCACTAACCAAATCCTCAGGAACGATAAAGCGTACGTTGGGTGACTGGAAGCTAGCGTTGTCAGGCGGCGTGTTGAGTCAAAACTGGCTCCGCAACCTGAAGATGGCACCTGGATCATTGCTAAATGTCAGTGTCGATGATGGCAAGCTCCACATTGCAGGTGGAGAGTTCACCCTCGGCCAAGCGGGGCAGGTCTCTATCAGTGGGTTCGTTCAGTTAGGCGAAATTCCTGACTACAACTTTAAGGTCTCTATGAAGACCATCGATTTAGTCGACATTGTCCCCGAAGAGTTTCGACCAAATATAGCAGGCTTTGCTGACTTTGAGCTCCAAGTGACCGGTTCGCCCAACCGATCCGATGGCGTTATTTTTGAAGGAGACATGGTCATGGTCGAAGGTGGCCGCTTGCGGGAAGTCCCCATCTTGACCACACTTTCAGTCATCACCCCTCGGAGCGAAATGCGTTCCATGCCGATACGTTCCGGTAGCCGCTTAAAATTCAAGACACGCCAGGGCGTTCTCTCCGTCAGTTCAATGAACATTCAAGGTGGTGGCGCCGCCATAGGTCTCACCGGCTTCAAGCGAGCCGATGGTAAAGTTCTCGACTACGCTCGGATGCTTGGAAGTTTTTCCTATCAAATGGACACAAGCAAGCTTGACGAGGCCCTCACACTTGATTCGATCAAAAAGCCTCTCGAAGAAGACCTTGAGGAAAAGGGGCCTGAAATTGGATTCCAAGGAAGCGTCCGCATGGCCATGCCGTGGGAGCTATTAGGTGAAGAAGAGGACTACCGAGCCAAACACTTCACTCAAGATGAAAACGGCTATGGTTGGATCGCTATTCCCATCAAGGGACTGCTAGACGAAATTACCGTAGACCAAGCCAAGGCTTTAGATGTCGAATGGGGAGAGCTCGCCAAGAAGGCTAAGACCAATTTCGACTGATGCTAGTACGCCTGATTTCATGACTGTGCTTCCCTTCGCCAATCAGCCTGCTGTCATTGGCATGATTCACGTAGGTGCCCTACCGGGGACACCTCGTGCCGCGAAGCCTCTCAAGGAACTCATCTCAGACGCGGTTCGTGAAGCAGTCATCTATCGCGACGCCGACATCGATGGCATCATTCTCGAGAACATGCATGACCGCCCCTACTTGAAAGGTGGCAGCGTCGGCCCCGAGATCGTCGCCGCCATGACATGTGTGGCGAAAGAGGTGCGCGCTGCCCTCGACTGCCCCTGCGGCGTCCAAGTGTTATACCAAGCGCCGTCACTAATTTCCAGCCCAATACTAACGTAGTCGCGTTGACTGGTTGGTGGTGGTGACTTTTAGTCGCCACAGTATCGAACCCAAGCATTCCGCGGTGACTAAAAGTCCCAGCCACTGGATCTCAA
>CALLLI010000010.1 GCA_938082635.1 uncultured Verrucomicrobiales bacterium
TCTTGATCTTCTCGACGGTTTTGAAACGCCTTCTCGTGGATTTCTTGCTTGGTTTTTTCAATTTTCGGTTGGTTTACGAGCGCCCCAACCATTCCTCTAAACTCGACCGGCGAAACTCCCATTTCATCTGAAGCGCAACAGCCATTTGTATGCCCTATTCGCATTTAGCTTCCGATGTCTAAATAATTCGTTAAAGCCAGAGGATGTGAAAGTGAAAGTCGAGCAATTTTTCGATCTTTGGGGGAACAAGGATTACACCGACGTCCGCATTAAATCTTATAATGATAGTATGTCATCTAGAACTAAGAGCGGTGGACAACGTCGCAAACGAACGGATGCCCTATTGGAATTCTGTGTTGGATCGTAGCTAGAGACAGCAATTCACAATCGTGATGCCGAACGCATGGGCGTATCGATAGATGGTCGCCCAGTGCGGCTTGTCGATCGCTTTGCCGATCCGATTCACGAGATTCTAAGCTGACCTTACTCGTCCTCTTTCAGCGTCACGTCACGTTTGGCGAGCGCTTCTTCAAGAGTCGCGCGATCGGTCTTGCTTGGGTCGATCCAGGCGGTGACTAACTCTTCCTTAAAACTGGCGGTCGCGTTCTCGACTCCTTCAATCTTGTAGACGGCGAGGTAAGCTGCGTAGGAGCAGCCTTTGCAATCGAGTCCGGCGATGGGCATCTTCACCTCGGTGAGGTTCTCCCTTGGAATGGTGCTTAGCGGGTAGGTTTGGAAGACGCCTTGGGATTCGCCGTTGAGCTTGTTGCGGAGTTTCTCGAGGATTTGCTTGGGCGACTTCGCATCGGGGAACACCTTGGCCGCATCCAAACGAAACGTCGCAATGCCCGTCTTGTGATCGGCGCTCACGAGGGCGAGGCCTGACACTTTCTTTGTCACCTCTCGCAGGTCATCCACGCAGTCGGCTTGGAAGAGGCCGAGGACGCGGCAGGGGTAGTCGTCTTCTTCTGCAGGTGCGGGTGTGCGCACGAGACACAAGATTGTGAGGATGAGAATAGCGAGGCGATTCATCGCATTTGGAAGAGCGGGCTTTGAATGAGTTCGTGAATGAGCGTGCGCAGTCCGCCGCCTTTCGTCTCGGTGGCGGCGACAATGGCCGCTATCTGATCGCGATCACTGAAGGAAATCGGGCGACCGGTGGAGTAGACTGCTAGTTGTCTGGCAAGGTTGCGGAGCAGGGGAGTGGCGTCCTTGGTGAGGAGCTTCTGAAGTTCGACTACGTTGGAGAATTCGCGGCCGTCTGCGAACTTTCCAGAGGTATCCACGGGCGGACCATGCTTGAAACTGATGCCAATGAAGGGATCGATCGAGCAGCGCTCGACCGGATCACCTTCGCCAAGTGAGCGGTAGCGATCGCGGAAGCCGCCAATGACATCGAAGGCTTCGAGCGCGAATCCTGGCGGATCGAGTTTCGCATGGCACCCGGCGCACGAGGGATCTGCGCGATGCTTATCTAACAAGTCGCGAATCGTCGTGGCGCCTTGCACGTCTGGCTCGACGGCGGGGATGTTTGGCGGTGGCGGGTCGGGAGGTGTGCCTAACAAGCGATCGAGAACGAACGCGCCGCGCGGCACCGGCGAGGTCGTCGTGCCATTTGCGGTGATCTTCAAGATGGCGCCTTGAGTGAGGAAACCACCACGTGGGCTGTCCGCAGGCAGATTCACACGGCGAATCTGCGAACCGGTCACGCCTTCGATGCCATAGTGCACGGCGAGTTTCTCGTTCAACATGGCGAAGTCCGAATCGATCAGATGGGTGGCGTCGAGGTCTTTATCGATGAGCTCACGGAAGAAGGCCTCGGTTTCGGCGACCATGGAGTTCTGCAAATAGGTGCTGAATTCCGGATAGAGTTCCTTGTCAGGGTCGGTCGAGGCGATGTTGCGCAGGGCAAGCCATTGCCCAAGGAAATCGGTGACGAAGCGATTAGATTTCGCATCGGCTAACAGACGCAAAATATTCTGACGCAACGTTTCTGGTTCTCGGAGGGCGCCGCTTGCCGCCAATTCCGTGAGGTGTGCATCAGGGGTCGAGTTCCACAGGAAATAGGAGATCCGGCTGGCGAGAGCGTGGTCATCGAGTGCTCCCTTCGGCTCCGCAAGGTAGAGGAAATTTGGTGTACAGAGCGCGGCGCGATAAGCCCAGCGCATCGCGGTCTCGAAGCAATCGCCCGCGCTGAGGCGTTTCTCCACCTGCACAAGGTAGCTTTTGCGAATTTTCTCGGGCACCGGGCGGCGGAATGCTTTGGGCAGGAATGTGGCAAGGAGACGATCGGCATCGATGAGTGGTTCCTCACTAGCAACTGTCCACAAACCCTGATCTGGGTCGGGGCGATTCTGTCCGGCACCGAGCTGGCGAACTCTCTTGCGAACAGGCGGGCGCTCGGTCTCTTGAAGTTCTGCTAGTAGTAGATCGTCGAACAATACCTGGTGCGCCAGCGGCGGCCAGATCTCGTGCAGGGGACCTTCGACATCGAGCCAGTCCACCGCGATGCCGGGCCCGGTGAATGCCATGGCGCGCCCTTTGCGATTGTAGTTCGCCACCGGCGCGAGCGAGGCCGTGTTGAAGCCGATCAGCTCGTTGTGATTTAGTCAAGTAATTAGCTCGTGCTCTTGTGGCTCGAGAGACGGGGCATCGAAGAAACCTAACACATAACTGGGATGCTGACCGCCACGGCCATCGCCTGTCAACTGCACCACGGACAGCCGCCCCGCTTCGGTGCCGCGTGCGGGCAGCACCTCGCCTTTGTCCCATTGAAAACTCCACAGGGACGTCCGCACCCGGTAGCGTCCCGGATAGATTGTGACATGCTCCATGAAGTAAGGACTAACGGATTCGTCTTCGTGGCGGAACACGCCCACGCTCGCCCCATTGCGAAACGAGCCCATGCGCTCATGCGCGCCCTGATCGATGTGCCGATGCTCGCTGGCGGGCGGAAATTCTGGGTCAGGGCGTTGGTCTTTCAGAAGCACACCGTCGCCATTCATGATGATGTGCGCGATGAAGCCGCCGCGGTTCGCGAGCGAGATGCGTCGCTTCTGCACCGTGGGCGGTTTCGGCTGGGTGGCGATCGCGAGATCGAGAACGTGATCGGCCGCCTCGATGTACTTGGCCAAATTCACATGCGAGATGTCGAGCGCATCGCTGTTCTTGTCGAAGCCATGCGCACTGCCGTCGGCTGGAAGCTCGCTCCGCAGCGCGATGCCCGACATGTCGAAGAGATCGCGCACCGTGTTCTCGTACTCGACACGTGTGAGTCTTCGGATACCGGTGCGGCCCTCATCGGCCAGGTGTGTCTGCTCGCCATCAACGAGGGCTGGTTTCAACCACCCTAACAGTGCGGCCTTCTCTTCAGCAAGCGGTCGAGGCTTCTTCGCCGGTGGCATTTCTCCCGAATCGATCCGGTCGAAGACTTTCACCCAGCGATCGAAATATGCGGTATCGGTGAACGTGTGGGGCAATGCTGTCAGGTCGAAATCACTTTTCTTCGAATCGGCGTCGTGGCACTCGTAGCAGTGCGTTTCGAAGAATGCCTGTGGGGTGACTTGAGCACAACACAGTGAAGTCGCGAAGACCAGGAAGGCCTGGACAAGCCATGAAAAGCGGAGAGAAGCCATCGTCGATCAGCTGAGCTCGAGACCGCGCATCGTCCCTTGCGAGGAGGCAAAGCCGTCGACCTCCATGCCGAGGCGTTGCAGTATCGACACGTAGAGATTGCTGAGCGGGTAATTGTTCTGCGGATCGAAGGCGAGATGCTGTCCGTGCTTGAATCCTCCACCTGCAAGCAAGACCGGCAGATTGAGATTGGTGTGAGAGTTGGCGCTGCCCATGCAGGTGCCGTAGAGCACCATGGTGGAGTCGAGCAGAACCTCTTCGGTTCCCGTTGTTTCTGACAGACTGGTCAGGAAATGGTTCAACGCGTCGAGCTGGGCCATCTCATGTTCTTTCAATTCGGCGATGGCGTCAGGGCGACCGCCATGATGGGTGAGATTGTGCAAGCCGGTGGTGTCGACGAAGAGCGAGATGATGCGCGTGGAGTCGGTTTCTAATGCCAGCTTCATCACATCGAACATCAACTGCGTGCGCGGGGCGAAGGCATTGCGCTCGGTGTTGTCCTGCGGAGCTTCAGCATCGACCTTGGGTTTCGGTTTGTATTGCCACTCCTCGGCGCTGTGCATGCGCCGTTCCAATTCGCGGACCGAGGTGAAATACTGATCCATCCGACTTTGATCGCCTTTTGATAGAGATCGATTGAAGCGCTTTGATTGCTCACCGACGAAATCCAGCAAGCTACGCCCCTGGCGAAGATCTTCGACGCGAGCTTCCACCTGATCGGGTCGCCCTTGCATGAACAGCTTCTCAAACACCTTGCGTGGACTATTCTCCGCCGGGATAGGCGCACCACTGCGCGTGTAGCTCAGCGTTCGGTTCTCGTTCGTCATCGCCAGGACCAGCGATGGGTAGCGCGTCTTGTTGCCGACGGTATCTGCAGCCAGTTGGTCTAGCGAAATCCCATTTCGAAAGCCGCCGCGTGCTGGGTGTGGCGTTCCTGTTAGGAAGCATTTGTCAGCCGCATGCCCGCCATCGACTCCTGGCAAACTCACACCGGAGAACACGGTCATGCGATCCCGATGCGCCGCCAGTCTATCTAAGTAGGGCGTCAGCGCATAGTCCGCACCCGTCTTCTCAGGAAAGAAGAACTGTGGCAGGATGCCCTGATTGGTCTGAATGGCGACCATCCTACGAGGCGCAGCCGCCGTCTCAGCCGCAGCGGCAAAGCTCGGCCGCATGGCTTCGAGGAAGGGTAGCCCAAGGGCGGCTCCAGCCGTGCGGAAAAACGTGCGACGGTGGAGCCGGTTTCCGGTGCTGACGTAGACGTTCTTCATGGCTGGTGCAGACTTGCTACCTCTTGGCGGTATTGATCTCGCGCACTTTCATGTTTCGAAAGGCGACTTTGCCATGATCGCCCTGAAAGACGAGGTGGCCTTTGCCAGTCTTTGCAAAGTTCTTCATCTTGGAGAATTTGCTCGCGGCGACACGCTTCTTAAAGTCATCGCTGCCGAGCACGTATTCGAAATATTTCACGCCATTGACCGCGTGAACGCATTTGTCAGGAGTCACGAGCAGGCGGAGGTGGTTCCATTCACCGGCAGGCTTTGTGGTATCGAGAGGCTTGTCGGTCTTCGGATCAATCTCGGGCTTGTAGAGACCGTAGAGTCAACCGCAGCGTTGCGGGACGGTCGCTTTCTCATTGTCTTCTAACTGAAACTCCGGTCCGGTCGCCCAAGCGGCGCGGCCTTCGGGCGAGGCATGATACATGATGCCACTGTTAGCGCCTTCGCCCATCTTGAACTCCACTTGTAATTCGAACCAATCATACTGCTCGGCGGTCGCGAGATCACCCGCGTTCTTTGGATCCACGCAGGACATGGCATCATCCAGAACCTTCCAGCCCGGTCTGATGGTATCCTTCTTAAAGCTGCTCCAGCCGCTGAGGTCCTTGCCGTTGAAGAGCAGTTTCCACCCAGCGGCAGATTCTTCAGCAGTCAATGAGTTCGGTTGAGCGGATTCCTTGGTCGCCGTTTGAGCGATGAGGGCTACGGCAACGAGTGGCAGTGTGATTAGAGAAGCAAAGAGGGGTTTCATAGGTCTTTGTGATTCATGCGTAAGTTGAGCAGAATTTCCGCAACAATAAGAGGAGAAAGTTGGTGGGGGATTTCAGTCTTTCTTTGTCACTCGTAGCAAATAGACATGGGCGTCACTGCCCGTGTCGTGAGCATCTTGGAGCACGAGGAAATAGCCTCCCGAGCTTGGAATGGTGACCTTGAGAGTTGCGTCACGCCCTGATCCTGAGGCGTCATCGCTGCGGGCGTGTTCGAAGCCGCTGGAATCGTAGAGTGTCAGAATGGGGTCGAGTGCTGACGTTCGCTGGCGTGCGACTACGCTCGCTTCAATCACAGTATCAGCTTTGGCGTCCAGCTTGAAGACATCGACGTCTTTGTTCTTCTCAATCACACCCCGCACAGACTGAGCCACCTCAATCGGCTGCGACTTGTCGAAGCCAGGGTTGGGTTCCTTCTCATCGATGAGCGTCTTCGCCACAGCAATGTCGATGTTGGCGGTTTCTCCTGCCTTGTTGGTCAATGTCAGTGCCGCCGTGGTCGATTCGTCTGGAAAGGATTCGTTCACTGTGATCTCGCAAGTCACTTTCCGATCCCCCAGTTGCTCCGGCTTCCAACCATCAGGAAGCTTGGCTTCTTCTTTGGAGGTGATGCTAACGGAAATGCCTTCGACTGATGTGATCTTCTCGATCGTGTCGAGGCTTTGTCCGCGAATGACACATGAAGTAGTCTTGCCTCGCTCGATGACAAAAGGAATGGCTAGCAGCGCACTCGGCGGCACCGGCTTCTTGGGTTTGGCTTCCTCGCCGCTTGCACCTAAGGCAAGAAAGAAAAGCATCCACAGGCTACGCATACAGCTGCTCAATAACACTGCCTTCATCGAGAATCGCCATGGGGCGACCATCGGGTGTGTGAATCTCGCTGCGGGGATCGATGCCCAGACTATCATACACCGTGTAGGCCACATCGGCGGGGCGCACGGGATCGCTGGTGACGATGCCGCCGTCTCTGTCGGTGCTGCCGACAACTTTCCCGGCTTGCACGCCCGCACCCGCGAAGATCATGGAACCAGCACCGCCCCAGTGATCGCGGCCGGCGTCTTTGTTGATCTTGGGGGATCGGCCAAACTCGCCCATGCCTAGCACTAAGGTTTCCTCGAGCAAGCCGCTGGCGGAGAGATCTTCGATCAAGGCGGAGAAACCCTGGTCGAACTCTGGCAGTTTCTTATCGAGCGAGTCGAAGATCTTGGCGTGATGATCCCAACCAGCGTAGTTGACCGTGCAGAAACGCACGCCGCGCTCGACTAGTCTGCGCGCTAACAAACAACTTTGGCCAAACGTGGAGTGTCCGAATCGTTCGCGGCGCGCTGAGGACTCGGCCTCGATGTCGAAGGCATCCTGAGCATGGGTGGAGAGGACCATGTCGGCGGCGCGTCCTTGGAACTCGTCGTAGGTGGCTAACTGATCGTTGCCCTTGATCTTACGTGAAAGGGTGTCCAGCGATTGCAAGAGTGAGCGCTTGCGTTCTAATGTTTGAACACTTGAGGAGGCTGCGGAAAGGTCGCGCACCCGGTAGTCTTTCTGGTTCGGGTCGCCCGCTTTGAAGGATTCGCAGCGACCGCCGAGGAAGGCGCTCTTGCCAAGTTCCCAGGTGAAGGAGGGATTCTTGGGCACGGCGACATACGGTGGGAGGACACCGGTGAATCCGGTGCGTTGCGCCACAACAGCGCCCATCGCTGGGTAATCGCCGAAGGCCGAGCCGAAACGGCCGCTCATGACCCAGTTGGTCGCGGTCTCGTGGTGATCATTCTCGTGCGTGCCCGAACGCACGAGGCAGACCTTGTCCATGCACTTTGCCATGTGAGGCATCAACTCACAGACTTGCAAACCCGGCACATTGCTAGAAATAGGCTTGTACTTGCCACGAATTTCCTCTGGCTGGTCGGGTTTCATGTCGAAACTATCATGATGCGAAAGACCACCTCCTAAGTAGACGAGGATAACCGACTTGGCCCGGGCCTTGGCTGGGGCATGGAGCGTTTCGGCACGTAGCAGTCCGGGCAATGAGAGTCCCAGGGGTCCTAGCGCGCCGATGCGTAAGAAATCGCGGCGACTCTGACCATTGCACAATCGGCTGGTGTGAGATTGTAGAGAAACGTTGAGCATGGTGACGGTGTGTTAGTAGTTAAACGCGAATTCTTTGGTATTGAGCACGGCCCAGAAGATCTCTTGGAGCGCGGTGGTCCGATCTTCTGCTGTCTCCAGGTGGTTCTGGATGCTGTTGCGCTCGTCTTCGTTGGGCTGGCGGCAGAGGCCGGACTGATAAATGCGGTCGACGATGACCTCATTGGTGAGTTCTTCCGAAATCCAGCGCGTAAGATGCCCACCGCCATTCCGGATCTTCTCCTGCACGCCGCCATTGTAGAGATGGAGCAACTGAGGCAGGGTGACATCGCCACTACGCTCGCAAGCGCAAGCGGTGACGCGTTCGCTGCGCCCGAAGAGTTCGAGGAAATAGGATTTCACTGAAGGATCGGGCACTTGCACGGCACGCAGGCCTGTGGGGTAACCTTCGAAATTCTCCGGAACACCGGTGAGATCGCAGAGCGCATCGAGCAAGACTTCGGCGGGCAGGCGTCTTGCGTAGTAATGTGAGTAGAACTTCGCGTCCGTGGCATTGCCATCCACTGTCGAACCGCTGAGTTGGTAGGCGCGCGATTCCATGATCATGCGGACGAGGGCGCGCATGTCATACCCAGAATCAATGAACGCGTTCGTGAGTCCATCCCATAGGGCACGATTGCTCGGCGGATTGCTATCGCGCAGGTCATCGACAGGCTCGACCAAGCCGACGCCAATGAAATGTCGCCACACGCGATTCACCATGGCTCCGGCAAAGACCTCTTTCGCCGAAGTCGTCAGCCAATCGGCGAACTGCACACGTGGATCTTCTCCTGTGGCAAAGGTGAGTTGTTGGCGATCGAGAGGGGCTGCGATCAAGTGCTCGTGCGTGCGTGGCTGCCTCGCCGTGGGTGGTTTGGCGCGACGTTCGGCGAGCTGTTTCTCAAGATCGGCGATGCGCCGGGTGAGTTCTTCCTTCTTCTTGGCGTCGGCACTAGCAGACTCGTCCTGCGACTTCTTCAAATCCTTGAACAGGCGAGCCTCGTCTTCGGTCGCGATGATCAATTCAGTGTCTCCTTGTCTCGGAGAAACGCGCTTCAAGGAAGTCCGCGCGAAGAAAGCGGCAAAGTGATAGAAATCATCCTGCGTGTATTTCTCCAAAGGATGATTGTGACAGCGCGCACAACCGATGCGTGTGCCAAGGAAAGCCTGCGCCACCGCATCGGGAACCTCGGAGTCCTCAGCGCGGCGCTTTTCCCCTAAGGTCGTGACAAAGTAACCCACCTCCGGATGCTCGGCCACCGAGCCCGTGGCCTGCAAGACATCGCGTGCGATCTCGTTCCAGGGGCGATTCACGGTGATCTGCTGCCGAAGCCAGCCATGAAAGGCGCGCACGCCTTTGCTGCCGCGGACGTCGTGATCGCGTTCTTTGCGATTCTGTAAGAGATCGGCCAGTTGCAGTGTCCAGTAGTCCGTAAAGGCATCAGATTCTGTCAGTTTGGCGACTAACTGCTGGCGCTTGTTAGGCGAAGTGTCTGCTAGGAACGCAAGAGTCGTTTCTCTGTCAGGCAGCCGACCAGCGGCATCGAGAAAGGCGCGTCTCACAAACTCCGTATCATCACAATCGGGCGATGGCGGAATGCGCAGGGTTTGCAGTTTCGCAAAGACCGCACGATCAATCATGGTCTCCGCATCGGCGTAGCGCGCCGGGTCCACTTCGCTGGCATGAGGGATGGTTAGCGTCGCCACGGCCACTTGCCCTCGGAAATGACCGCGCACCGTGGCCTCGCCTGCGCGTAGCGCGGTGACCATGCCGTGTTCATCGATCGATACCGTGGACGGATCATTGGAATAGAACTTGGATAGCCAACTCACCTCGCGCTGACGTCCGTCGGGATAGTTCGCATGCATGCGGATCTGCACCGAATCACCCGGCTGCATCAAGTGCGTCTCGGGAGAGGCGCTGACAGTGTCAGGCAGGGGAGAGCCATTGGGCCCTGGCGCGCCTTGGCGAATCCATTGGGTCAGTGCTAAGTACGCTTCCGATTCCTTCTCAATGCGAGCGCCTCCCTCATGAGAGACTTCGTTCGTCGCTTTCAGCAGAAGAAGACTCGCATCTGGCGCACTGAGATTGAGCCGCCGTCCCCAACGTTCTTGAGTGAGCCAGGCATGATCTTCCTCTGGCGAATAACCACGTAGCGAAAGCCGGAATCCATTCTGCCCAGCGACCTTGCCATGACACCCACCCGAGTTGCATCCGAAGCGTGTGAGGATCGGAATGACTTCGTCCTCAAACGACACGGTCGCATTCTCCCCATGCAGGGAACCGAGCGCGAAGCCGAGAGCGAGGAACTGAAGGAGAAGATTGAGGCGCAAGGGGTTAGGGGATCTAGATTCAGGATAGAAACGCCGGATAGAGCGGGTTTGTTGTGGTCTGGTTTGTCACTGTGGCGCAAGGCGCCGTGGGAGCTGGGGTTGATGATGGGAGATGCACCTTCCCTTCAACCCGAGGATCTGTCATTTCTTGGTGATGAAGCGCGCTCTCGTTCTTGTATCACTCTGCTTCGGTAATTTGTTAGCGCAAGCCGAGTTCCAGGAGGTGGCCCCTGAGGTCTTTGTTTGGACAGACACCTGCAATGCCTATGTGCTCCGCGATGGCGAGGCGGCGCTTCTGATCGACCTCGGTGACGGCAGCGTGCTTGATCATCTCGACGAGATCGGCGTGAAGCGTGTTGAGTGGCTGCTACTCACTGGGCATCAGCGGGAGTTATTGCAGGGAGTGGATCGGCTGGACCCGCGTGTCACCCAAGTCGCCGCGCCGAAGGAGGACCAGGCTTTGTTAGAGACCCCCACTGAGTTTCGAAAGTGGAATCCAAGCCTCGGCGACACCTACAGTGTGCATGGTGCCAGTTATGTGCGCCCTCCGCGTTTCCCTATCAAGGTAGATCGCTGGCTGGCGGCTGATGAGGTGTTCGAGTGGCGCGGGAAGACGTTCACTTGTCTGGCCACGCCGGGGCATTCCCCTGGCGGCATAAGTTTCTTGTTAGATAAACAGGTCTTCATCGGCGGGGTGATGCACGACGGCGCGAAGATGACGAATTGGTTCGATACCGAGTGGGACTATGGCTTTGGAAAAGGCCTCGACGCGCTCACGGCATCCGTCGACAAGCTCATCAGCCTGGCCCCGAGCACGGCGTTCCCATCACACGGAACTGTCATTCATCAGGCGACCGAGCAGCTCAAGACCTACCGTGAGAAGCTCGTCGGCTTCCGTCCCGACTACCTACGCGGCTACCCGGTGGATAGCTTATCGAAGCGTGGGCTGCACCCTGCCACGAGGGTCACCAAGGTGCCGCGTCTCGTTCAGGTGACGCCCCATCTCTACATGTTCGGTCCAGAAATGGCGGGAAAGAACTTCGCCATCCTCATTGCTGATAGCGGTCACGCCCTGCTTTTCGATTGCGGGTTGTTCCCTAGGCTCGTGTTAGAACGTCTCATCGGTGACATGAAACGGCACCTGGGATTGAAGCAGATCGATGCCTGCTGGATCTCGCACTCGCATGGCGACCACTTCACGCTCTTTCCCGCGCTGCAGGAGCATGGGGTGAAATTCTGGACTATGGACACGATAGTCGATAAGTGTGAGAACCCACGCGCCTACGACTACCCAGCCATGATCGGTGCTTATCGGGCGGGCTTTGAGGGTGCGAAGATCGACCGCGTCCTCAAAGCAGGCGACGTGATCGAATGGGAAGGCTATCAACTGCACATCGATTGGATGCCTGGTCAGACGGAGTTCGGTAACGCGCTCTGGCTGGAGCTCGATGGAAAGAAGATCGTCTTCACGGGCGACAACATCTTTGGCGATCCGGCTGATCCCTCACAGAACGGTCATGAATGCGTCGTCGCCCGGAACAGCGCCATCACCGAGGAAGGGTATCTGGTCGCGGCCAAGTATCTGCAACGGTTGAAGCCTGACATCATAATGGGGGCTCACTCCGTGCTCATGACCGAGCCCGCCGCTTTCATCGAGCGTTACCACGACTGGGCGGAACGCATCATCACCCAGTACAAAGACCTGTTACCCGATTCAGATTACGCCTATCTCTTCGATCCCTATTGGGTCAGCGCTTATCCGTATCGGGTCGATCTCACCAAAGAGACTGTTCAAGCGGTGCAGATCACCGTGCGCAATCATCGGAGACTCAAGCAGAAGCATCACATTGCCCTCAAACTACCGCCAGGTCTGGAAGCCACGCCGGCAGTGCTCGAAGGCACGATTGCTGGTAAGAGTCGCCAAACTTTCCTGGTGAAACTCTCTGTCACTGATCGTATTGCCATGCCTCCAGGCGTGCAGATCGTGGCCTTCGACATCACGCTTGATGGCAAGCGCTACGGTGAGTGGTTCGACTTCGTGGTGTTGGCTAAGGAATGAGAACTCTCCGTAGACCTGTTTCGGGTGATACTCCGTGCTGATCTGAGAATCATGGACGCTGAGCGCCAGTGAATGTCGCTTGTTGTCCTCCTTCTCACTGGATACGCTCCCCGAATGAGACGCTATAGAAGCACCCTTACTCTGGCCTTCCTATCACTCCTGTTCACAGGGCTTCACGCCCAGGAGAAATTCGTGGCGAATTACGACGAAGCCAAGGTGCCGAAGTACACCCTGGCGGATCCTTTGGAAGGTGTCACGGACGCGGCGAGTTGGAAGGCCAAGCGCACCGAGATTCTAGCGTTGTTCGAGAAAGAGATGTTTGGCCGTTCCCCCAAATACGATGGGGGCAAGATTGCGGTTGGCGACGCACTGCCGCCTTTTGAGATTCTGGGAGGGAAAGCAAAGGTATCGCAGCCGGTCATCAAGGTGGCGGGTCAGGACTTGCGACTCTTGGTGATTCTGCCAGCGGTGTCCGACAAAGCCGTGCCAGCGTTTCTCGGCTACAACTTTGGTGGCAATCACACCGTCTTTAAAGACCAGCGCATTGCCTTGGCTCAGAGTTGGATGAAGGATGGCAAAGCCCAGAATGCCAAAGAGGAGGATCGCGGCAAGTCGGCGAGTCGTTGGGGCATTGATAGGATCATCAATGCTGGCTACGGATTGGTCACCCTTTACTACGCTGATGTGGATCCGGATTTCCATGACGGGTTCAAGAATGGCATCTTTGCCAAGCATGGGGTCCCCAAGGCAGATGAATGGGGAAGCATCGCAGGCTGGGCTTGGGGTTTGAGTCGAGTGCTAGACTACATGGAGCAGACGCCTATGGGTGTCGACGCCAAGAAAGTGGCCGTGATGGGGCATTCGCGGCTAGGCAAGACCTCGCTTTGGGCAGGCGCCACGGATGAGCGCTTTGCGCTGGTCATTTCTAACAACTCCGGTTGTGGCGGTGCCGCTCTTTCCAAACGCGTCTTTGGGGAAACGGTGGGTCGCATCACCAACTCCTTTCCGCATTGGTTCTGCGGCAATTACAACAAGTACGCCAACAATGAAAGCGCCCTCACGTTCGATCAACACATGCTGATCGCCCTCATGGCACCGCGTCCGCTCTATGTGGCCAGTGCGGAAGAGGACCAATGGGCGGATCCCCATGGCGAGTTTCTCTCCTGCGTGGCGGCGGATCCCGTTTACCGCTTGTTAGGAACTGAGGGCCTGCCTTCAAAGGAAATGCCAAAGGTGAACGAAACGATGCAAGGGCATATCGCCTACCACATCCGCACCGGCAAACACGACGTGACCGGTTTCGATTGGGAACAGTACATCAAATTCGCTAAGAAACATCTGTGAGAACGCCTTTCTACATCGTTGTGAAAGCATTGCTGCTAGTGTGGTGCTTGTTAAGTCATGTCGCAGCCGAAGAGAAGAACGACTACCGCTTTGATGGCAAAGGCATTTCGCGAAATGTTCTGGAGAACTACCTCGAACGCTCAGTGACCATGGCGTTTTACCTGGTGCCGGAGAAGCCGGAAGGTCGGCGTGTCTACCCGTTCCATGCGGACGACGTTCGGTTCATCAAGAACATTGGCGCGAAGTTCATTGGGCGCGCGATCTACCGCTGGGGCGGTGAGAGTCGGCTGAACTCTGAGGAATTCTGGTCGACCGCGAAGACACTGATCGAGGCCGTGCACGCGCATGACTCCGATGCCGTGTTTCAGGGATGTTTGTTCGAGATCATCACGGAAGATGTGAACAAGGTGAAGATTCCCGCGTGGGTCTTTGAGGACTTGGGAATGCCAGTTGAAAATCGTTCCTTCTTTTACAAAGCCATGCTCAATGCCAAAGGGAAATTCGTCGATCATTGGCGCAAGGGGAGCAGCGTGCCGGACGTGAGCACGATGGAAACGCAGCTTTGGTTCTACTATCTAGCTGGTGCCTACATGAAGATCGGCTGCGAGGCCTTTCATCTCGGTCAGATCGAACTCATGGGCATGAACGACCCGGAACGAACTGCTTGGGCCGAACTGGTGCAGAAGATCCGCAAATGCGCGGCGAAACACGCTCGCCGGAATTTGGTCTTGTTAGACGCGCATGTGCCTCGATTTGGAATGGTCAAGGACGGCGTGAGCCTGATCGATTTCAACTCCTTCCCGCTTCGAATTAAAGAGGTCCCTGAAAAGCTGATGACGGGTGTGTTAGAAGTGAATCACTTGGACTCCCTCTACAAACGTAGCAAAGGATGCGTCTCCCCAAGCGGATGGTCCTGCGAGAGCCTGCCCTACTTAGTGGAGTTCGATAACTTTGGCCGCAATCGGAATCCGAATGTGGCGGATCTGAAATCGCACTTTGTGTGGGGCTGGGACGAGATTTCCTGGTTCGCTCAACTCCCGGAGACCGACCGAAACGCTTGGCTGAAGTACGCCCGCGACTGGCTCCGAGAAACGGATCCTAACGGACATTTGCAGATGCCCGGCTGTCGGATGCTGTCGTGTCGAAACGAAACCTCCGGCAGTTATCGCGCCAACACCAAGAGCCCTGAATGCCCGATAGGCTATGCTCAGGAGGAGACGATCAAGGGACTTTGGAGTGAATCTGCCGCCTATCGAGATGCCAGTTCTCAATGAATTCACGCTGTTCGGCGGTATCACGCTGATCAGCATTCTACGTTACGGGATCTTTGCGAGTATCGCTTGGGTGCTTTGTTATGTGTGCTTTAGCCGACGCTGGCACCATCGCAAGATTGTTCAACGTCTCCCCCTGTCGAAGGACATCCGGCGTGAAGTGCTCCACTCGTTGAGGTCCATCCTGATCTTTGGCATCATTGGCATTCTGACGATCAAGGCATCGAGAGTGGGGTGGACGCACATGTATCTGGATATCCATGCGCACTCGTGGAGCTGGTTTCTTGCTAGTATCGTTCTCACCATCCTATTGCACGATACTTGGTTCTACTGGACGCATCGCTTGATGCATCATCCCAAGCTGTTCCGATTCTTTCATCGGACGCATCATCTCTCGACCAATCCCACCCCATGGGCCGCCTTCGCCTTCAGCCCAGCGGAGGCTGTTATTCAAGCCGCTATCTTCCCTGTCGCTGTCACCATCATGCCCGTGCATCCGTACGCGTTCGGGATCTTCTTGGCCTGGCAGATGCTGTTCAACGTGATCGGCCACACCGGGTATGAATTCCATCCGGGATGGCTGATGAGATCGCCGCTTCGATTCGTCATGAACACGCCGACCAATCATGCCATGCACCACGAGAGCATGCGCGGGAACTTTGGGCTCTATTTCAACTACTGGGACAGGCTCATGAGAACGAATCACCAGGATTACGAGAGGCGCTTCCTGGAAGTGACTTCGAGGAAGACTAGCGGATAAATGCCCAATAAACACGATACTCCTGTCGTGTTCGGGAGTGGGCATGATGGGACAAAAGTCTTGCATCTGCTTGGTCGTTTCCTTCGAACCTAGCGCTTTCTATTGGGGCCGTTACTCTTTATTCTTTGCCGCATGGACAACAGGAATTTGAAGATTCGAACGATCGGGCAGTGCCTCATCGTTTTCGCTTTCATGGGGTGCCAAGGCGTCGTCGTAGCAGAGGACGAGAAGGCCAAACCTAAGATTTTGCTGGTGGGAAAGGATCCCGACCATCCCTGGGGCACGCACATGTACTTGCCGACTTGCGCGATGCTAACAAAGTGTCTCCGTCAGATGGAGGGCGTCGAGACGGTGGTTTCTGGTGGATGGCCAAAGGATCCTGAGGACCTCGCTGGTGTGAAGACCATCGTCTTCTACACGGACCCAGCGGCAGAGATGCTCCTCGATGGCCCGCATGCCGAAGCATTCGAGGGTTTGATGAATCAAGGTGTGGGGTTGGTGACGATTCATTGGGCCTCGTCTGTGTATCAGAAGAATTTGGAGCGTATCGGCGACAAATGGATGGGTTACCTGGGAGGCACTTGGATTAGTAACGTCGGGCTTAGCACAGACACTTCGACTCTCAAGAAGCTCATTCCCAAACATCCGATCTGTCGCGGCTGGAATGAGTATGAACTGCGTGATGAATTCTATCTCAATCCAAAGATGGCCAAAGGAAAGCCACTCTTGCAGGTCACGACAAAAGGCAAAGACGTGACTGTCGGCTGGGTGCATGAGCGTCTGGATGGTGGTCGTGCCTTCGGCACGACGTTAGGCCATTTTTATTCCAACTTTAAGATCGATGCCTTTCGCCAGATGATTGTGAATGGCATTCTCTGGACTGCGCATGTTGACCTGCCGAAGGAGGGCGCGCCGATCAAACTCAATAAGGAGCAGCTTGCCCTGCAAGAACAGCCAAAGGAGTAATGAGGCGATTCAATGGATCTATGGCGCTGTTGTGTGCCGTCGCGTTCATCGAGGCATCAAACGCTGCCGATCGTGTCTTTATCAATGGGAAGATCGTCACGGTCGATGCGGCACAGACCGTGGCGAGTGCGATGATCGTGAGCGACGAGAGAATCCTTTATGTTGGCGATGAGGAAGGCGCTCGTGCCCTAACGAAAGAGTCCACGCCAGTCGTCGATCTCGGTGGGAAGATGGTTCTTCCTGGGCTGATTGATTCTCACACCCACCCGTTGAGCGCGGCGATGATCGAGTTCGACCATGAGATCCCTGACATGCGCTCAGTAGCCGATGTCCTGGCTTATGTCCGGGCCCGAGTCGAGGTGGTGGGTGAGGGCAAGTGGATCGTCATTCAACAGGTCTTTATCACGCGTCTTGAAGAGAAGCGGTATCCAACCCGTGACGAATTGGATCAGGCGGCTCCTAGCAATCCGGTTGTCTTTCGTACCGGGCCAGATGCCTCGCTGAATTCGCGAGCAATCACCCATTTCAAGATCGGTGAAGAAACTCAGGCTCCAGACGGTTCCAAGATCGAGCGCGATGCTAACGGAGAGCCTACCGGAATCCTGCGTGGTTGGAACCGAATCATCACGTTGCCCGATACTGGCTCACGTTCTCCTCAGGAAGCGGATCGACTGAAACGTCTCGGGACTCTCTTTGGTGACTACAATGCCACGGGCCTTACTGGCATCATTGATCGTAACACGTCAGATGAAGGCATGGCTCTCTACACGGAGATGGAGGGCAACCTAGCCCTGACCGTGCGTGTGGCGATGTCGCGCGCTGTCGGCAACAAGGAGAGTGTGGACGTCATTCGCGAACGGATCCGCGACATTGCCAAAGAACCCGCCAACGTCATGCCAAGTGCGATGTTGCGCACGGTGGGCATCAAGATGTTTCTCGACGGCGGCATGCTCACAGGCAGCGCCTTTCTGCGTGAGCCCTGGGGCACGAGCAAGGTCTACGGCATCACGGACCCCGAATACCGAGGCCTGCGATTCATCCCGAACGACATGCTCGAAGCCGCTGTCGATGAATGCGCGGCAAACGATCTCCAATTCACCGCCCACAGTGTCGGGGACGGTGCCGTGCATGCACTTCTATATGCCTATGATAGAGTGGCAGAGCGTCGTCCTATCAAGCACACGCGGCCTAACATCACCCATTGCAATTTCATGAGCGCTGAAGCGATCCGGCAGATGGCCAAACTTGGCGTCTCAGCAGACATTCAGCCAGCTTGGCTCTATCTCGATACCCGCACGCTGGCCCAACACTTTGGCGAAGATCGACTTACATTCTTCCAGCCCCTGAGAGACATCTTTCGAGAAGGCGTGATCGCTGGCGGAGGAAGTGATCACATGCAGAAGATCGGCTCGTTACGCGCGATCAATCTCTATCATCCCTTTCTTGGCATGTGGATCGCGATCACTCGCCGCGCGCGCGGCTATGAAGGGCAGCTCCACCCGGAACAAGCACTCGACCGCATGCAGGCGTTGCGGTTCTACACGATCAACAATGCCTACCTCATGTTTCTTGAGAAGGAGACCGGCTCGCTTGAAGTGGGTAAGCTTGCGGACTTCATCGTCATTGACAGGGATTATCTCAATTGCCCGGTGGATGACATCCGCCGAATCCGAGTCCGTGAGACTTGGCTCGCTGGGCGTAGAGTTTACTCCGAGGAGGAGAATTGACAATGTTAGTTAGGCCCGCAGCCCATGCCGTATGCGCAGGATTGATATTGCTACTATCAATCAAGAATGCTCACACGGCTGACCCTTCCGCTAGCCTCGGTGGTTTCTTTGAGAACCACTGCGCCAAGTGTCACGACGAAGACGCAAAGAAGGGTGGCCTGGATCTCATGGCACTTTCCTGGCAGCCGGATGACTCGCGGGTATTCGCTCACTGGGTTTCGGTCTTTGATAAGGTCGACAAACAAGAGATGCCGCCGCCAGATGAAGATCAGCCTGATGGTGAGGCACGGGCAGCCTTCTTGGAGACGCTCCGGAACGAACTCGACGCTGCGAGCCTAGCGAAACAACGGGCGGACGGCCGCGTGGTGCTGCGGCGTCTCAATCGGGTGGAGTATGAGAACACCGTGCACGATCTGCTTGCGATCGATCTACCATTGCAACACTACCTGCCCGAGGATGCGTCTTCCCATGGATTTGACAACGTTTCTGAAGGCTTGCAGTTGTCGATGCTGCACATGGGGCAGTTTCTGGAGGCGGCCGATGCCGCGCTGACGACAGCACTTGATTTCCGTGCTCGACCAGAAGCGATCAACCGGCGGTTGCGCTTCCACGACGAGGAAAGTGTGATTGAGGATCAGAAGAAGGATGGGAAAGAGAAATGGCGGGCGTTCCGCGTGTCAGATGAAGCGGTGGTGATGTTTGATGACAATTCGCCGACGGCAGTGCGTCAGTTCAGCTTTCGGGAGCGCGGGCGTTATCGGATTCGGGTGTCGGCCTATGCCGTGCAAGCGGCGGACCGGCCCGTATGGCTGAAGATCTATTCCACGAATTGGAAAGTACGGAACCTGTTAGGCTATTTCGATTTCCCAGCTGAGGGTAAACGTGAGGTGGAGGTCATCGCTGACATCCCGAAAGGGGTGTTGCTCGAGATCAAGCCCTACGACACGAACTACGATGCTGAAGGCAAGGCCTTGTATGGCAGAGACGCCTATTCTTATGGCGGACGAGGCATCGCGATCGAATGGATCGATGTTGAGGGCCCACTACTCGAGAGCTGGCCGCCTCCGAGTGTGGCGCGCTTGTTAAGCGATTTGGAGATCAAACCGATCGAAGTCAAGAAAGGAAGACCAGCCTACGAAGTCACGGTCGATCAAACGCTTCCTGTGGCCGAGAAGCTCTTGCTCGACTTTGCCACGCGTGCCTTCCGTCGACCCGTGATGGCCTCAGAGGTCGCGAGCTATGTTCGTTTGGCCAAAGTTGGGCTCGATGAGGGCCTTGGCTTTGTGGAGGCAATGCAGATCGCTTTTCGAGCTATCCTCACATCACCACGATTCCTCTTCCTTGAGGAACATCCGGGCAAGCTAGACGACTGGGCACTGGCTTCGAGATTGTCGTATTTCCTCTGGAGCACCAGCCCGGATGAGACCTTGATACGCATGGCGACAAAGGGCGTCCTGAGTGATTCTGAAGTCCTACGCGAGCAAGTCGAGCGCATGCTGAAGTCACCCAAGGCCGATGCCTTCCTGGAGAACTTCACAGGGCAATGGCTCGAACTGCGCCAGATCGATTTCACCCAGCCCGACCGAAAGCTTTATCCGGAGTTCGACGATCTTTTGAAAGCAGCCATGCTCGGTGAAACGAAGGCCTTCTTTACGGAAATGCTGCGTGAGGACTTGAGCCTTACCAATCTCGTGCATTCAGACTTCGTCATGCTCAATCGCATACTAGCGGAACACTACGGGATCGATGGCGTGACGGGCGAAACGTTCCGCCGTGTGCCCGTGCCGGAGGGAAGTCATCGCGGTGGCGTCCTGACTCAAGCAAGCGTGCTCAAAGTGACGGCCAACGGCACGGCCACCTCGCCCGTGATGCGCGGCGCCTGGGTGGCAAGACGCTTGTTAGGTGAACCCTTGCCCCCACCGCCTGCGGACATTCCCACCTTCGAACCGGACACACGCGGCGCGACGACGATTCGCGAACAGCAGGCCAAACACCGTGCTTTGCCAACCTGCGCGGCCTGCCATGATCGCATGGACCCTCCCGGGTTTGCGCTGGAGAATTTCGATGCCATCGGAGGCTGGCGGGAACGCTATCGCGGCGAGAAAGGCGATTTGTCCAAGAAGATGTTCCGTGGTCGCAGGATCTGGGAATACAAGCTCGGACCCGAGGTGGATGCCTCGGGCGAACTCCCGGACGGGCGCAGGTTCTCTGATATTGATGCCTTCAAACGCATGCTCATGGAACGCCAAGAACAGGTGGTCCGAAATCTAATACAGAACCTGCTCGCCTACGCTACCGGCGCGGGCGTGCAATTTGCCGATCGTGCGACCGTGGAAACCATCGTGGCTCGTTTGCAGTCCCAAGATGGCGGATTGCGCAGCCTCATCCACGAGATCGTCCAAAGCCAAGTGTTCCAGAACAAGTAGACTCACATTACTCATATGATCACCTCCTCAACTTCAATGCCACGCCGCAAGTTTCTTCAAGGCACTGGCGTGGCGCTGACCCTTCCCATGCTCGACGCTTTCCTGCCGCGAGCGCGTGGGGAAGCCGTGAAGCCGTCTGGGAAGAAGATGGTCTGCATCTGCACCTCGCTCGGCCTTCATGCGCCGTTCTTGTTTCCGGAGGAGACTGGGGCAGACTACACCCCGACGCCGTATCTCGAACTTCTGAAAGAGCATCGCAAGGACTTCACCTTGTTCTCCGGGCTCTCACACCCCGACCAAACCGGCGCGAACGGACACACCTCGGAGATGACATGGTTGACCTCAGCAAGGTTCCCTGGCTTGGGCGCTTTTAAGAACACGGTCTCGCTCGATCAACTCGCCGCCGAGAAGATCGGTCTGCAAACGCGTTACCCTTCGTTGGTGCTCGGAACGGGCAGCCCGAGCCTCTCCTACACCCGTGGCGGCGTCATGATTCCGGCGGAGAGCCGTCCCTCGCGCGTCTTTGCCAAGCTCTTCCTCGACGGCTCGCCAGCAGACATGAAGCGCCAAGTGCAGAGATTGCGCGAAGGCCAAAGCATCATGGACACGGTGAGCGAAGAAGCGCGTCGCTTCACACGACGCGTGGGTGCGGCGGATCGCGACAAACTCGACGAGTACTTCACCTCCGTGCGCGAACTCGAACAACGGCTCGTCCAGTCCGAAGCCTGGGTGCAGAAACCCAAGCCAAAGATCGATGCCGAGCCTCCGCTCGACATCACAAATGGCAGCGACTTGATCGGTCGCATGCAATTGTTATTCGATTTGATCCCGTTAGCCTTGCAAAGCGATTCCACGCGCTTGATCACCATCTTCCTGCAAGGTGCCAACGCCGTGCCACCCGTTTCCGGCGTCACGATCGATCACCACAATCTCTCCCACCACGGCCAAGAGCCTGACAAGCTCGCCCAACTCCGCCGTGTCGAAACCGAGCAGTTCCGCGTCTTTAGTGGTCTGATAGACAAACTCAAGCGAAAGCAAGAAGGCGGTGCCGCCCTCCTCGACGACACCATGGTGCTCTTCGGCAGCAACCTCGGCAACGCCAATTCTCACGATACCAGAAACCTCCCCATCTTGCTTGCCGGAGGTGGTTTCAAACTAGGCGGGTACACCGCCTTTGATGCGCAGAAGAACGCGCCGCTCTGCAATCTTTATGTGTCCATGCTCCAGCAGTTAGGCATTGAAACCGCCGCCTTTGGATCGAGCACGGGAACCTTGTCAGGGCTGAATCCCGCATGAATCTATGGGGGCACAGCAGATTGTCGTCGCTTTCAAACACACCTCGACTCGGTTGTTTGTTGGCATTTATGGCCAAGCACAGACTGTTCTTGAAGGTGTGATGCCTGCACTTGCCACCGGTAGTCGATGAGAATCTCGGTCTTCAACATGTGTTCGAAACTCTTGCGAATGTGGCCCCTTTCTGAGGATAATAGCGTGTGATCCCCCGACTTGTCCTCACTCTCCTCGCCTGCGGCCTCCCGCTTCTGGCCCAGGAAGAGAAGTGCCCGCTTGAGGCCATTCGCGTGAGCCCTGATGGCAAGAGCTTCGTTCGTGGATCTTCGAACGAGCCTTTCGTCGTTTGGGGAGTCAACTACGATCATGATAGCGTGGGCTCGGGGCGACTCCTCGATGAGTATTGGGAAGAAGATTGGGAAACGGTGGTCTCCGACTTTCGAGAAATCAAGGATCTCGGCGCGAACTGTGTGAGGGTTCATTTGCAGTTCGGTAAGTTTATGGGGGCGCCTGACAAGCCGGACGCGTCAGCGCTGGCTTGCCTAACTAAACTTGTTCGTTTGGCAGAGGAATCACGGCTCTACTTGGATGTGACTGGGTTGGCTTGCTATCACAAGAAGAACGTTCCGAAATGGTACGATTGGTTAGGGGAGCAGGAACGTTGGGAAGCCCAAGCTGTCTTCTGGGAAGCTGTCGCCAAGGTCTGCGCGGGCAGTCCTGCCATCTTCTGCTATGACCTGATGAATGAACCCATTCTGCCTGGCAAAGAGGCGACAGATGATTGGCTAGGCGGCGAGCTCGGAGGCAAGTTCTTTGTGCAACGCATCGCGCTCGATCTGAAAGGACGCACACGAGAGGAGGTTGCCGAGGCGTGGGTGAACCGAATGGTTAAGGCCATCCGTAAGGTCGACAACGAACACCTCATCACCGTTGGCGTGATTCCCTGGGTGTTCACTTTCGGTGGTGGAAAGCCCTTGTTTCATGGCCCACGCGTTGGCAAACAGCTCGACTTTGTCGCCGTGCACTTTTATCCCGAGAAAGGTGAAATGGCGAAAGCGCTAGAAGCTTTGAAGGCCTACGAGGTGGGCAAGCCACTCGTCATTGAGGAGATGTTTCCACTGAAGTGCAGTCAGGAGGAACTTGTTGAATTCATTGACCAGTCGGCCGCGCACACGGATGGCTGGTTCAGCTTCTACTGGGGCAAGACGGCGGCAGAGTTGCGGGCGAAGGAGAACCCGTCCATAGCCGAGGCCATCACCGCGTCTTGGCTGGAAACCTTTCAAGCAAACTCGAACCGATGACTCCTGGCATGATGCGAATAGCTCGTCTATTCCCGCTCAGTCTCTTGGTATCTGTGGGTATGCTGCTAGTCATGGCGGAAGAGTCTAAGCCTACTTGGAAAGTGGGTGCGGCTTCTGTGGCCATCACGCCTGAGGATCCGCTGTGGATGGCGGGCTATGCCAGCCGAACGACGCCGTCTGATCGCACCAAGCTGACGGAACTCTGGGCCAAGGCTTTGGCGATGGAAGACGCAGATGGAAATCGAGGCCTTGTCATTTCACTCGACCTGATTGGGATCGATCGCGATATGTCGGCACTCATTTGCAAGAAGCTTGGCGACACCCATGGCCTCAAGCGCGAGCAGATCACGATTGCTACCTCACACACGCACAGTGGCCCTGTGGTTGGGCGACGCAATCTCGGGCCGCTCCATTGGTGGCAGCTCGATGCGGATCATCAGCAGAAGGTCGATGCCTATGCTGAGAAGCTTGTGGCCAACGTGGTCACCGTGGCAGGGAAGGCGATGACTGAGTTGGCACCTGCTAGAGTACAGTGGGGCAGCGGTCTGGCGAATTTCGCGGTGAACCGGCGCGAGAATCCAGCGAACGAGGTGTCAGAACGGCGGGACAGAGGCGCGCTGAAGGGCCCAATCGACCACGATGTGCCTGTGCTCAGCGTGCGCGATCCTGCCGATGGCAGCTTGCGAGCCGTTCTCTTCGGCTATGCTTGTCACCCCACCACACTGTCAGGATTGCAATGGTGCGGGGACTACCCTGGCTATGCGCAGATCGCGATCGAGAAGGAGCACCCAGGTTGTGTAGCGCTATTCTGGGCAGGTTGCGGCGCGGATCAGAATCCCTTGCCACGTCGAGAGCTTTCTCTAGCAGAGGATTATGGTACTGAATTGGCCGAAGCTATCGAGGAAACGCTCGATGCGCCGATGGGTGACGTTTCCCCGAGTCTGACCACACAATTCCGCGAGGTCGAAGCGCCCCTGGCAAAGCCACCCACGCTTGAGCAGCTTCAAGAAACGGCCGCCACGGCAAAAGGTTATGAACAAGGCCGAGCGCGCTATCTACTGGACGAAAACGCGAAGGGCCGTAGAAACGAAGCCGGACTGGATGGGGCCTATCCCTATCCGGTGGGTGTCTGGACACTTGGTGAAGAGATCGATTTCATTTGGTTAGGCGGCGAAGTCGTCGTGGACTATGCGAGACGCCTGAAACGCGAGCGACGTGGCGAACAGACTTGGGTCGCCGCCTATGCCAACGACGTCATGGCCTACATTCCTTCTCTCCGCGTCCTCAACGAAGGCGGCTATGAAGGCGGCGAATCGAATGTCTACTATGGACTCCCCGCACTGTGGGATGAGACCATTGAGGAAACCATCATCGGCGCTGTGAACGAGATGAAACCACAAACTGACTAACGCATCATGAAAACCATCCACTCAGTTGTCATCGCCTTGGCGCTTCTCACCCAAGCCCAGGCGCAAACGATCACGCCAACGAAGGCAAACATCCCCTATGTCGAGAACGGCCACGAACGGCACGTGCTAGACATCTATGCGCCGCCCAACGCCAAGGATCTTCCCGTCATGTTCTGGATTCACGGTGGCGGCTGGCAAATGGGCGACAAGAGCGATGTCGGGATCAAGCCGAAAGTGTTAGTCGATCGCGGCTTCATCTTTGTCTCTACCAACCACCGTCTCCTGCCTGAGGTAGGCATGGACGTGTTGATCGCGGACGTTGCCAAATCCTTCGGCTGGGTGCACCGCAACATCGCCAAGCATGGCGGCGACCCCCAGCGCATCTTTGTCGGAGGTCATTCTGCGGGAGCGCAACTCGCCGCGATACTCTGCACCGATGAGCGTTACTTGAAGAAAGAAGGCGTTGCCTTCGAGGTCCTCAATGGCTGCGTGCCCGTGGATGGCGACACTTACGATATCCCCAAGATCATCTCGACAGCCGAGCATCGGCGCACTGTCTATGGCGGCAAGATGTACACCTTCGGCCATCGCCAGAAGTTCGGCAATGACCCGGAGAAACACCTCGATTTCTCAGCCGTGACCCACGTCGCGAAAGGGAAGGGGATCCCGCCCTTCCTGCTGCTCTATTTCCCCGGCAATCCTGACACAAGAGCCCAAGCAGAAATCTTCGCATCCAAACTGAAGGCCGCTGACATCCCGGTGACGTCCTTCGGCAAAGGCGATAGCAACCACAGCGCCTTGAACAACGACCTCGGAAAACCAGAGGATCCTGCGACGGAGGCCTTCTACAAGTTTCTGGATCCACTCGTAGCCACCAAGTAAACTAACAAATCACATCACATGAAATCGACTACCATGATCACACTTTTCCAAAGCAAGCGTTTTCACTGGGTTCTCTTACCTCTATTGTTGGTAGCTACCTCGGCCGTCGCCGACGATTGGGCGAGATTTCTCGGACCAAACGGCGACAATGCTTCGCCAGAAAAGATCCTGACTGCGTTTCCCGAGTCGGGTCCCAAGATCGAGTGGTCCTTAGACGTCAACGCTGGCTATGGCGGATCTGCCATCGTCGGTGAGGAAGTCTTCTTCATGGACCGGATCGATGACCAGAAGGATGTGATCCATTGTGTGGGCCTGCTAGATGGCAAGGAGCGTTGGAAATGGGAGCATGCGTGTGCTGGTAGGATCAATCACCCCGGCTCTCGGGGCGTGCCTACGGTGACGGAACACGCCGTCTACGCCAGCAGCGGATTCGGGCATGTTTATTGCATCGACCGCAGCACCCACAAGGAACGCTGGGTCGTGGATGTGGTGAAGACCTTTGAGGCCGACCCTGTAGTGTACAGAAATTCGACTGCCGCATGAGTTGCTGAGCTTCAATTAGTTGTGGAATGGGATTTCGCGGTGGAATGGGATTTTGCGGTGAAATGGACGTAATCAGGCTGATGTCTCTGGTAGGCTGGGGCAACCAGCAACAGGAGCCTATCATCGACTACTTGCAGGATGAGATCCGAGTTCTCAAGCATTGAGCCTGAGATCGCTCCAGCAAGGGAAGGGGAGCTGGAATGTCGCGCGCGGGTTGGCGGATTGCTTCGCTACTACAGGGAGGCGGCATGATTCCGGGCGATTCAGATTTCTGGACACTACGGCATCGACCACCTCGCCAAAAGCTACCGGATCACCGCGTTGGGCTGCCTACAAGCCTTCCTGCAAAACCTCATTCTCGTGGTTGGATTCCGCCATCAGTAACAAGCGCTGGCACGGACTGAACGATTTGACATAGAAAAATGTCGACCGGTCGCTTTCTGATTCTAGGTTTTCGGTTTCTCCCTTTAATTAAAGGGGGCTCTCTCCTGAATAACCTTGATTGTCCGCATCGTGTGCGACCTGGTTGTGGCCAACATCCGATGTCAGATCCGGGTAATAAGGATGTCAGTTATTACTTTTTAATCGAATGCCTTTAATGAGATTGGATACGCCGAAGTGGTTAAGATTCTCTAGACGAGTCACCAAGCAGGCGTGCGGCCTGAGCTATTTGTTGGCGAGGAGGTGTGCCTTTGCTGTGTTCGTTTCCGGCCTGCTGGGATCTCTGTTGAGCGAGGAGCTTGCCAAGCCGGTATTCAAGGACGGACAGGCGCAGAAGGTTAAGGCGTTTTCGGACCCTGATCTTTGGGTTCGACATGATCTCTGGGTGGAGACGACGTTTGATTCCGATGGTGATGGCTCAATTGACCGCATTCACGTGGGCGTGACGCGGCCTCGACAGACAGAGAGCGAGGGACTGAAGCTACCGATCATCTTTCTTTGTAGTCCTTATTTCGGTGGCACGCCCTCGAATGACGAGGACTTGCTTTGGGATGTCAGGCACGAATTGGGTGAAGTGCCTCCACCGCGCAAGAGCCATCCAAAGATCAAGCGTCGCGGCGTGAGACCTATCATTTCCAAATCACACGTTCGAGAGTGGGTGCCTCGCGGCTTTGCCGTGGTCCACTCTTCATCGCCGGGAACGGGGCTTTCGCAGGGCTGTCCAACGATCGGAGCGGACAATGAATCGCTGGCTCCGAAGGCGGTGATTGACTGGCTCAATGGGCGCGCGACGGGCTACGCCAGTATTGATGGAGACGAAGAGGTCGAAGCCTTTTGGTCGACCGGCAAGGTTGGGATGACGGGCACATCGCACCCTGGCACGCTTGCCTTGGCAGCCGCGACGACGGGAGTCGATGGTCTCGAGGTGATCGTGCCCATCGCGCCCAACACATCGATCTATCACTATTACCGTTCCAATGGATTGGTCCGACATCCCTTTGGCTTCACAGGCGAGGACATCGATTCCATGTATGACTTTGTCCACAGCGGAAACGACGAACAGCGGGACTACTGCGATACCACAGTACGCGACAAGGAAATGTTAGATCATTTCGATCGTGTCAACGGCGATTACAATCTGTTCTGGGAGGAACGCGACTACCTGAAAGACCTTGAGCCGGTCAAAGCCGCTGTGCTGATGTGCCATGCCTTCAACGACTGGAATGTCGTTCCGGAACACAGTGTCCGCATCTTCGAAGCCTTGAAGGCGAATGGCGTCCAAACCCAGGCATTCTTTCATCAGGGAGGTCATGGAGGTGGACCTCCGATGAAACTCATTAATCAGTGGTTTAGCCATTACCTGCACGGCGTCGAGAACGACGTGGAGAAGGGACCGCGAGCGTGGATCGTACGCGAGAACGATGAACGGGACAAACCGACGCCCTACGACGACTACCCAAATCCCGAAGCCCTTGCCGTACCCTTGTTTCCCGTGGCCGGCGCACCGGAACGGGGATCTCTCACACTGGAACGATCCTCTGAGCAAGGGACAGAGACAGAGAAGCTGGTTGATAACTTCTCATTCAACGGCGCCGCACTTGCCCGGGCTGAATGGACCGAACACCGGCTGATTTACATCACGCCAACGCTGTCCAAACCCGTTCACCTCTCCGGAACGCCCAAGATTTCGATCCGCCTTGCGTCCAGCCGGCCCACTGCGAATCTGTCCGTGTGGCTCGTGTCCCTGCCGTGGAATGATGACCGCAAGGTTAAGATAACAGACAACGTTATTACCCGCGGCTGGGCCGATCCGCAGAACCATCGATCGCTCACAGAAAGCGAACCCCTCCACCCTGGCCAGTTCTATGAACTAACATTTGACCTTCAGCCCGATGACCAGATCATTGCCGCAGGCCAGCAGATTGGCTTGATGGTTTTCTCCAGTGATCGCGACTTCACGCTGCGCCCGAACCCAGGCACAGAGCTCACCGTCGATCTCAATGCCACATCGCTCAGCCTGCCGGTAGTGGGCGGCAAAACTCAGCTCAGTGAAGCGTTCGTGAGCAGTTCTCCATCCTTGCATTGATTCTATTGCAAATAAGAACATGTGTTAGCGAACGTTGGTCATGAGTCCGCGAACGTTGGTTGCTTATGACTGCATTTTTCATGAGCCAAAACCGAGCGTGGGCTCGACGGCGGCCACATTGTGCCTGCCACTCAACCCATCGTCACCGGCCTTCGACGGCAAACAATCCGAACCGCAGACCGTCGTTGCCTCATGAGACGCCTTATTCACTCTGGAACGAAGGTCTTGAATCACCTGCCCTTGGGGCGTCGAGTGTGCAATCGCCAGAGACCATTCCCGACTGATTGACTAAGGGTAACCTATTGTTGGGAGCCTAAGCCAAGATCGTAAAGAGCCTGGAGTAGAGGATTCCGCTCGCCGATAGCGTTCCGTTTCCCTAGTTTCGTGGCATGAGGAAGTTCATTGTCATCACTGCAATCGCCGCTTCGGCGCTAGTTCATCTCGCAGCCAAAGACCCCGTCGCGCCTGTCACGGCCAAGACAGATTGGCGGCAGCTCTTCAATGGTCAGGACCTCAAGGGGTGGATCGAAAACCGTTTCAAATATAAGCCAGAGTGGAAGGTCGTTGATGGTGTGCTGATTGGCCATGGCGGCCAGGGTTACCTATCGACTGTGGAAGATTATGACGACTTCGAACTCGTCGTCGAAGCACGTATTAGCGACACCAGTGGAGGTCGCGGCAATAGTGGAGTCTATTTCCGTTGCACCCCTCACACTGACAAAACACAAGAGTTTCCGCCTGGATACGAAGCTCAGCTCGATCATGGCGATGGGAACAACCCAACGGGTAGCATCTACAATCTCGGTGCCAAGGGCGCCAAAGCTCCGAAGTTTGACACTTTGAAAGACGGTGAATGGGTGACGATGCGCATCCGCGCGGTGGGCGATCATGTGCAGACCTGGGTCAACGGCAAGCCTGCGGCGGATTGCATACTCCCCGAGAAAGGGCGGCTGATGAAAGGCAGCATCCTTCTACAGATGCATCACAAGACTGGCAAAGTAGACTTCCGCAAAGTGGAGATCCGGCGGCTCAAGGCAAAGTAGTTTCTCATGCTCTCCGCAGATCAGCTGGGCTCACGGCTCCGAATCTTGCTGACCTCGCCGCATATTTGGAGACAATCGATCAGTAATGAATCATTCCATCTATGAACACCAAATCACACCTTTCTACTGCCAACCGACGCGACTTTGTTAAGAAGAGCACCCTTGCTTGCGCTGGATTCACGATCATGCCCTCAGGTTCTCTTTTTAGCGCGAGCGCTGCCAGCAACCGTCTGAACATCGCGTTGATTGGTGCTCATGGTAGAGCGAAGGCGCACTACGCCACCTTACACAGTGAGAATGTTGTCGCGATTTGCGATGTGAATAAGGCCAACCTGGCGTTCGGCACCAAGGAGTTTCCTAAGGCCAAGGTCTATGAGGATTGGCGGAAGTGTCTTGAGCACGAAGGGCTCGATGCCGTGCTCTGTTGCACGCCGGATCATCATCACGCGTTCATTGCCAACTGGGCCCTTCAGCGCGATCTTCACGTTTACATGGAGAAGCCGCTCGCGATCACCGTGAATGAGGCACGGACGGTGCGTGAAACGTATCTAACAAAAAAGCGCAAGCTTGCCACCCAAGTGGGTATGCAGCGCCATGCGAACGATAATTTTCCTCGGCTACGCGAAATGATTCACGACGGAGCGATAGGCGAGTTGAAGGACGTTCACGTTTGGGGAAATCGCAAAATTCCAAAGCCTGGTTACTTGCCTGCTAAAGGAAGTCCCCCAGCGTCGCTCAACTATGATCTTTGGTTAGGGCCTGCGCCGGAGCATCCTTACAATCCGGGCTATTTTTCTGGGGGCCCTGGAGCCAACTGCTTAAACTGGAACATGTACTGGGACTTCGGTATTGGTCAGATGGGCGACATGGGTAGCCACACGATGGATCTCGTTTGGAACGTGATTGATGCTGAGTTGCCAGAGTCCGTCGAGTCGACTTCTCAAGAAGCCCTCAATCCTGACGTCACCCCAGTCGAACTAACATCAGTCTTCCGATTCCCGAAGAACGACTGGCGTGGCAAGTTACGCGTTACGTCGTACCAGGGAGGGGCGATGCCAAAGTCACCGTTTTCCTGGATCGATCTGAACAAGATTGGTCACGGAGCGCTATTCAAAGGAGCCAATGGCTATGTGGTGGCCGACTTTTCCAAGCGCATTCTCATCCCTTACGGCAAAGAGGCGAACATGACCTATTATCAGCCGCGTGCGGAAGAAGATCTAACGCCACCGTTGGGCCATTTCCAGAAGCAGTGGATCCAAGCTTGTAAGCGTGATAGACCAGCCGAGACGGCCTGCAACTTCGAATATAGCGCCAATATGATCGAAACCATGTGTCTGGGCCTAGCAGGCTTTCGCGCCGGAGCTGCGCTCGAATACGATAGTTTAAAGGGCGAGATCACGAACAAAGGTTCCGCCAGTCAATTCCTAACGAAGCCCTATCGCAAAGGGTGGGCGATGAATGGATAGGTGCTAACAGAAGGGACCAACTACTTCTGCAGGGCCACTGCTTCACTCACCTACGAGTATTAGGGACGTTGCTTCAGACTCACCGACGTTCATGGGGAGCTGGTAAAACCAGCTCTGGCGTAGGCAGTGAAGCGCATCACTCTCGATAGCGCTGCCGAAACTTAATTGGTGTCATCCCTGTAGCGTCCAGAAATTCGACTGCCGTATGTATTGCTGAGCTTCAGTTAGTTGTGGAATAGGATTTCTTCCCGCATTTCTTCGGTCGGTGACTGCAAGAATCTGAGATGGATGTATTAAGGCTGCTGCTGGTGTCTCTGGCAGGCTGGGGCAACCAGCAACAGGAGCATATGATCGACTACTTGCAGGAAGAGATCAGGAGTTCTGAAGTATTGAACCTGAGTTCGCTCTGGCAGGTGAAGGTAGTGCCCCACGAATTGTTAGAAACCATCCATGAAACACACTGAAATCATCCAACAACGAGGTCAAGATGATAGCGATAAGGTTACCTCGACATTCGACGCCTTCATCCGTGGCACCATCCGCAGCACTTTCATCGACATCATGGCCGAGGAAGTCCAGACGCTCTGTGGAGCAGCGTATGACCGCTCAATCAAGGGAGCTTGTCGACGCGCTGGCAGTACACCATCAGCACTCGAGATCGAGGGAGAAGCCTTCAAGCGCCCTCGGGTTCGTCGTTCGCAGGACGATGGATCAGAATGCG
>CALLLI010000011.1 GCA_938082635.1 uncultured Verrucomicrobiales bacterium
TGATCGGCCTAGGACTCTTTCGAGGCTTATTTAATCTCTTCAAACCACGCAGCCAAGCCCGAGGTGCGCTCGAGTGGCCGCTCGACGCACGCGCGCACATGGCTGATAGGCCCCCAAATAGAGACTGCGTTCTTGGCCCGCGTCACGCCTGTGTAGAGCAGTTCACGGGTCAGGAGCCGTGAAGCCTGATCTGTGAGCACTAGCAGAACGTCATCGAATTCGCTGCCCTGGCTCTTGTGCACTGTCATGGCATAGGCTGATTCATGAGCCGGTAGGCGGGCAGGTGGGATGCGGCGGTAATCGCCATTACCGGCGCGGAAGAAGGCATGGAGCTTGCCATTCCATGGCAGCAGGATGCCAGTGTCGCCGTTGAAGAGCTCGACCGCGTAGTCGTTCTCGGTGATGAGGATTGGGCGACCAAGGTACCAGCGTTGCGTGCGGCTTTGAAGGGTGCGGGTGGCGAGGAGATCGTGCACGCAGTCATTGATCGCCTCCGCACCGTAAGGCCCGGTGCGATGGGCGCAGAGGATGCGGAGTTGGTCGAGATGGGCAAAGGCTTTCTCCGGTTCCAGACAATCTGCTAGTCCTTTCAGGTAGGCTTCAAGTGTCAGCCACAGGGCGTCCTGCATATGGCTGGGATTTGGAAGGGATTCGAGAGAACACGTGGTATCCTCATCATCGGTGAGGAGAAGTTCTGTGAGATCCGCGTCCCCATCGCGAATGGCGACAGCGAGGGCACCGATGCCGGTGTCTTGGGCAAAGCGAAAGTTGCGCGTGAGTTCGACGCGAGGCATCGGGCTACCGTCAGCGCACAAGGCCTTGAAGACCGCGCCAGCATCCACGGAAGGCAACTGTTCGCGGTCCCCGACGAGTAAGAGGCGTGTTCCTGGTTTTAGGGCGCGCAAGAGTTTCGCAAAGAGAGCAAGATCTATCATGCTTGCCTCGTCGACAATGATCATGTCATAGGGAAGTGGATTCTCCACATGATGTCTGAACGTGGTCTTGTGCCGCTGATAGCCTAACAAGCGGTGCAATGTGTGCGCGGTGGTGGGCAGCGCCGCGGCAATGACTTCATCGACGTCGAGACGGCCCAATCCTGAGGCAATAGATTCTTGCAGTCGGAGGGCGGCTTTGCCAGTGGGGGCCGCGAGGGCGATGTTTAGGTCGGGCTGTAGCGAAAGAAGATGACCTAGGATGCGTAGGACTGTCGTGGTCTTGCCGGTGCCTGGGCCTCCCGTAAGGATAAAGAATGGATGCGCTGCGGCTAATTGAACAGCGAGCTCTTGCTTGTCTTCACTGAGAGTCTCTGTAGCTGGAGACGGTTCTTCCTCTAACCAAGTCTTTAAGCGCGAGGCGATCTCATGTTCGTAGCCCCAGTGGCGTCGAAGGTAGAGCCAGCGATCTTGCCAGAGGACAAATGGCGTCTGTTCCGTTGGTGAACCGATCGCTTTGCTGTCCTGAAGGGAGGCGATCCAGTCTGTTGTCTGAGGTAAGACGATGTCCTCCTCTTGAGGTTCCATTTCCTGGCTTTCCCAAAGATCGTCTGGAACCAACGTGGCTAAATCAATGCAGACGTGACCGCGTTGAGGCCATTGGCTTGCGAGAGCCATGGCGAGGTGTACCTCTGCGCGAGACTCGTCGGTGAGTCGAGAAGCGAGCTTCGTCAAATGGACGTCGATGGGCGAGATGGCACCCGAAGCTAGTAGTGAAGACAGTGACAGGCGTCTATCCATGCGCGACCTCCCGTGTCTCTGTGAGGAATTCTGACAAGGCTTTAATCAAGCTGGTGGAAGGGCGGTCTGTGAAGACGCCATACTCAGGGCCGGTCTCTTGGCTGATGCCACGGACAAAGAGGTAACGCACGCCACCAAAGTGGGTGTCGTAGTCATAGGCGTCGCCAAGTCGATAGCCAAGATACCGATGCAAGGCGACGACATAGAGATGGTATTGCAGGACGTAATTGGAGTCTGCCATGACGCCAGGAAGTCGATCATGATGATAGTCTTCCGCGTGGCCACCGAGGAAGTTGGACTTGTAGTCCGCGATGAAGAATTGGTTTTCGTGTTGCACAACGAGGTCGATGAAGCCTTTGAGGAAACCCTCGACCGGGAAGAAATCGAAGCCGTTCTGGCGGGATAGCAGCTGGTGTTCCTCGAAGAAGCGCTCTAAGCGAGACACCGTGAGATTGCCGATAGGAAAGTGAAAGGCGAGTTCGTTCAAGCGCTGGCTATCCGAGATATCTGCAAGCCGGAAGCCTCCGAGATCACTGTGAAAGAATTCCAAGGTATGATGAGTCAGCACGCTCAGCCAGTCGTCTACGGAGAGTCCATGGATCTCTAACTGAGTCTTGGTCTCGGTGTGAATGGCTTTCGCATTTGCTTGAAATGAGAGGTTCTCGTAGATGGCGTGCAGCATGTTTCCCGTGCGAGCACCCCGTGTGAGGGCATCCATGCCAGACAGTTGATCGGCAGGGATCTGTGGCGACGGCAAGGGATCTGGCGTGTCGCGGTCAGGAGTTTCTAACGTTTCACCATGACCTACCAACGAGGAGTAGCTGGTGATGCCCCAGTGGCGATTGGGTTGTGCCTGGAAATGGCGAGGCTCTTGAGGGCGTTGATCGTCTTGCGGGGATAGGGACACTGGGTGCCGATTCTCCCAGGTGCAGAGGGCGATCGTGCCACTGCTAGCACCTACCAGTTTCGCTAGGTCCTCTCGGAAGCGCGTCGACGTGTGCCTCTCAAGCCGCTCTTTCACATCGGAAAGAGAACCCTCGAGATCGGCTTCTAGGTGGTGCCAAAGGTAGGCAAGGCTAGAGCCTTTGTAACTCTTGGTATCGGGAGCGAAGAGCAAGTAGACACGGTGCTGAGCACGTGTTAGGGCGACGTAGAGAAGGCGAAGTTCTTCTTCCAACGTCTCTTCACCCGCTTGATCTCGGTGCGCATCGAAGCTTTCCGAACCCACGTCAATGACGCGCTTGTGGCCGTCGTCCTCGGCTTGGTGAAAGCTCACATGGTCCTTGTCTTTGCTGCGACGATCCGTGCCCATCCACGCATACGGCATGAAGACGAAGGGGTATTCGAGCCCTTTGCTTCGATGCACGGTCACGATCTTCACTCGATCATCATCGCTCTCCAAGCGTAGCTCTTTCTCGTCTGATAGGGCAGAGTCGCGCTGATCTTGGAACCATTGCAAGGTCGCGTGAATACTCAGCTTCATAGAAGCCTGGGCTTCCTCCACCAATTCGGACAAATGGAGGATGTTCGTGAGGCGGCGTTCGCCATTGGGTAAGCTGAGGAGACGCTGAGAGAGGTGTTCTTCTCTGAGGAAGCGTCGAAACATCACGATGAAACTCTCGGCGCGCCACTGTGTCCGATAGGAGCCCATCATTTCTAACAAGCTCCCCCAACGGCCTTCATCGGTAAGGGCTTGTTGGAGATCGTGGTTGTTGAATCCCATCAGTTCACTCAGCAAGAGGGCTTTGAGAAGGTTCTCATCTCGTGGGGCAGCGAGGACGCGTAGAAAGACGTCGAAACACTCGGCTTCCTTTGTTTGAAAGAGGTGCTGCCGTTCGTAGCTCACGGTGCGCACCCCCAATTGCTGAAGCCGCTCTTGAAACGCAGTTGCCTGCCAATGAGACCGAATGAGGATGGCGATGTCCGAAGGTGCCACGGCGTGACCGTTGACATAGAGAGCCTCATCACGGCCTAACTGAACGAGTCGCGCGATCTCCTGGCAAGTCGCCTCAATGCAATTCTCCTTAGCTTCGCGTGGGCCTTTCTCGGAGATCTGCCATAGCTGCATCGGCGCGATGGCGGCATCTTCGCCTACGAGCGTGCGTTGGCGGTCTTCGAGCGAGATGGGCGCAGGATTCACGACATGATAGTCAATCGCTGCAGCCCAGAAAGGCCGCGGTGGTACTCGGTAGACGGTGTTTACTGCCTCGATCAGCCCCGGTGATGATCGCCAGTTCTCTCCCAAGGTGGCCAAGTGATCCGCCTGACTCCGGGCGTGAGTGTAGGTGAAGATATCCCCGCCTCGGAAGGCGTAGATGGCTTGCTTTGGATCGCCGATCAAGCAAAGGAGTCGATGCTCTTCGCTGTCATGGAGGTGTTTGAATATCGCGTATTGGGTAGGATCCGTATCCTGAAACTCGTCAATAAGAATGATAGGATACTGTTGGCCAAGGGACGCGGCAAGCGCGCCGGAATCCTCTTGCAAGGCTTGGCGCGCATTCTGCAGGAGATCTTCGTAGGCAAAGCGGTTGAGTAACTGCTTCCGCTCGGGAAGTTTTTTGCGCACGAAGAGCAAGAGATCCCGCTTCGTTTCCACCCATTGGTGCTCTAGCATCTCCTCCAAGGCTGCACCATGGTCGCTCAAGGCGTCGCAAAGGTCGAAGAACGCATGGGAAGGTGGCGTTTCACCGTCCTTCGTATTCTCAATGAGCACGGCGTTGGTAAAGCGGGGGAGCTTGTCGCTGGTGCTCGTTAGTGGAAACGGCTCGTCTAGCCAATCGCGGACGGCAGAAAGCCACGTGGCCGTGCGCTTTGCTTGGTAGACTCGACCGTTGAGCTTCGCTTCGCTGAGAGTGGTTAGGATCTCGCTTTCCTTGGAATTCAGAGACTCCTGAACTTGGGCGATGAGACGTTTCCACGGCTCTACCTCTGCCGTGGGAGGCGCGTCGCCCTCTTCAGGAACAATGTCAGCGTCTGCCTGAGAGATGGCAGTTAGCGCCAGGGCCATGAGTTCAGTTAATCCCAGTTTCTTCTGACGTAGGTAGCTGAAGAAGCTTTCGTTCTGACGCTCCACGAGGACCCGCCAGAAATCATGCACCGTGTCTTGCACGAGGCTCGCCTCGTCAGGCTCAAGTTCGGTATCGAACATCTGCCCGCTTTCGAAGGCTCGGTCTCGAAGGAGACGCTGACAGAAGCCGTGGATGGTAAGAATGGCGAGTTCGTCGAAGTTGAGCAGAGCCTCCCTCAACTGCTTGACTGCGGCTGCGGCTTCGATGCGTTGCTCTTCCAGCAAGCGGGTAATGAGTGGATCAGGTGCTTGTCGTTCTGGAAGTGTTTCATTCAGTTGACGCAGTGCTAGATGAAAGCGTTCGCGTGTCTTTCTGCCGAGTTCATCGGTCGCCGCGTTGGTATACGTGACGAGTAGAAAATCTTTCATCTCCACGTGTTTCTCCATTACGAGCCGGAGGACGAGGCTGGTGATACTATGCGTCTTTCCTGTGCCCGCGCTTGCTTCTATAAACAAGCAGCCTTGGAGCGGGCAATCGATAGGATCAAAGATCTGCATGTTGTTAGATTTCGACATTCTTCATCTCGTTGTCGAGGATCGGGCGGATGATCTGTTCGCTGAGCGCGGTGAACGTCTTGTCTAGAGGACTGCCAGTGGCCCCGAACGCCAGCTGGTGGTAGTAGTCGTCTCGCTCGCCGGCCTGATGCGTGTTGCCTCTCCAGTCATCATTGGCTTTGGCAAGACTCTCGGCTGGATCTTTGCGCCTCTTGCGTTGCTCGGCATAAGTCATCGACGCTTTAGCAAATAATGCTAGTGGTTGGGTGAGTGCTTTCTCGCGAAGATCGGTGAGTAGGCGAAGTTCGTGCATGGCCGCATGCGTCGTGTTGAATTCTTGCAATGCCATGTTCTGATCGGCGCGACCCAGGATGATGCTTGGGTTGTGCGGGTGATCCGACAGACTCTGTGTGACGAGGTGCTCGACCCACAGATGGTAGCGGTCCTTAGGCCGGATCTTTCCGAAGCGCACGCGGCGTAGGCCCGCTTCTCGTATCCCGTTGAGCTGGCCGAGCACACGCCAGTCGCCGACCATGAGATCGACCTCGATCGGCTCGACTAACGGGCTTGCTAAGAAGTCTTGCATGCTTTCTTGGAACCGCCGGACATTGGCCACCACGTGTTGCACCTCACTCCGACCGTGGGCACCATGAGGCAATCTACCCGTAGCATGGAGCAACGTGCCAACTTCTTCGGCTGGCACCTGGGCTTCCAGAAGCTCGAGAATCCACTGATCAAGTTGCCAGGAATCTAGGGCATCAAGCGCGATGGGCTCGACGTCTGAGGTCTCGATGCTAGCGTTCGGTTTGTAGAGACCAAAGGTGTGCTGATAGTAAGTGGCGACCGGGTGCTGAAGGAAACGAATCAGTTCCTCCATCGTCACGACTCTCTCCGATGGCTCTTTTAAAGGTGGAATGACGGCCTGGTTCCGCGATGGCGTGGATTCCAAATACTCTCTAGCAAAGGTGCGAAAAGGCTGGCTCGGGTCGAAGTAAGTCGGACTGAAGGGCTGCAAGGGATGCGTCATGCTGTAGCCCTCTGGAGCGATCTGGTAAACGCGTTCCAAGTAATCACGCAGCTGGTTCACGAAGACGCTAGGCGACATCGTGCTGTTGTCTTTCAGGCTCTGGCCCGTGTAGAGCACGACAAAGTGATCACGTGCCGCGAGCATGGCTTCGAGAAACATGTAGCGATCATCCTGCTTGGGCGTCCGGTCGCCTCGCGCGGGAGTCTTGCTCATGAGATCGAAGGTGTCTTGACGATCTTGTCGAGGAAACTCCTTCGAACTCATGCCTAACAACACCACTACACGAAACGGAATGCTCCGCATGGGAAGGAGATTACAGAAGGTGATGCCCCCGGTAAAGAACCCGCCACTAGAGCGTGATTCATCGAGACGTCCTTCGAAATAGGTGCGGACGACAGCAAGACTGAGTTCACCTTCGAAGCCGGCGCGTTCGACGGAGCCTTCCAGTTCATCGAACAACTGATAGAGAAACTGGAGCTCGCGAGCGTAGGCAGGGTCATCGACAAAGAACTGCCGCACGATTTGTCTGCCTAACTGGGCCCAGCGGTTTGCCGGGTGGAGGCCATTCAACTGATCTGCGGTGGCTCGAAGCTGGTCCCAGAGACATAGAAACTGACTGAAGACCTCCAGATCACTGCCTTCCACATGATCAAAGGGGAGCACACCCTCGAAGGAGGACTGTTCAGCGCTGGGCATGGCATAGCCTAACAAGAGGCGATCAAGACCAAACTGCCAGGTGTTCGCGTAGGTTTCCGGGAGGTCTAAATCGGCTTTAAAATGGGCGTCAGGCGCCCAATGAATGCCACTTGCCGCGATCCAGTGACGCAAGGTATCGAGCCCCGTTTCCGTGATGCCGAAACGTTCCATGATAGGAACGCACTCCAAGATGCCAAGGATCTCGCTCACCTCCCACCGTGTGTCGGCGAGTGAGAGCAATCTCAGAAATGCCCCACTCAAGGTATGCGAAAGCCGAGGCGTGCGATCTGCTATATCATAGGGGAGGTAGCGCTCGTCACTGTGTGGGCGGCCGAAGACCGCGTGGATCTTCGAGGTGTAGTCGTCGATCTTAGGCGCCATCACGATGATATCGCGTGGTGTCAGGCCCGGTTGTTTTTCGAACAAGTCTAACAAGACGTCGTTGAGAACTTCGACCTCGCGCATGGGGCTGTGGCAGCTGTGCACTTGAAGACTTGGAGCATGGCTTTCCGTCTCGGCATTGATCTCGCCCTGACCTTCTTGCAGTGTTAGTATGTCTGTTTGCAACGCAGCCAGAGCTGTATCTCCTTCTGAATAGACGAAGTCTTCCTCATGGTCGGCCGTTTCGACATCGACGAGTTGATCAAAGAAATCCCGGCCGAGCTTGCCAAAGTAGGCGAGTAGTTCGTTCTCGAAATCAGGCTCAGAGGCGAGACCCAGTTCCATCTGGTCGAACGGATCTGGGGTCGCTGACTTCTTTCGTGAGGAGATACGGGCGCGTTGTTTACGAGAAAGGATGTCGCCCCAGTACTCTTGGCAGGGGTTTAGGAAGAAGAGATGTAGATCAGTGTGAGGCGAAAGGGAATTCAGGGTGTCGACAAAGAAGGGCGCCAGCGACGATAGACCAAATAGACAAATGCGAGGGGGAAGGCCAGACAGCCCCTCGCCTGGCTTTTTCTGGGCGAGATCTTGGAGAAAAGCGCGCTGCAAGGCCAGACGATGATAGGGGCCCGTGCGTCGAATCACTGCCTGCCAGACCAGAGCTTGCCAGGCTTCTCCATCGAGCACCCGTCCGTTGAGCCAACGCTGAAGGATCTGCGGTCGATAGAGTTGGTAGCGGTCAAACAACTCTCCCAAGCGATTTGCTAACTGATAGAGTCTGACGTCAGGAGAAGAGGCGTCGGGATCGAGGAAGTTTGCCAACGGCTCGCCTCCGGGCTGCTGAGCCACGTTGGGCAGCACCTCCATTAAGATCCATTGGAGTGTCTCCCTATCTAGGAGTGCTGAATGCTCTTCCTTCCAACCAGGCGTATTGGCCACCATCACCTGGGTGAGGAAAGGGACAGGGAAGGGGAACTCGATGTTCGCGCTGACGCCTAATGTCGATGCGAGTTCGAGAGACAACCACCGCTCCAAGCCGTGGCTTTGCACCATGATGACATCCGCTGCCATCGGATCTGCCAAGGGTTCTTTGAGTAACCCACCAAGACGCGCGGCGAGGGTCTCGACGCGGTTGGAGGAATGAATCTGGAGCATATTGGGGAGGGGAAAGAACAACGGAAAGGCACTGAAGACACGGAAAGCTACTTCTGAAGGGAAGCTACGATTCAGTGGATGATTCTCTCAATCTCTTTTTTTTGGGTGATGTCCGAAGTTTACGGGAAGGCCTACTCGCAGACCTGTCGCTCGTAGGTAATGATGGATTTGGGCTCGATGTTGGTCAGCGTGAATGAAGCACGCTTTCAGCGCTACGGAGATCTTTTGATTACAGATGAAGTCGGGCTGGTAGTAGCAGCTAAGCTGCCGTCTTCGGTAGGAGAGATTGATCTTGGGTTGGCTGACAAATGGGATGTTTTTTTCCTCAAATTCGATTCCCAAACACTCTTGGTAGACGGCTTCCAAAAACCCACAGTCCTTCGCTTTATACACTTCAAAGCAAGCACCTCGAATAGCATAAAATTCCTCTTCGAAAAGTAGTTCAATGCTCACAATGTTCCTCTCTGAGACTGGCTTTCCGTGTCTTCAGTGCCTTTCCGTTGTTCTTCCTATCACTCTTTAGCAAAGTCCCGCATCGCTTGCATGATGATCGTAAACGACAGCGCCCCCGCATCAGGATGACCAACGGCACCTTCACCAAGGGTCCTGGCTCGGCCGAATTTGGCGACCATGGCTTTGCTCGCTTCTTTCCCGCCTTCTGCGGCATCCGCAGCGGCTTCAAGGGCTTCTGTTAGGCTTGCGTCCGTGGTTCCTTGTGCTTTATCTGCGGCGGGTGCCATGGCATCGACGACGGTCTTGTCACCGACCTCTGCTTTGCCGCGATCTTGCACGCCCTGCACGGCGGCTTGGAGGAACGTTGCGAGTCCATTACTGTCAAAGACCTCTTGTCCCTTCAGTGCTTTGCCGCCTGCGCGGAAGAGTGTCCCGAAGATGGCGCCCGAAGCGCCACCCATCGTGCTCATCATCGCCGTGCCGACGGCCATGAATGCTTTGTCGATCGAGGGAATGCCGCCTTCAGCGAGCTTCTCTTTGGCGGCAGTGAGGCCGCGGTGCATGCCGAGCCCATGATCGCCGTCGCCGATGTTGCGATCAGCTTCCGAGAGTTCCGGTTCGCTAGCGATGATCTTGTCAGCCACGCGGTCTAGCATGGCCACGACTTCGTTGAGGGTGAGGTTTGCTTTGCCCATGGGGTTACATTTTAGAATAGCCCACAGACTGGCACGGCATATCCCAGTATTTTTTCAACTCGTCGTCGAGCTTGAGAAGGCTTACCGAGAGGCCTGCCATTTCTTGACAAGTGACAATGTCACCGATCACGGTGTCGTAGACTTTGATCCCTTTGGCTGCGAGCAAAGGCTTGATCGCGCGATTGAGTATTAGGAGCTCCATCTGCGTGGTGGCACCGAGACTGTTGATGAATAGGACGACCTCGTCGCCATCACCGAATTCTAAATCGTCGGCAAAGATGAGGTCTAACAACTGCGGGGCCATTTCATCCGCGGTACAAAGAGGATCCACGCGGACGCCCTTCTCTCCATGGATGCCCATGCCCACGCCCATCATGCCATCGGCGAGTTCGAAGGTGGGTGCGCCTGTGGCAGGGATCGAGCCTGCGGCTACAGCCACGCCGACGGAGCGTGTGTTGTCGCGGGCTTTGGTGGTGACTCTAACGAGTTCGTCAAGAGAGTCCACGGTGGCTGCTGCGGCTCCTGCAATCTTCACGATTAGCACGAGGCCCGCGATTCCGCGACGATCTTCTTTCTTCTCGGGTGGCGCGGAAGCGACGTCGTCCCAAATGAGCACGGTTTCGACGCGGATGTCTTCGTCATCGGCGAGTTCGGCACCCATGTCGAAATTCATGACATCACCAGCGTAGTTTCCGTAGAGGTAGAGCACGCCTTTGCCGCGATCGACGGCTTGCGTGGCTTCTAG
>CALLLI010000012.1 GCA_938082635.1 uncultured Verrucomicrobiales bacterium
ACATAGCAGGGGTAGTCTTTGCGAATCTGCTCCTCGGCGAGTTGCTGATTCCATTGCTTCAGTTGTTTACGATTGTCAGTGCCCTTCCCACCACCGCCGTGGAGGGAGACGATCACGGGGTAGCGGGTGCTGGCGTCGAAGTCCAAGGGACTCATGAGACGATAGGGCAAGTCGTCATGGACCTTGGGTTCGTAAGCGTTCACCCATTCGCTCGCCGCGTGGGCAAGGGCAGCGTGGGGCGCCATAGTGAGAAGCGTGACTAGCAGTAAGGCGCGTGAGATGAAAGGCATGCGTGACGATGGCATTTGAGAGAGGCGATGAGAAGTTGAATGAGTCGTCATGACTATTGGCCGTCGTCGCCTAGGAAGAAGGCGGCTTTCGTAAACGGCCACATGTACTGGGGATAGAATCGATGACCTTCCTCGCCCCATTGCAATCGCATGCGATTGGGAGAGCCGACCTGGTTGTAGATCTTGGCGACCGATTGCGCCGTGCGTTCGACGGTCGTGTGGTGATGTAAGCGGTCTTTCCGTCCGTGGACGATCAAGAGATGACGCGGTGCGATGAGTCCGCCGATTTCTTTCCAATCACCCCAGTCTCGTAGGCCAGGCACGAGGCAACAATCGCAATGAAAGAGAAAGCCTTCTTGGGTGGTGAGTGAGGTGAAGGAACAGCTTGGGATAGCGACGGAGATTCGCGTGTCGATCGCAGCCGTGTAGGCGGTGAGCACGCCGCCACCGGAATTCCCCGTCATCAGGATTCTGTGAGGGTCCACTTGGGGCAGCTTGCAGGCCCAGTCGAGGAGTCGCTGCATGTCCCAGAGGCGTTCGCCAAGTGGCGTGCGGCCGGCGACGAGGCAATGCATGAGTTGGGCGCGACAAGGGCGTTTCCCATGACGGCCCTTGGGATCAGGAACGTTCACCTCAGCGGCGAGCCCTCGGGTGGCCGGAGCGATGGCGATGAAGCCACGGCGCGCCGCCTGCTCGGCGATGTTGCCGGCCCGACTCACAATCTCCTTGCGGTGATCGTCATTGAGATAGGCACCGGCATAGGAATGCCAACCCTTGGTGTCATGACCGTGAGGGCAAAGCATGAGCGGATATGTCTTCTCTCGTTCGGCGTCCACCGGGACTAACAAATAGAAAGGAATCTTAATGCCCGGTTCCGTTTCGATGGCGCCTTGGGTTCGAGAGAAGGCATCGTCCACGATGATGGGCTCGCCCAGGGTGACCGTGGGTTCAAACTGGGCAAGGTCTCGTTGCAATCGGGTCAATCCAACGAGGTCTTCAAGGGCCTGGCGTGCGTCTCGCTGCCAGGTGGCAAAGTCTAGCGAAGCTTCAAAGGCGTGGGATTGTTCCCCTGCTTGAATGCGCTGCAGGTAAGCGACGGTTGGTTCTGGGAAGTCGACGAAGGGGGCCGGTTCAGTCTCTTGGGCGATGCCAAACGGGCAAATCGGTCCGAGGAGCATGACAACCCAGAGTGTTCGCGGATACTTGGTGAATAAGGAGGCTGTCATGGTGTCGGGAGGGCAGTTTGCCAGCCTTGGGTGAGAGTTTCTTGCATCTGCTGGAGCCGTGTTGCTTGGCTGGGCTGTTGGGCTACATTACGACTTTCATTAGGGTTTTTCGCGTGATGGTAGAGTTCGCGGGCGATGATCGTGGGAGACTGCAAATCGCGCCATTCGACATAACGATAGTGTTCGGTTCGCACAGCGTATCCCATGATGTCTCCACGTCCTCGGTGACGATTGGCGGTGCGGTGGCGGGGAAATTGGCTGAATGCGGCGGTCTTCCAGGGGCGATCGGGCTGGGCGAGAAGTGGTCGAAAGCTAATGCCTTCGAGGCCGCTCGGCATGGGCAAGTCGCAGAGGTCGGTGAGAGTTGGGTAGAGGTCGACAAGCTCGACGAGAGCGCGTGACTTCGCGCCTGGATGGGCTTGCCCAGGCACAGCGACGATCAGCGGAACCCGCGTGGAGAGTTCGTAGTTGTTTGCCTTGGTCCAAAGGCTCTGCTCACTGAGATGAAAGCCGTGATCGCCCCAAAGACAGATGAGCGTGTTCTCACGAAGCCCTTGTTTATCCAGGCAGTCTAACAAGCGTCCGACTTGCGCGTCGATGTAACTGACACAGGCATAGTAGCCGTGCCTAAGCTGTTGTGTCTGCAGCGCTGTGAGCGTCCCATCTGAGGGAATGTCCGTGTAGCCTTCCAATTCTGTCCAGCGACGCAGGCCTAGCTCCGGTGCGCCTTCCGGAGGGCTGTTCGTTGCTGGTGCAGGGATGCTCTCTCTAGGATAGAGGTCCCAGTACCTCTTTGGGGCGCAGAATGGGAGGTGCGGTTTGCGGAAGCCGACGGCGAGAAAGAAGGGCTTTTCTGATCGGTTGGATTCTGTGAGAGCCTGGATGGCCGTGTTGCAGACGATGCCGTCGATGTAAGTGTCGTCGGAAACGTCGGCCAGCTCCGTAGCAGCGCGTTTGAGGCCGTGGCCTTTCAAATTCTCTTCTGTCGCGTAGCGGACCTCGGGAGCACGGGCGTTGTCGTAGCGCGGCGGTTCGGACCACGATGGCGGATCTTTGGAAGGCGGACCGCCACCATGGTAGATCTTGCCGATCGATCGCGTGTGATAGCCGTGTGCCTTGAAGTGCTGTGGTAGGGTGACGACGTTGGGCAGGGCTTGTCGGAAATGCGTACTCAAATCCCAGACGCGCGTGGTATCTGGTCGGCGGCCGGTCATCAAGGACAATCGAGATGGGCTGCACACGGCTTGCTGGCAATAGGCTCGGAGAAAGGTGGTGCCGCGCGCTGCTAAAGCATCGATGTTAGGCGTGAGGGCAATCTCATCATCATAGCAGCCAAGCGCAGGCCGGAGATCATCGATGGCGATGAACAAGACGTTCCTAGGCGGTTCCAATCCTTGATCGGTTTGGGAGAAGAAGTAGTCTTGATAGTGAAGTTCTAGGCAGCCTTGCTTCTTGGGCTTGCCGTGCTTCAGGCTGGCTTCCATCTCCGCTTTCAATCGGGAGACGTTCTTCGGGTTGAGCATGGGATCATTCGTGGCCTGGCGCCATCGCTGCAATTCCTTCTGTAGGCGTGCTAGAGTGTCGGTGTGCTCGGGTTCCTGGATGAGGTTGACCCATTCGTGAGCGTCGGCTTTGAGATCGTAGAGTTCGAACTCCGGAGGCTTCTGCATCCGACGGTAGGCACCGCGAACGGGATCGGGGGCGGCGGCAATGACGGCTTCGAGGTTTTCAAAGAAGCGCCCGTTGGTGAAGGCATAACCCGGGTTGATTTCGGTGGGCATGAGATTCTGGATCAACTTGTAGCGCTCGTCGCGCACCGTGCGCTGCGGGTAGTAGTTGTGCGGTGAGTGCGCATGAAACTCAGTATGGAGGTACTGACGCCAGGTGACCTTCTTTCTCAAGAGCAGCGGCGTGAGTGAATGACCGGCCAGACCGGCGACGGGTTCTGCGTCCGCGATTTCTAGTAGGGTTGGAATCAGGTCTAGCGTTGATACTAATTCAGAGCGGACTTGTGGCTTAACGAGCCCAGCACCTGCCAGGATCAGCGGAATGCGAAGGCCTCCTTCGTAGGAGGTGCATTTTCCCCGTAGGAGGTCCGCACCGTGATCGCCCAAGTAGACGATGAGAGTGTCGTCGCGCTTGCCTGAATTGTCTAACGCTTTCTGCAGGTCACCGACCATAGATTGATTGCTAGGAATTTGCTTTTTGCGTGGGGCGCTTGGTTGCTAGGAATTTGCTTTTTGCGTGGGGCGCTTGAGGG
>CALLLI010000013.1 GCA_938082635.1 uncultured Verrucomicrobiales bacterium
AAGATTGCGATCCTCTCCCGAAACCGGAAACTCTATTCGACCAATAGTCTTGTGGAGAGCATCAAAGAGCGTGGTCACGAAGTTCAAGTGATCGACTACTTGAAGTGCCACATGAACATCACGTCGCACAGTCCAAAGATCTATCTTGGCGATGAAGAATTGGTTGGGTTCGATGCGATCATTCCTCGGATCGGTGCTTCGCATACCTTCTTCGGCACGGCAGTGGTTCGTCAGTTTGAGATGATGAACGTCTATGCGCTCAACGAGTCTGTCGCCATCTCGCGTTCACGTGACAAGTTGCGGAGCATGCAACTTCTCGCTCGCAAGGGACTTGGGTTACCGGTGACGTCATTTGCCCACGATCCCCGGGCGACAAAGCATCTGATCAAGATCTGCGGCGGGTCTCCACTAGTGATCAAACTATTAGAAGGAACGCAAGGCGTTGGCGTCGTCCTAGCAGAGACAGGCAAGGCGGCCGAGAGTGTCATCGAAGCTTTCCGCGGATTGAATGCTAACATTCTCGCACAGGAATTTATCGCCGAAGCTGGTGGTGCTGATATCCGATGCTTTGTCGTTGGCGAGAAAGTCGTCGCTGCGATCAAGCGACAAGGGCAAGAGGGAGAATTTCGATCAAACCTTCACCGAGGTGGGACGGCCACCGTGATCAAGATCACCCCGGAAGAACGTTCTACGGCGGTGAGAGCTGCCAAGGTGATGGGCCTGAATGTGGCCGGTGTCGATCTGTTACGTTCCAACCATGGTCCGGTGATCATGGAAGTGAATTCATCGCCAGGGCTGGAAGGCATCGAGTCCGCGACAGGCAAAGATGTCGCCGGAATGATCGTCGAGTTCATCGAGAAGAATCACAAAGGGCGCACCAGAACACGTGGCAAGGGCTAGAAAGAAAGCGATCCCCTTTGGAGATCCGTTGATACTCGGAAAGGAATCGTTTCTTCCAGAAGATCGAGGACTTGTGCATTTAGAAGTCGGGCACCTGATCACCCATGAACTGCTCACCATGCCCGTTCATGTCATTCGTGGGAAACTGCCAGGCCCTCGTATCTTTGTCAGTGCTGCTATTCACGGGGACGAACTCAACGGCGTGGAGATGATTCGACGTCTTTTAAAGAAGACGCGTCTCTTGAACCGGCTGCGGGGCGATCTGTTAGCGATTCCCGTGGTGAACGTGCCGGCATTTCTTGGGCGCTCTCGTTATCTTCCTGATCGACGTGACTTGAACCGGCTGTTTCCAGGATCACCAGAAGGCAGTTCTGGGTCACGCCTAGCAAAGCTCTTTGTCTCCGAGATTGTTGCGCAATGTAGCCTGGGGATTGATCTGCACACAGGTGCCGTGAACCGGCCCAATTTGCCACAGATTCGAGTCAGCCCGAAACTGGAAAAGAACCGGGAACTCGGCGTTGCGTTCGGCGCTCCCGTGGTGATGCAAACGAAGACGCTCGAAGGCTCGCTACGTGCCGTCATGGAAGAGCAACGAAAGCCCATGCTCATGTTAGAAGCGGGTGAAGCCTTGCGGCTCGACGCCAACTCCATCCGATTCGGACTGCGCGGCATTCTCAATGTCATGCGTCATTTGGAAATGTTGCCAGCAGAGAAATCCCCGGCCAAACAGCGCCCCATCGTCGTATCCGGCGAATCCTACTGGGCGAGAGCCCCTCGTGGCGGGATTCTCACGCCCCTCGTGGCGTTAGGTAAAGCAGTCACCCCAGACACTCCCCTGGGCTTCATTGCCGATCCTTTCGGCAAAGGCGAAAGCAAGATCCATCCCAAAGAAGAAGGGATTGTGATAGGGCGAACGAATCTAGCAATCGCCGATGAAGGCGATGGCTTGTTTCACATTGCCGTGACCAAGAATGCCAACGCGGCTGCTCGCAAGATCCGACGTAGTGGAACCGAACTTGCCGAAGAAGATGATCACCCTGTTTCAGATGAACCTCTGCTAGACTAGAAACCATGGAAACGAAACCAGAGAAACATCTCATCGGCTGGCGGGAATGGCTCGCTTTGCCGGACCTTGGAATTCCGGGCGTGAAGGCGAAGATCGATACGGGTGCGCGTTCGTCATCACTGCATACGCATGACTACGAAGTCTTTCAGAGAGATGGAAATGACATCGTTCGCTTTCATCTTTATCCCTTGGTCAAAACCGACAACATCAAGCTGACTTGCGAAGCTCCACTGCTTGGCTACCGGAAGGTCAAGGATTCAGGAGGTCATAGCCAGACTCGACCCTTCATCCGCACGCGTGCCCTTGTCGGTAACATTGCTTGGGACATCGACCTTAGCCTAACCAATCGCGAGAACATGAAGTTTCGCATGCTGCTGGGAAGAGCTGCACTTGCAAAGCTCTTCAACGTTGCCCCGTCGTCCGGCTACCTTCTTGGCAAGAGCTTACGAAAGGCCTACGACAAACGACCTCAAAGCTGAGTGAGCGTCACGGACACTCTCACACCATCGACAAACCCGTGAGCGTCCCATTACTTGTCCCGAACTTGTCGGTCTCCATGCCGAGGCGTTGGAGGATGCTCACGTAGAGATTACACAGAGGTGGTGGGTTCCCAGGATCGAAGGGTAGATGCTGGCCGTGCTGGAAGCCGCCCCCGGCGAGGAGAACCGGGAGGTTCTTGGTGGAGTGGCTGCTGCCGTCGCCGAGATTGCTGCCGAGGAATACGGTGGTCCGATCGAGCAGACTGTCACTGTCCTCTTTCGATTGCTGGAGCTTTGTTAAAAGATCGTGCACGGTCTTCATGGTCTCGACTTCAACGATCTTGAGTTGCTCCAGTTTGTCCGGATCTTTGCCATGATGTGAGAGATCGTGGTGGCCGAGATTCACGCCTTCGATCGGTGGCGCGCCGGTGGAACCGGCGAGCATGATCGTGATCAGTCTTGTGGAGTCGGTCTGGAGTGCGAGATGCGTGAGGTCAAAGAGTAAGCGTGTGCGCCCGATCAAGTCGGTGGGATTGGAAATGTCTTTCGGCGGCTCGACGTCCACTTTGGGTTTGGGCTTCTTAGCCCAACTCTCGTCATTGACCATGCGTTGTTCCAACTCACGGACACTTGTTAGATACTCGTCGAGCTTGTCGCGGTCTTCGCCGCCGAGCCCAGTGCGCAGGGACTTTGCCTGTGTGCGAACATCATCAAGAATGCTGCGGCCATCTTCGAGACGACGCATTTGCTCTTGGACATCATTGGCGCGGCCTTGGAGAAACAATTGCGCGAATACTTTCGATGGCGAATTGTCGGCAGGAATGAGCGCACCGGTTCGGGTCCAGGAAAGGCCACCTGATCCCTCGCCAGATAAAGCGAGGCTTGGGAAGCGTGTTAGGTATCCAAGGTGTTCGGCCGCAGCTTGGTCGAGGGAGATCGCATTGCGAAAGCCCGGTCGCCCAGCACCTGGGACGCCTGTTAGGAAACTGGCCGAAGCCTGATGCCCAAAGCTTGAACTCATGCCGGCATGTTCGAGGCCTGAGATGACGGTAAACTGTTCGCGGTGTTGCTTGAGAATCTCAAGGTAAGGCGAGGGCGCGTAGTCTTTGCCAGTTTCCTTGGGAATGAAATTGTCAGGATACAGTCCGAGTGGCGCGCAGATGCAGACCATGCGCCGTGGTGGTTTGCCCGCGCTCTTCCGCTTTGCGTCGGCCCCAAAGGCATCGAGCCACGGGAGAGCGAGCGAGATACCGGCAGACCGGATGAAAGTGCGGCGTGGAATGTTCATTGGCGTCTTTTGTAGAACCCTACTTTGTTTGAAAGAGTGCGCTCTGCACGATCTCGTGGATTAACGATCGGAATCCGTAATCCTGTTCGCGGAGGCGACTGACGATGAATTCAATTTCTGAGTGTTCCAGTGCGGTCGGAGCGGCACCGGTTGCGTAAGCAAGTAGCTTCTCAGTTAGGTTTCGGGCTAACTGATCTTTGTCTTCGAGAAGGAGTTCTTTGAAGTCGTCGATGTTGTCGAACCGCCGTCCATCTGACAGGACATCGCTGGGATCGACGGCAGGTCCAGGCTTGCCAATGCTGCGGTAGCGATCACGCCATCCGCCGATGACATCGAAACTCTCAAGCGCAAATCCTGACGGATCAATCTCACGGTGACACTCCGCACAACTGGCGACGTCACGATGCTTTGCTAGTTGCTCGCGGATGGTCGTCGCGCCGCGAATATCAGGCTCGATCGCACCGATATCGGGCGGAGGCGGTGACGGGGGCGTTCCTAGAATACGCTCTAACACCCACGCTCCACGTAGGATTGGTGAGGTCGTGGTGCCATTGGCGGTCACTTTCATCACGCTGGCCATGGTCAAGACGCCGCCGCGATGACTTTCGGGTGGCAAGGACACTCTACGCATTTCTGTGCCTTCGACGCCTGGAATGCGATAGTGCTTGGCGAGACGTTCATTGAGGAAGGTGAAATCCGAGGAAACGAAGTTTGTTAGGCTCAAATTGTTCTTCAGCACTTCATCGAAGAAGAGTCCGGGTTCTTTGATCAGCGCGGCTCTGAGGATCTCGTCGTACTCCGGGTAGAGTTTACGATCGGGCGAGGTGGCGTCGATGGCGCGGAGGCTGAGCCATTGGCCGATGAAGTTCTCGGTGAGAGCAGCGACCTTCGGATCGTTCAGCATCCGTTCGACTTGTTGGCGGAGAACATCAGGCTCTCGCAATCGGCGCGTTTCGGCCAGTTTCAACAGTTGCTCGTCTGGCATCGAACTCCACAAGAAATAGGACAGCCTACTGGCGAGGGCGTAGTCATCAAGTATGTTTGTTTCTGGCAGAAACAGAAAGCTTGGGGAGACGAGGATGCCCTTGAGGCCGACCCGCACGGCTCTCTCGAACGAGTACCCCTGCTCCATTCGAGATTCTACCCTGGTTAGGAACGGCTCAATGTCTTCCTCGGTCACGGCTCGCCGAAACGCTCGTCTAGCAAACTCACGAAGGATTCGCTCGGCATCGATCAATGGCTGCTCTGAGACGACCTCGTAGCGAGGTTGTTTGCTAGCACTCTCGACACGCTCTTGTTTCAGCTCGCCAAAGATGGCTCGATGGCTTGGCGGAGGCCATGACTCTAGAAGCGGCCCTTCGACCTCGACCCACTGGACGACGAGCCCAGGCCCGGTGTAGTTGTCAGCGCCAATCTTCTCTACCTTTGGCGGAAGCGCGGGCAACCCATCGGCAATGATACGAATGCGATTCTCTGGTTCTAGTTGCTCGGTGAACTCGATGACGGTCGGCTTGTCTGCGGGGAAGGCGTAGTAGTCGATGAGGCGTTCCTCGGTCACTTCTTTCAACGTGCCTGCGGTGACGTGAAAGTTCACCGGCTTGTTGTCGCTTTGATAGCCGTAGCCAGAAATGCGGAATCGATACTTGCCGCGTACATGGCTGCGGAAATTCCACATCGTCACTCGAATGTTAGCAGATTCCCACGAAGCGAAGATGGCCACGCCGTCGTCAAGGTGGCGGTAAACGCTGCCCTTAGGGTTGACGGTCTTCTCGTCTTTGACGTCGAATACTTTCTTGACCTGATAGGGTCGCCCGCTGTTTGCGATGGCCTCATCCAGCACGCGGTCTGCCGCATCGAGGTAACTGCGCATCAAATACGAGGACGTGTGCAAGGCTTCAGCGCTGTTGTCGAAACCACTCGTCGAGGTGTTTGGAGGCAGTAGGTCGGTCAAATCGACCTCCACGCCAAGCAGGTCGCGCATGGTGTTCGCATACTCGGCTCGATTCAAACGCCTCAGAACCACCCGGCCTTCCTTAGCATTCTGCTCTCTTGCCTGCCCACTGATCCAATCAACGACGGCCTGGACCTCTGGCTCCGGCGGCCTTGGCTTATCTTCCGGCGGCATTTCGCCAGACTGGAGTTGCTCTAGCACAGTCAACCATTGCGCGCGGTTCGCCCTATCAGCGAAGTCGCTTGTTAGGCTTTCGATCCGGAAATCACCCTTAGGCTTGGGCCCGGCGTGACATTTCTGACAGTGCTGGTCGAATAGTTGCGTGGCAAGTTCATGCTGCGCGTCCGCCTTGACCATACCAACCGCGACACACGCAGTGAGGGCGATCATCCAGCGAACTCGGCGAGGAGGCACTATTTAGCCTCCAGACTGACGCACACAATCTGGTTCTGACTCCGCATGATCAGCTTGCCACTAGCAAACGCTAAGGGTGCCCAAAGCTCATTCCCGGGTTCATCCTTGAAGATCTTCGCCTTTGCCAACTCTTTGTAGGAAGACCCTGGCTGGATCAGTCGAAGAGTGCCATCTCCGCCATGCTGGCTCACAATGATGCCGCCGACGCTGATGATACTGCCGTCACTCACTTTCAGATCATTGCCTGTTCTCCAGAGTTCTTCGCCAGTCTTGTCAAAACAGACCAGGCCAGCACTGTCTCTGCTTCTTGATCGGCGTCCCCCTCCTCCGGTGGCGCTGACGTAAAACCGATCTTCTACTTTGAGAACCGGATGAATCCGCCCTTCGACATCGCTCGACTTCACCAGCTTCACCTCGATCTTCCCTCCACTTTTAGCGAATTTTAGGACTCGTGTTCCGAAACCATAGCCTTCAGTTAGGAAAGCGGTTGCCTCGTCAATCATGGTGAGATTTGGGATGGGATTGAAGCGCCCACTATTCAGCTTCTCGGTGTAGTGAAACAAGCGCTTGCCATTGCTAGGGTCAAAACCGGAGAGCGTCATGTTGCCATCACCGGTGCCGGGCATCACGACTACCTCTTGTCCTAAGATCTTTGCTAGAGCAGGCGAGGAATGACTCCCACCAATTGACTCTGATTTCCAAACCGTCTTCCCAGTCTTCTTGTCGAGCGCTGCCAGTCCTACTGAGTCTGTAGGAGCGATGATGCAGTGGTCGCCATGGATAAGCGGATGGATCGAGTACCCAAATCGCGGTACATCTGATCCAAACGTCTTTACGACATTCACCACCCAGCGTTCCTTGTGCGTGCTGCGGTCGATACAATAAACATGCCCGTACCCACTGCTGGCATAGACCGCGTCTTTCGTCACAGTTGGCACGCCTCTTGAACCAGGGTGATTGATCCTACCAACGGCCTCAAACTCCCAACTCCAACGCTCCTTGCCATCTTGCAGGCTGACGCAACGAATCACATCCTTCTGGTCACCGATGCGGTCCATGAAGAACACTTCTTCGCCTACAATCGCGGAGCCGCCGTAGCCGGGACTGACGTTCATAGACCACATGATCTTTGGTCCAGAGTCGGGAAACGATGTCAAAATCTTTTCGCCTGGCGACGTGTTGTCACCATTGGGTCCACGGAATTCCGGCCAATCAGCTGCCGAGACAGTCGTCGCTGCCAGTAAGAGAAGGAGTAAGCTATTCGTTTTCATGTTAGGTGATGTTGAGACTCCGCGCGGTATTCAGGAAATTGCACAGACGACGTTCATAGGATGCAGATGAGGAGAGTTGGATTTACAGCGCGAGAATGGGTGCGCCCTCTGTTCACCCGTCATGCGAGAAATCGATTCCTTGTCCGCAAAGATTGCAAAGTGACTATTCGCCAGGTTCCTGCGCTACAAAGCCAGGCCCTGATGAAGTCAACGACAGACGTTTCTCGTGATTCTAGCGAATGGCCGAATAATCGGTCGCTTTCATGTAGATCGATTCTGGCGCTTTCGCCAATCGACCAACGCCGGATTCCTTGGCCGCCTTTTTCCAGGCGGGATCGGCTCCAAAGGCTTTCCAGCCAGCCTTAGCCGTTTCTCGGCTGTCGTACTTGAGGATATAGATCAGGGTGTCCGCCGAGTCGGGATCGTCGGTCGGATGCCAGTAGGCGACTGATTTCATGCCATGCGATGCAAAGATCTTGATCGTATGATCACGAAACCGTGCGTCGAGTTTCCCTAACTTGCCTTCGGCTGCTTTGTAGATGCGGAGTTCGAATACATCATCTTCATCCCCTTCTTCGTTCTCCCAATCCGGGGAATAGTCGGCCGTGTCCATGAAGACCGATTCCGGGCTCTTGGCTAGGATCTTGCCGGCCTTCTGGGATTCCTTCGCAGCCTTCTTCCAAGCAGGGTCGGCTCCGAAGGCTTTGAATGAAGCTGCAGCGGCCTCGCGGCTCTTGTGTTTGAGGACGTAGATCAACGTGTTCTTCGACGTCTCGCCATCGGTCGGCACCCAGTAGCCGACGGACTCCATGCCGTGCTTCTCGAACAGCTTCACGGTGTGATCTCGAAAGCGGGCATTGAGAGCATCCAGCTTGCCTTCGTTGGTGGTGTAAGTTCGCAATTCGTAAACATCGGCAACTAAAGGTGGAGCAAATGACAGGATGGTGAAGAGAGTAGCAGCTAATAGTCTGTAGGTATTCTTCATTGGATGATTCTGTCATCTTTGGCCTCCGTCTGCAGCAACTATCTGCGTAGGGCTAGTTTGAGAGAGATGAGAAGAGCACCCCGGAGCATGAAGATCGGGTTGCAAGCAACGGTCTGGCTCTTTAGACCAACTCGCCATGGCGAGTGCCAGGCAGGCCACAACCGCAGAGTCGAATGTCTTGTCGAATTTGAATGATGGCGTCATGCTGCGGAGTCTTCCTAACCTTAAAAAGCTTTGGTTCCATCCTATACGGCAACTTCCCATCTGGTGCTTCTCATCGCCGTTCTTTCAGGCTGTTCCAAGCCAAACTTATCGGAACCGAACGATCACAAGCCGATTGAGAAGATCGTAATCGCGCCTGACGAAGTTCGGAGCTGGCCGCTCTCCCCACGCACTGTTTCCCGTGGCAACGCGCTATTCCAACCTGTCCCTGCCGAGGAATCGGGAATCGACTTTGTGCACCGTTGGGAACCGCGCAATCCTTTGGAGCGAGATCAGATCGCAACCGCATTCGCGGGGGGCGGTGTTGCGTTGGGCGACATCGACAATGACGGGCTACCGGAAGCATTCCTGACACGCCCACATGGCGGGGCGCGACTCTACCGAAACCTCGGCGACTTCCGGTTCAATGATATCACTGATGAAGCTGGCATAAAGAGGGAACTCGCCGATCACTGGGCTTCGGGCGCGACATTCGTCGACATCCAAGGGGATGGCCATCTCGATCTCTACGTTTGTGGCTATGCCTGCCCTAACATGCTATTTGTTAATACTGGAGATGGACGCTTCGAAGAACGTGCTGCGGAGTTTGGCCTCGCGTTCTCTGGCGCTAGTGTGATGATGAGTTTCGTCGACTATGACCGCGACGGCGATCTTGACGCTCACCTGCTCACTAACAGGCTCTCGGGAGGTGCGCGACCCGATGGTCTTGAATTCCAGATCGTCGATGGTGTCGTGGTTACGCCTGAACCCTACGCCGAAGAAGTGGGAGCCATTCTCAAAAAAGACGGCAGTTTGCACCCGTACGATGCAGGCCAAGCAGATCGCTTGTTTCGCAATGATGGAGGCAAATTCAACGAGGTTTCCGAGAGGGCCGGACTGGTGGGCTATTCGCAGGGGTTATCGGCCACCTGGTGGGACTACGACTCCGACGGGTGGATGGACCTCTACGTCACGAACGATTTCTTTGGTCCTGATCATCTCTACCACAATAACCAGAACGGAACCTTCACGGATGTGATCGCCGAAGCCATGCCAAACACGCCTTGGTTCTCGATGGGGAGCGATACGGGGGACCTCGATGGGGATGGTCGGTTGGATTTCATTGCGGCCGACATGGCAGCGACCACGCACTACAAACAGAAGGTCAACATGGGCGACATGGATTCGGAAGGCTGGTTCCTTGAGCTTCCCAATCCTCGTCAGTACATGCGCAATGCCGTGTACATCAATACCGGCACGCAACGCTTCTTGGAGGCCGCACAGATGGCTGGGCTTGCGGCGACGGACTGGACTTGGGCAGTCAAGATCGCGGACTTTGACAGTGACGGGCGCAATGATGTGTTCTTCTCCAATGGGATGACCCGTGAATTCTTCAATGCGGATGTGAGGGCTGAAGTGCGCGCGATCCGCGATCGGACTGGCGAGAATCGCTGGAGCGACTTCCCACCGCTAAAAGAACGCAATCGCCTTTACCAGAATAGCGGGAACCTCGCCTTCCACGAAATGACTGATGAGTGGGGCATACGAAAGGATACCGTTAGTTTCGGTACCGCAACTGGCGATCTTGATGGCGATGGTGATCTTGATTTAGTGATTAACAATTTCGAGGAAGGTGTCGATGTCTACCGCAACACCTCACAAACGAACAATCTGATTAAGATTGCACTCCGTGGTGCTGGGGCGAATCCTCGAGCCATCGGCGCGGAAATCCGGGCGAAGACTCGCAAAGGGGAACAAGTAAGGGTGTGTCAACCCGTGCGCGGCTTTCTCGGCTGTGATCCGGATGGTGTGGTGTTCGGGCTTGGTGAGGAGGCGATGGTAGAGACCTTGACCATCCGCTGGCCGTCGGGCAGGGAGCAGGTGGTGAAAGACCTGGCTGCGGGGCGACGCTATCTTATCGCTGAAGCCACCGACTCCGTGCCGATTGCTGAGTCGCCGATGGCACTGACACTTTTCGAGGAACAGCGCTTGCCAAGCGCGCCCCGACACGTTGAGAGTGAATTTGACGACTTTGCGATCCAACCGCTTCTGCCTAACAAACTCTCCACCCTCGGGCCAGCTATGGTTTGGGGCGATCTCACTGGGAATGGCAGACCGGATTGCTTTCTTGGCGGAGCTTCTGGAGAGCCGGCGCAACTTTGGCTCCAATCCAGCGAGGGCAAGTTGTTCAAACAGCGCATCCCATTCTTCGACAACCACGCTCAATGTGAGGATGTCGATGCCGCGCTCTTTGATGCCGACGGAGACGGCGACCTCGATATCTATGTGGTGTCTGGCAGTGTGGAGGGCGAAGACTATCAGGACCGGCTCTATTTGAGTGTCGACAATGGCCTGAGCCCTGCCAAGGAGGGAGCCTTGCCAGACATGAACTTCAGCGGTAGCTGCGTGGCGGCTAGCGACGTTGATGCTGATGGTGACACCGATCTCTTCGTTGGCGCACGGGTAATTCCGGGTCAGTACCCCACTTCCGCCGCAAGCCGACTCTTGCTCAACGACGGGAACGGGCGCTTCACCGTAGCACAGTCAGAGGACCTCGCCGGAGCAGGCATGGTGACCGATGCAGCATGGTCTGACATTGATGCGGATGATGACCAAGACTTACTCGTGACGACTGACTACGGCCCCGTTAGACTCTATCGCAATGATGGTGGGAAACTAATCGAAACGACGGCTGAGGCAGGACTAGGAGAACGTCTAGGCTGGTGGACATGCATCGCGGCTGCTGACGTCGATGCTGATGGCGACACCGACTTCGCCGTGGGAAACTTTGGCTGGAACACGAAGTATCACCCGACCGTGGAGCACCCCCAGCTACTTTACTACGGCGACTTTGACGGACTCAAGAAATCGCACATTATTGAGGCGCACCCAGACGGCGATACCATCGTCCCTAATAGAGGGCGTAGTTGCTCAAGTGGTGCCATGCCATTTCTCAGAGTGAAGTTCGGCACCTTTCATGAATTCGCAATCGCGGAACTGACAGAGATCTACACGGCGCCAAAGCTTGCGAATTCGCTCAAATTACAGGCGAACGAATTGGCAAACTGCATCCTACTCAACGATGGCACAGGTCGATTTGAGTTTAAAGCCTTGCCTCGTCGGTCGCAGATCGCGCCGAGTCTTGGGCTAGCATTCCTCGATGCGGGCGGCGACAACAAGATCGACCTTTATCTCTCACAGAACTTCTACGGTCCCCAGCGCGAAACGGGCAGGATGGCAGGTGGTGTCGGGAAGCTGCTTCTAGGAAACGGAGACGGCAGTTTCAGAGAAGTTGGACCGAGCCAAAGTGGCATTGTGATTCCTGGCGACGGCCGTAGCGCGGTGGCGTTAGACTATGATGGCGACGGTAACGATGATCTCGTCGTGGCCGTCAACAATGGTCCTGTAAAGGTGCTGGTCAACCGACGTGAGGAGTCCACTCCGTAATGGCTTGACCTGCAGGGTCGCTAGCTGCGCGTAATATCCCGTTGCTCTTCACTCACCTTCAAATCCTCAACCCAAAGACACAGTCATGTAACATCGATGTAGATTACTCTTCTCAGTGGCGACCATGGTCCTCTTCATTGCGGCACTAGCATCTTCTCAGGCCGCCGAGTTGGTCGCTCACTACGAATTCGAGGACCCCAATGATCTCGGCCACGACAGTTCGGGAAACGACAATCACGCCGAAACGGTTGAAAGCGTGAACCAAGTTGAGGGGCAGTTCGGCCAAGGAGCGTTCTTTGACGAAGGCGAGGGCAGCAACTTTTACAAATCTGATGGACTGACTGGCTTTACGGGGAAGCCTGGCGTCACGTTGGCTGCCTGGGTCAAACTTGATGAAGCCACGACTGGATTCGACGGGATCATCAGCCAGGACAGCGGCGCGTGTTGCGATAACCGCATTCTCTTACACAGCGGTACGCATAAGCCCTTCATCAATCTGAGCGAGCACGCCGACCGCCATCTGGATGCTGGCCCAGAGTTCTTGGTCGATGAGTGGACGCACATTGCCATGACGGGACAGGACGGCGATGGCGTGTCCGAGGCCCGTGTGTACGTCAACGGCGTTGAGATCGAAGGCAGCCCCCAAGAGTTCCCAGAGATGGATGACGGTTCGGAATGGAACACCTACCTGGGCGTGGGCGAATCAGGCACGGCTCACCGGCTCACCGGAACGTTGGACGACGTTCGTATCTATCAAGGCGCCCTGACCGCAGAGGAAGTCGAGGCGCTACTGATCCCTGACGACTCAAACCCTAGCATTACACTTAATCAAGATCAGGCTCTGAACGGAGGCACCTTGCCTGCCCTAACGACGGCTCAGGAACTTCGCTTTCCTGTTAGGAATACAGTCAAGCCTGATGACGAACGTGGTGCGGAAGTTCTGACCATCAATGTATTGGAGATCACTGGAGGCGACACCGACAACTTCACGCTGATCTCTGCGCCGACTTCCATTGATCCAGGGGGCTCGGAAGACATCGTTCTGAGTTTTGACAATAAAGGTGGTTTTGGAGCGTTTAGCGTGACCTTGAACGCCCAGTCGAACGATCCCGATCCAGAAGATCAAGACATCACTTTCACTATACGAGCGACTGTCATTAATCCTGTGGGCCCGATTGCGCACTATCGTTTAGACGAGACGGACGTTGCGGGTGTTGTGGCAGACGCGACTGGGCTAGGTGGTGAGGGGATCTTTCAAGGTGCTGTTGTCCTAGCCGAGACTGGTCTTAAAGAGGGCACGGGGACGGCAGCTAAGTTCACCGGAGGAAGCAATGTCTCCGTGGACTCGCTATCTGGTAGCTTGAGTGACAGTTTCACGGTCGCCCTTTGGCTGAACCCAGCTTCGTTGGGAGACATCGCATCAAATGATTTCCGTACCGTCTTTGCCAAAGGACAGGATAATCCCGTGTTCGGCTTGCTTGAGGGCAGTGGTGAATTCGTGTGGTTTGGTGACGACGGGAATGGCAACGCCATCGGCCTGTTCAACACAGAGGGGTTCAACCTACAGTCCGGTAACACCTATCACGTGGCCATGCGCTATGATGGTGCCACGGGCATGGGGACTTTCCTTGTCGATGGCGCGGACGTCGGCAGCGCAGAAGTCGCCCCCTTTGACGACCTTGGCACGTTTTACATCGGGGCCTTCAACAGTGCGTTGCCGTTCGATGGCACACTGGACGATGTGCAGGTGTATGATCTCGCGCTGACAGAAGACGATATTGCTTTTCTCATCGCCAATCCAGGGAAGCCTCTCGTGCCGGTTGGTGAAGTCGACACAGATCTGGATGGCCTGACGGATGACAGTGAGTCAAACACCCACATGACCGATCCTCTGAAAGCCGATACTGATGGCGATGGTCTGAACGACGGACAGGAAGTGAATGATACGAAAACCGATCCATTGTTAGTCGATACCGATGGCGATGGTGGATCGGATGGAACGGAACTGATCTTTGGGGCGGATCCCCTAGACCCTGACAATAAATTAGGCGAGTTCCTGGTTCGGACGATTAAAGCCGGAAATGGTATTGAGTTTGCAAGCATGGAAGCATTCAAGGAAGCGTTGCAGGACCAGTCACAAATCGCCGAGGAGGTTGCCGAGAACGCCACGTTCATCAATTTCCGTGACAATGCCCAAGGGCACTTCGCCAATGATGAGCTTCCCTTTGCCTTGTGGGAGGACGTGGGTGCTCGGGACGACTTTGGCATTCATGTTACGGGCAAGATCAATGTGACAGAAGCAGGTGTTCGCACCTTTGGGATGAACTCGGATGACGGAAATCAGCTCTTCATTGATGGAATGTTAGTTGCTGAGGATCCTGCTCCCCATGGCTCTCAGGACATCTTCGGTTCGATTGATCTGACGGAAGGTGAGCACGATCTTGAGATGTTCTTTTACGAACGTGGTGGTGGTGCGCAGGTGGAACTCTTCGTCAATACCGAGCTCGGAGAAGTGGAAACGTTCGATGATGGGAGATTTGTGCTTCTGCCAGGCTTTGGGACGCCGAGTGCCGATTCTGATGGTGATGGCTTGAGTGATTTCTTTGAGAATGGATTCTTTGGAAACCTGGAAATGGGAGCGGATGACGATGGCGATGGTGACGGCCTCTCCAATCTTGGTGAGCAGGAAGCAGGGACCAATCCGACGGTGGCTGATACGGATGGTGATAGTGTGAATGATGGGGACGAGGTGGCCGATGCCACGAACCCGACAAACGCAGATACTGATGGTGATGGTTTAGCAGATGGCGACGAGAAAGCGCGCGGTACCGACGCGACGAATCGTGACACGGATGGGGACAAGTTTAGTGACGCTTTTGAAGTTGCCAATGGATCTGATCCCCTCGATCCAGATAGCCCTGGTAATCAAGTGGGCGGGCCAATTGTCGCCCGCGTCGACGCTGGGAAATTGACCAGCGTTGACCAACTCTTCATCACCGGCGCCTTCACGCACGCTGTCAACGTCGGGGAAACTGGAGAAGACGTGATGGTGGGCGATATCAATTTCGTCCGAGACACGCCAGGCTCAGACAATATTGAAATCGACGCGGTGAATCACATCGAAGATTGGGGGGCGGCCAATGACTTTGGTGAAGACGACGATAACGTGAACCTGGCCAAAGTCGCCAGCGGCATCCGCTGGTCTGGCCAGCCGGATGGCGTCGTGGTGACTCTCAAGGATGTCGATCGCGGAGCGCACCGCTTGCAGTTGATTTTTGGAGAGAAATGCTGTGATCGCGGCTTTGCCGTTAAGGTCAATGACGAGACCATTCTTGATGCTTTCAGTCCTAACGCTTTGCAAGAAGGTGACCAAGGCGGGGCATCCGCTGCCTACGTGATCTATGAGTTCAATCAGCTCGAAGTTGGAGATGTCGTCATTGATTTGAATGGAACCGATGCGGGATTCCCAGATGGCAATGCCATTTTAAGCGGCGTCTCCTTGCAATTTCTGCAGTCGATCGATGGAGATCCCGGCGCCCAACGTTCCCCGGCCATTCTCACTGTGGTGGCCGGCACCGATAGTTACATGCTATCCCTCGCTGGTGAAGCTGACAAAACCTACGATATCGAGTACTCGCCAGATCTTCTAGATTGGACGGTGATCATGTCAGGACTCTCCGGCGACATCAACGTCGAAGATACTGATGCGGCACGCGTAGGGCTTGCGGAGGGATATTATCGGGGAGTAGAGAACTAGTAGAGTGTCAAGATTGCGTTGATGGCTTCCTCGGGAGTCCAACGGACTCGATTCATCATAGCAGCCCATGGCATCGCCATGGGTCTTCGGTTGTACTCAGTTTGCAGCCCGAAAGGCTGCCTCATGAGAAGAACCAACTAGCGTATGAATGAGCCCTTCAGGCTCAATATCTCTATTTGCAAGAGAACCCATGGCGATGCCATGGGCTGCTATGATGAAGCCCGTTGGGCTTCTGATATGGAATGAAGCACTACTCAACTCAATCTTGACGCTCTACTAGTGCAGAGCTCGTTTCCTACTAGTCAGATTCACCCAGAACAAGCGCTTGACCGTCTACAAGACTTGCGTTTTTACACCATCAACAACGCCCACCTGGTGTTTCTCTAAGATTAAACCGTCTCGCTTGAAGTCGGCAAGTTCGCCGACTTCATTGTTTATATGATCGGGATCACCTAACCTGCCCTGTCGATGCCATTCGTCGGATCCAAGTGAACGAAACCTGACTTTCCAGGCGCAAGAACTGCGACAAGCAAGTAATGCTAAACTTAGTCACATAATGTTTAAAGTAATTGCAATCCTCTCACTCTGCTTCTGTGGGCTTCTCACGCTTCATGCCGCGGGGGAGAAATTCAAAGTCATCGGCTACCAACCGTCCTGGGCTGGAAGTGTGGACAAGATCCCCTATGAGAAACTCACCCACATCAACTACAGCTTCATTCTCCCCAAGCCAGACGGGACCTTCAAGGAAATGCCCAAGACTGACATGCTTAAAAATCTCGTGAAGGCTGCCCACGCGAGCGATGTCAAAGTAGGCATCGCCATCGGTGGATGGAATGATGGCAACGACAGTGCCTTTGAAAAGTTGGCGGCCTCGCCAGAGAGTCGAAAGACCTTTGTTACCGAAACCATGAAGATGGTCAACGTGTATGATCTCGATGGCGTCGACATGGATTGGGAATATCCCGACGCGGGAGACTCCGCCGACAATTTCCTCTCATTGATGCGTGAACTGTCCACCGAGCTACGCCGTGAGAAGAAATTTCTTTCCACCGCAGTCGTCTCTCTTGGTCGCACTGGGAAGGGCATCAGAGAAGAGGTGTTTCCTCTAATCGATATGCTGAACATCATGGCCTACGATGGCAAGTCTCACGGACTCTATTCGCAAGCGGAGGAATCGATTCGCTATTGGAGTGAGCGCGGCTGTCCGAAGGAGAAACTCATCCTCGGACTTCCGTTTTATGGCCGTAGTCCCTACAGCTCGTATCGCCAATTGGTTAGGAAAGATCCAACGGCACCATCGAAAGATGTCATCGGAGAAGTGCGTTACAATGGTCTCGCGACGATGAAGAAGAAGACCCTTCTCGCCCTGTCAAAGGGCGCAGGTGTCATGATCTGGGAACTCTCTCAGGACGTCGAAGGCAAGGACTCGTTGCTCGGGGCTATCACTGAGGTGATTCCGGTGAAGTCGCCAAGCGATTAAGGTTACTTACGGTACTGGTTTGTTTTACAGACCGGCGTCTTTCGCCTTGCGAAGGATGTCCAAGTAAAGTGAGCCGTAGTCCACATACCGATCATCTTCCGTGTAGAAGTTGCCAGATTCCGAGTCATCCTTCGAACTGGTCGCCTGCTTGCCAGTGGTGGCTTCAATCTGAGTGTCCTCATACCACTCATTGAAAGACGTCACCATGATGGTGCGATTCGCCTCCGTATCGGCCAATGGAATGGCGATATCTTGGATCATGGCTCGAAAGACATCGCCTTCTTTCGACTCTGGCTGGTCTTTGAAATAACGGGCTCGCCCGGGATGGCCTTTGCGAACGGCGCGATCATTGTAACCTGGGGCAATGCCAGGAATGAAGGCCGTGCCGACTTCATTGGCAATCTCCTTAGCATTCGCATAATGGCTGTGCAGGTCTTTCAGCGCAGCCTTGGTCGCGCCTTTGCCTTGCATGGACTGGCCGTAGATGTCGTAAGCGGTCACCGCATCCCACAAACGCGCGTGCCGTTCGTGATAACGCCCACCAAAGACGTCGTCGCCGACAAGATATAAGTTAGGGTACTCCTTGCGCAAGGTAGCCAATTCCTCAAGGCCGCGATCTCTAAAATAGACGCGTGTTAGGTAGATAAAGACCACAGGCTTTTCATCGATCTTAAGATAGGTCGGATGATCGAAATAGTGCTCTTTCATGTAGGTGAAATCGCTTACCAATTTGTCATACCGAGGCTCTTGCATAGATCCCAATCGGCCTGTCGATTCATACAGTAGGGCATACTTCAGCTTGCCAGCACCAGGATGCGTGAGGATGTGCTCCCGCATGGCGCGATCTTCTCTCTTGTTAGGCCCCCACCAACTGACCGACCAGAAGTCGATCCCGGCCTGCACGCTTTGCGCAATGTGATCACCGATCACTTCAGGGTCACGACTACCATACACGCCTAGTTTCGGAAGCTGCTGCGGTTGCAATCGGCCACGCAACGCTTGCTTCATCCAGCCGGTTTCACCAGGTTTCGCAGCGCCATACCAGGGATAGTAGTAGGCGCCAATAGTTAGGCCTTGGTCTGAGGTCGATTCCTGGCCGTGAATGACTGAAGCGTAGAAGAGAAGGCCTAGAATGAGGGGGAAACGAGAGATGTGCACACTTCAGACTCCACCAGATCGAGCAGAATTCGCCAAGTTTCGCGAAAAGGTGTTGGCCACGAGGAATCTTATTGAAACCATACCTATCTATGAAATCGACCCCCTTCTACCTCATCGGACCTGCCATTCTGGCCTTGGCCATCGGCCAAACAATCGCCCAAGACGAAACCGAAACGGCGAAGGCCGCACCAGAAATCACGGCTTCTGACGTGGCGGGTTCGTGGTCATGGACTGCTCCCGGCTTCGGTGGGCAAGAGATTGATGCGGAACTCACCTTAAAACAGTCAGGGGCTGAGATAAGTGGTACCTACAATGGAAGACGAGGCGAGACTAAGATCGAAGGTGGCAAAGTCGAAGGCGACTCCATTTCCTTCAATTACGTCCGGTCTTTCGGCGATAATGATTTCACGACCACCTTTGCAGGGAAAGTGCAAGAGGGCGAAATTGTAGGAAAGATCACCTCACCGGGTCGCGATGGCGACACGCGTGAAACTTACTGGCATGCTTACAAAGATCCTGAGATTAATCCTAGCGGCCTTTGGAAGTGGTCGAGGACAAGTGGTCGCGACGGTTCCCAGCGCCATAGTTGGGTCAAGCTGGCGTATGCGAAAGGCAAATTGACGGGCGTCTATCGTACGACTCGCAGCCAGGCCCCTATCAAGGAGGCAACCCTGAATGGCAAAGAGATTGCTTTCAAGGTCGAGCGTGGTGGGAGAACGCGCACCTCAACGACGAGTTACAAAGGCACCCTAGACAGCAGCGCTATCAAAGGCACGATCACCTCACGGCGCGGTGAAGAAGATCGTACCGCCGACTGGGCAGCTGCGCGTGAGACGCCCAAGGTGGACGCTGTGGGAAGCTGGACCTGGACATCGCGCTTTGGTCGGAATGGTGAAGAAGTCACGAACACGCTAGCACTGAAGCAAGAAGGTGACGCTCTCACTGGCACTCTCGACGGACGCAGTGGTGAATCCGCGATTGCCGACGCTAAGCTTAGTGGCGACGAGGTCACTTTCAACGTGTCCACAGAGAATGATCGCGGCAATTTCACGTCAGCCTACACTGCCACGATCGACGAAGACATCCTCAAAGGATCCATCGCGACGAAGTCTGGAGAGCGCTCGTTTGAGCGACCCTTCAGGGCTAGCCGCGTCCTGCCCAAGCCAGAGCCCGTGGGCGCATGGAAATGGAGCACTCGCGGCTGGGGTGCTGCTGCTAGTGATACTGAGAACGCCCTAACACTGACGATGACGGACGGGAAGCTAGGCGGAACCTATGCAAGTGGCGACAATTCCTCCGCGATTGAGGACGCCAAGCTGGACAAGAATACGCTCACTTTCAAAGTCCAACGCACGATCCGTGATCAGGAGAGGACGATGAATTACACGGGACAGTTCCGCGGCGATGTTCTTAAGGGCCATTATTCTGTAGGCGAGAATACCTCAGGTTCGGTCACGCTCTGGGAGGCCAAGAAGTCGAGCGAGTAATCGACTTACGAACAACCGGCTGGAAGCCGGTGTCACCATGTAATACCATTGTGAAACTGGCTTCCAGCCAGTCCACACTCTTATCATCCCATCTTCTCTATGAAAATCCATTCACTCCTCATCCCGGCACTCACGAGCCTCGCCATGCTCATCTCACCAGCGACCGCTGAAGATTGGCCAGGCTGGCGTGGCGTGGATCGCACGGGCATTTCTACCGAGAAAGGCTTGCTAGCGGAATGGCCGAAAGAAGGGCCGCCGCTGCTCTGGCAAACCGAAGGCTGTGGCAAGGGCTTCTCTAGCATTGCGGTGGCCAATGGACGCCTCTTCACGCTTGGACGGCCTGAGGGCCAAGATGGCGAATGCCTCATCGCGAAGAGCGAGAAAGATGGCAGCGTTCTTTGGACAACAGCCTTTGGCACTTCGGGTGAGAGCAATGGGACGCCGGTCGTCGATGGGGAACGAGTCTATGGTGTGGGGAAAGATGGCGACCTGATCTGTTGCAATGTCGAAACGGGTGCCAAGCTTTGGAGCAAGCGCTTTAAGAAGGACTTCGGTGGAAAGATGATGTCAGGATGGGGTTACAGTGAGTGTCCGCTGATCGATGACGATCGGCTGCTTTGCACTCCGGGAGCTAAGGACGCCACCATCGTGGCGCTGGACAAAGCCACGGGGAAAGAGATCTGGCGCGCCTCCGTTCCAGATGAGCTCGGGAATCGTGGCAAGGATGGCGCAGGCTACTCCTCCATTGTGATTTCAGAGGGCGGTGGTGTGAAGCAGTATGTGCAACTGACAGGCCGTGGAATCATTGGCATTCGTGCTAGCGATGGCAAGTATCTCTGGCATTACAATGCCGTGGCGAATGATACGGCGAATATTTCCACACCGATCGTTTCTGGCGATTATGTGTTCTGCTCGACGGGCTATGGCACCGGCTCAGCACTGCTCAAGCTTTCGAAAGATGGCGACGGTATCGGGGCCGAGGAGCAGTATTTCCTCAAATCACAGAAGCTGCAGAATCACCACGGCGGCATGGTTCTCATCGATGGTCATATCTATTGCGGTCACAAGCACAACGAAGGCTTCCCAGTATGTGTGAGAATGTCAGATGGTGAAGTGATATGGGGTGGCAAGACACGTGGCGAAGGAAAAGGCTCTGCCGCTGTCGTCGCTGCCGATGGGCATCTCATCTTTCGGTATCAAAGTGGTCAGGTCGTGCTCATTGAGGCGACCAAGGATGCCTATCGCATCAAAGGCTCGTTTGAACCCGCCTTTAAGGATCGCGAAAGCTGGGCGCATCCGGTCATCGCCAACGGCCGACTCTACCTTCGTGAGCAGGACAAGCTCATGTGCTATGACTTGAAGAAGTCCTGAAGCTGGCGTTCACAAACACAGTGGAACGGTTTCTGTTAGCACTTGCGGTTGTATTGCCGGTGGCCGCTTGGGGTGCCGAGCCAGCGCGCGTAAAGGCTCCCTACTTTGGGATTCGTGTGCTCGATGAGGTGACTGGAAATGGCGTGCCTCTGGTAGAATTGCGCACCGTCGATGGCATCAGCCAATTCACGGACAACGCAGGCTGGGTAGCATTCTACGAACCTGGTTTGATGAACCGCCAAGTCTATTGGCACATTCGTGGGCCCGGGATCGAGCGCGCCAAGGATGGATTTGGCCATGCGGGCTTTCGTACTGAGACCAAGCCGGGAACCGCAACGACGGTTACGGTTAAGAACACCAACATTGCCACACGATTGGGGCGGCTGACCGGGCAAGGGCTCTATAGCGATTCTGCTATGCTCGGGCTGGAACATCCGGCTCTGAATAGGCGTGAACCAGGCGTTGTTGGGCAAGATTCGGTGCAGGCAGTGCCTTACCAGGGGAAGCTGTTCTGGTTGTGGGGCGACACAAGCATCGAACGTTATCCGTTAGGGAATTTCCACACCACGTGTGCCATCACCGCTGCCGACGCGCATCCGGAGAATGGGCTGCGATACGATTATTTCATCGATCCCAAGGATCCGAAACGTCTGCGTAAGATGCTGCCATCCAAAGATCCTGGCGTGGTCTGGATGTTCGGTCTCGTCAACCTAACAACCCCAGAACCCAATGACCGATTATTCTCGGGCTTCACTCGGCAACAAAGGTTGGAGCCTCCCGACGAGCGTGGCATAGCCGAATTCGATGATGAAACAGGACAATTCCGCAAAGTCGCCGATGTGGCGAAGGATGATGAGTGGCACATGCCTGCTGGTTGCGCTGTCCGAGTGACTGAGACAGCGGAGGATTACGTCTATTTCTGCACACCCTACGCCTACCGACGCGTCGCGGCTTTGCCAGACGCCATCATCGATCCTCAGCAGTATGAAATGCACGTCTTTGATAGTCACACAAAGCAGTGGCGATGGATACGAGCGAAAGCACCAACCACCCAGAAAGACGAAGCGCGGCTGCTGAAATCGGGAGACATGAAACCTAACCAGTCGCGGTACCAGCTCACTGAGGCGGCGACAGGTGCGAAGGTAGCGATTCATACCGCGAGCATTCGTTGGAATGCCTGGCGAAAGAAGTATGTCTTGATCGGCGTGCAAGCAGGTGGCGGCGCCTCCTACTTGGGCGAGGCCTGGTATGCGGAAAGCACCACGATCACGGGTCCTTGGAACAAGGGCGTGAAAGTAGCGAGTCATCCGAAGTACAGTTACTACAATCCCGTGCATCACCCTTTCTTTGATCGCGAGGGAGGACGCATCATCTATTTCGAAGGTACCTACACGCACACATTCTCGGGAACCAAAGTGCCCACGCCGCGCTACGAATACAATCAACTGATGTATCGCCTAGATCTGAGTGATGTCCGCCTAGAGGCCTCGCATTAGTCTTATTGCCACACCAGGCTCGTACGTCCCTTTGATAGATCGAAGCAAGCCATCGCCTGACCACTGTCTTCACACCAGGAGCGCGCCTGAAGATCCTTTCGAGACGCCACCTTCTTCAAATGTTGGGACTTGCCTTCGCGCTGAATGTGAGGATTCCCGTAAGCCCCCTTTGGCAGCGAGACCGTAAACTCAGGACAGGCAAACGGAGCACGAAACGAGATCCCTTGCCCTGTCTCCTCAATCTGAGTCAGTTCCTTGGCAGCCCAGTAGCGGGATAACTCGCTCAGCTTCATCCAATCGTCAGGATAGCCGTTCTATGCCCCATTTGCGTCCCTGTTGTGACGATCCCTGTCTGGAGTCCAAAGGGCTGAGATCACGCGAGATTCGAACGAGCATTGGCCTGTTGGACTTTGGGTGCCGCCACCTGCGCTGCGT
>CALLLI010000014.1 GCA_938082635.1 uncultured Verrucomicrobiales bacterium
GCAACAGGATGGATACTTCGCGGCGCCCTCGGACTACGAGGCCTTACTCCATACATGGTCACTCGCCGTCGAGGAGCAATTTTACCTTATCTTGCCGGCGTTGTTAGTTTTTCTCAATCGTAAGTTTCCGGCACGTATTACTGTAGTTCTTGGGCTTGTTTTTTTGACTTCAATGATATGGAGTTTTTTTGGTCCCTATCTTTATCCTGCGGCCAGTTTTTACCTTCTTCCTGCTCGGGCATGGGAGTTGCTGCTTGGCTCCATCATTGCGATTTTCGCGATTAAGGTTCCAGGTGGTCGTCTAGGTGCGGAATTCCTCTCATTGGCCGGAATCGTCCTTATGGTTTATCCCATGCTGACTTACGTGCCGACTACTCCCTTCCCGGGGGTTGCTGCCATTTCACCGTGCCTAGGTGCTGCCCTTTTCATTCTGGCAACCAGTAAACATGGAACTCTAGCTAGACAGTTTCTCTCACTTTCTCCATTCGTATTCATCGGGAAGATTTCCTATTCTCTTTACCTCTGGCACTGGCCGCTTTTGGTCTTTGGGAGGCATCTGTCCATTCATGAAACATCTCTTGAAAACCGCCTTGTCTTGTTAATAGCCTCCTTTGCTTTAGCCATCCTTTCATGGCGTTACGTCGAAACTCCCTTCCGTAGGCCCGGGTTGCTTGCTGGGCAAAAACAAACATTCATCTTTTTTTATGTTGCCACCTTCATAATAGCCGTGGCAGGAACCTTGGCATATAAAACCGACGGTTTGCCTGTAAGGTTCGATTCCAAAATCCTTGCCGTTTCAAGGGTCTCCGACGAAAAATTCGATGCTCCAGATAATCGTAATTTGCGCGAGGATGGGAAGATTCCTCGTTTGGAAAAAACGCCCGACGTCAAACCTACTATCATGGTTTGGGGCGACAGCCCTGCCTGTATTCCGTGATCTCTGTCAACACTACCAGACTGACATTCTCTACGCCTGTAAAGGTGGCACCCCTCCCATTCTTGGAATTGGACGTAAGCCGTTAGAGGAATACATGACAGAATACAACGATGCTGTGTTTGAGGCTCTCCAAAAAGAAGGAATAAAAACAATCATTCTGATCGCGCGTTGGGGAATTTACCCGCAAGAATCGACCAGTTTCTTCTCTCCGAACATAACCTATCGTACACCAAATGGGTCATCTCCTGAGGTTGTTTTTGAAACACAGCTGCGTAAAACAATCAAACAACTGCGTGCGAAGGGCATACGAGTAGTAATAATGAAACAAGTCCCTTTTCAAAGGCGCAGCGTGCCGCAAAATATCGTTAATGCCGTTCGCTTCGGCAGAGATGAAAATAAGATTGGAGTAAGTGTGGAAGATCATTTGAAACATCAAGAATATGTGAACGGCGTCATCGACTCTCTCGGCCCTTATGTGACTATTCTCGACCCCTTGCCAATATTACGGAATGGCAACCGCACGCGTATCAGCCAAGACGGAAAACCTCTCTATCGTGACGCCGATCATCTTTCTTTTACGGGTTCTCAAATTCTCCGCCCGATTTTTGAACCCGTTTTTAAAAACCTATCGTCTTCTTCAAAGTGACACTTCTATGATTTCGAGATTTTCAAGTTGGAGTATGGGGTCCATTAGGCTGGTTGCATGGATTCGGAAAAAAGTTGGTGGGCTGGGCTGTTTTCGGGCCAGTTTCTGAGAAACCGATTGCGGTCACGCTCCCAGAAAGAGAGCCACTTGTTTTCTGGGGCTAGAAGCGTGGCTCCGTCCAGGTCAATGAAACGGGCCCTGTTGTTGATATCCACGATAATATTGTTGGCCTTAAGGTCGCCATGGGAAATACGATAGGTTGCCATGATTGAGAATGTCTCTTTGAGTTGGGCGGCAACTTCTCGCAGCGATGCTTCATCGGTAACATGATGGAGTGGTATGCCTGGGGCAAGCTGGCATGCTAGAAATGATTGCTTGAGCATGATTCCAGCGGCTCTTTTTTCCTCATGAATCATCATCGCCCCAGCCGTCGGGATTTTTAACAATTCAAATGCTCTCGCGGCGATCCAGCTGCGCATGCACCGTGATCCGCGAAGTCCGTAGTTAATTTTTTTTGCCAGGTTCTTTGGGTAGTAGTACTTCAGCACACATTCGGTGCCGTCGCTAAGATTGTATTTCCCCACTAATGAGCGTGAGCCGTCTTTGCAGATGACGAACTTACTGGGCGGAGTCAGAGTTATTTTTTTCAGTTCGTTTGCCTGCGTCGGATTGCAAACACCTGTGTTTATCTGCTCGTTGCTAAACTTTGCTATAGCGGCAATCAGTTCATCGTGTGTGGTAATCATTGGCTGAGGTGTGCGATGAATTGCTCGGCATTACCCCGGATGGTGTAGCTCTCTGTGGTAGTGCGTGATTGTTGCCGCATCTGCTGTCGAGCTTCGTTACTCAGCGCGCAGAATGTGGAAATGCATGCTGCGATGTCGGTGGCGAGATGGTCAGTTGCTCCTTCAATGACGTAGCCATCTTCCCCCTCAGTGATGATTTCCGACGATCCGTTAGTCGTCGTGGTGATCGCGGGTAGACCACATGCCAGTGATTCTAGCACGACGTTTGCGAAAGGATCATAGAGCGAGGGAAAAACAAACAGGTCAGCCTCGCGATAGGCGTCTTGAACCTGGCGGGTAGGACCTTCGAATGTAACGAGGTCTAGAATGCCGAGTTTTTTAGCTTGTTCCTGATAGGGGGATGGGTTGTCCCTGCCGATGACACGTAGTTGGCAGATGTATCCGTCGTTTTTTGCGAGAGCGACGGCCTCAATGACCGGGCCGAGGCCTTTACGCTTAAAATCCTGCCCGACGAAAAGGAGTTCTAATGTTTCGCGCTTACGCAGTGAGGTGTCGGCGGTAAACTGGGAGTGATCTACTCCGTTGTAGATCACATGGATTCGCTCTTGCGGGTAATCGTAATATTCGCCGATGATCTTCTTTGAGAGCTTGGAATTGGTTACGATCATCCGGGTGTTGTTAGGATCGAGGATAGCCTTTTCTATCTCAAGGATCGCCTTATGCCGCGGATTGAGTGATTGTAGGAATTGGTGGATTTTTCCCGGGTAGCGGATCTTCATCCAGAAGCAGTGCAGGGGATCGGAAACGCGAAATGCGTCCGAGGGATAGCTGCGAGAGAGGGCGATGACGTGATCCACGTTAAGCTTCAGTGCTTCCTTCTGTGCGTTTTTGTTGAATGAGCGATTTCGCCGAGAGGACGTCGTCCGATTTACTTTGATCGGGACGTGTTTCAGATCGGGATGAATGTCATTAGCAAAAATTTCAGCCAGCACCCAGACCTCGTGTCCCAACTCGCAGAGTTCGCGGCACAGGTTCGCGGCATAGCGTTCTGCGCCGCCTTTGGTGAATGAGCATTCGCTACGTATAACGGCTATTTTCATCCAAGATCAGGGTGGTTCTCGCGAAACCATTGCACGTATTTTTCAAGTCCTTTCTCGATAGGAGTGTTCGGCTGATAGCCGAGAAGTTGCTCAGCTTTGCTGACGTCCGCATATGTTCGAGGCACATCACCCGGTTGGTCCGGCATTTGATTGATGATGGCTTTCTTGCCAATGGTTTTTTCGAGCATCGTGATCAGCTCCGCCAGAGTAGTGGTGGCTGATCCACCAAGGTTGAAAATATCGAAGTCCTTGGCGTCATACTTGATGGCACCGACTACGCCAGAAATGATGTCTTCCACATAGGTGTAGTCACGTGCAGTCGAGCCGTCACCATAGCGATCGATCGGTTCGCTCTGAAGAATTTTTTGGGTAAACTTGGCAATGGCGAGGTCAGGTCGCTGGCGTGGGCCATAGACCGTAAAGAATCGTAGGCAGGAACAGCGGATGTCAAACAGGTTTGCGTAGTTCGAGCAGATCTGCTCACAGGAAAGCTTGGTGGCAGCGTAAGGGGAAATCGTCCGCTCGATGAGGTCGTTTTCAGCAAAGGGGACCTTTTTGTTGACTCCGTAAACGGACGACGATGATGCTAATACGAAGTGATTCACGCCGTGGTAGCGGCAGGCATCGAGAAGGTTGAAGGTTCCGTCGATGTTGGTGGTGAAGTAGAGCTTGGGGTCGACGATTGAGGGGCGTACGCCGGCTCGAGCGGCGAGGTGGACGACGGCGTCGAATTGGTTTCGCGCAAAGGTGCGCTCGACCGTGACTGCATCTCGAATATCTGCCTCGACGAGCTGGATGTCGCTAATGACGTGTACAAGGTTTCCGCGTTTGATTACAGGGTCATAGTAGTCGTTGAAGTCATCGAATACTGTGACTTGATGGCCCTGTTTGAGTAGAGCCTCCGTGAGATGAGAACCGATGAATCCGGCGCCGCCGGTGACTAGAAAATGCATAGCTGATTATCCGGTGAACTTCCTATGGAGTCTAGCACAGATATGGGTTTTCTAGATGTCATCTATTCTGCTTTCTATTCCGCTTGAGTCTCCAACGGTCGTGGAGCCAGAAGATATCACTACTGTAGGTGTGCATGATATTCTCCATGACCTTAACCAGTAAGTGAGTGGCTTCAACCTTATCAATCTGAGAGGAGAGCTGGATGGGTTTGTGGAAACGCATTTCCCACCGGCCTGGAGAGAGCGTTTCCAGGGTGACGGGGATGACTGGGCACTGGTGTTTGAGAGCGAGGATAGCGGGTAGCGGAGTGATCGATGATTCTGCGCCAAATAGTTTGGTTTTGAGTCCGGCTCGGCCAGAGTATTGATCGCAAAGGATACCTAGGAATCCCCCTTTTTTGAGGAATTTTTGAGCCATGATGAGGCCTCGTTTGCGGGAGAATAGTTGAGAGCCGCCTGATTCTCTTTGTTTTTTGACGTGCTCATCGATGAGCGGGTTTTTCAGTGGCCGATACATGCCGCCA
>CALLLI010000015.1 GCA_938082635.1 uncultured Verrucomicrobiales bacterium
AGTCAACCCCGACAAGTTAAAATTAGGCACTACAAAATGAAACCCAGAAATCTAAGCGTTGATTATCAACGAGTTATGATGTTTCGAGTTGAAAATAATCGTCAAAATAGCCGATTTTGACACACTAACAAGAAACTCGGGCTAGCGGCGATCATCAGGCGCAACACAAGCATCGGTGACGAACTGCAAGACGATGTCTTCCGCGTCCCCACTCCCTAACCAAAGAAATAAACACCCATAGCGGGGCTCTCGGGTAAGCGGGGCCCCGCTTTACCTTTACTCTGTGATCACCGCTCGCAGGCGAAAGTAGACCGCGCCGCTCTCAGGCAAGCGATAACGCCAACGAGACTCTAGCTCATCGATTTCTGGATCGATATCCACCGTCGCCCAAACAGCGAGATCGATGGAAGATTCCACACTAATCTGAACATCAGTCGCCGCCGGATTGATTCCATGTTCAAGAATCGATGGGCTACCAGCGATGATGAGAACATTCTCCGCATCTACCTGGAGCGGCAATCGACCAAGCGCGTACTCCAACAGATTCACCAAACCGTCTCTATCAGGATCAGCAAGATCATCCTCGACTTCCCATCGGTCCTTCCATGCTTGGTAAGCACTCACTACCGTAGTCCCGAGATCAGCAAGGCCCGGCGCGCCCTTACTTGCGACACTTGGCAACCAGCTCTCGGCAAGACTGGGATCTGGATTGGTATCAGGACCGATCAAGACGAGGCTTCGCCCAGAGCCATCAGCTGCCTCTGGCCAATCTCCTCGATCATTGTAGCGCAAATCTTGAATGCCATCGTCCCAGGACCTGACCAAGGCAAGCCGCTCACCACTATCATCGAGCGATCCCGTGAAAACACCTAAAACCGGCAAACCATCACCATAGCGCATGGCAAAGGCGTCGGAATGACTCACAATAAGGCCGCGCGCTTGCGGTTGAAGCAACGCACTCGCGGCAAATTCAAACGTCAGGCCGCGCAGAAAGAAGAGGTCCGTTAGGTCTACAGGCACCTCACCGATGTTGAGGAGTTCAAGATACTCAAAGTCGCCTGCCACATAGCCAGCTGCGGCCTCCGTCTCGGTTGAATCGGCCGGATGATACATGATTTCCGAAATGACCACATTGCTGGAATCCGCCTCCACGCCACCGACCAAGAAGCTCCCTTCGCTCAAAGCTGACCATTCGTTTCCATCACGGATCCGCGCTTTAACCACCGACCGACCAGCGGGAAGCTGAACCGCAGTACCTCCCAGTGTGCGGACACCCTCGACTCGTGGCGTGATCAACATATCCGAACTCCCAAGACTGTCATTCATGCCATGAATTGCGAGCACGTTCCTTCCCGCCCTCAGCGCTCCAAGATGAGTCGTCATGTCAAACGTCACAAACTCGAGCGCTTCTGAATCATCGTGGCCTGCCGTCGCCGCACTATTCCACGCTAGGGTGCTGGGACTATTTGCGAAAGCAACCGGCACACCGTTGAGGAAAGCCGCAAAGCCATCATCATACTGAATTCGCAATCTTAGGTTAGTAAAGACGCTAGGATCAGAAACCGTAAACGGCACTCTCACAAACACGCTTGTATTCCTGCCGTTCATCGTCGCATCGACATCAAGATCAATGACGTCGCGATAGCCCGCATTGTTGTCATAGCCCACACCCGCACGACCGCTAAGCCACGTAGAATCATCGTAATCCAGCGCTCGCCAGCCTGCCCCAAGACTAGCACTCGTCGGCACAACAGCCCGAGCGACACTATTCTCTTCCAGTAGAACAGTCGCCTCTTCGCCCGCCGGAGAAGCAGTGAGCGCTTGAGGATTATTCTGCGGATCCGTTCCATCAAGTGTGTAGAAGACGTTGCCTCCTCCTCCAAGGAACAACAACTCCGTCCCTTCCGCTACAGCTCCAGGCGCGACACTAAAGGCCGGAGGCTGCGTGTCAGGAATCCAACCGCGAGCCTGGAGCTGCGCGATCACCGTTTCACGTCGCACCAAGACCCACCGTTTGAGATCCTCCACCGCAGCTAGCCAATCGTCTCTGCTATAGGGATCATTCGCTCTTTGAGCATCCCCCCATCTTGCACTCTCTGCGATGATCGCTTGATCAAGCTGTGCCGCGCGTCGATCGATACCGGCAAGGGCATTCTCAGGAGTGAGCAAGCCCCCATTGAACAGATGCTTCTGAACAATCTCCGCAAACCGTCGCCGGTAGTTCGCATTGGCCACCAACTTTTCATGGAGGCGATGAGGATTGAACTGCGTTTCTTGACTGCCCGTCGTAAACGGAAAGGTCATGTCAGTCTCTCCCGTTCCTAACGAATGCTCTGAATCATGCTCAAAGTACTTGAAGCCGTCTGGATTCACTCGGTTGTAGATCGTATAGAAGTTGTTCGGATTCGGCTGGGTAAAACGCGACCCTGGACCATCACGATCTCCTGAGTAAAACGTCAGGATCATGTAATCGATAAGATTATCCACATCCAGCAATCGCTCCGCACTCGAGTTAGGCGTTCCGTCAGGATTCAAGCCTTGCACCTCCCAATAGCGAGCATCAGAAGCAAAGCCAGCCGTGGCTTCTCGCCAAAGTCGGCTGTGCGCATCGCGAGTACCATCCGTGACCGAACCAAACGACTTGATCACATCGAAGTCCTCTTTCTCTCCATTCAGATAGGTCGCGGCATAGGAGGCTTCCGCACGTTCCTGCGTCTGATAGAGCCCCCAATACCGTCCATTGAGATAGAGATGGTAGTAACGGCTCCGCGTGTAAGGACGCCCCATGCGCCCCTGCAAATCGCGGGTGAACACATCCCGCAACATGGTGTTCCGGCCATCGCCACCGAACGCCCAGGAGTAGTTCTGGCTCGTGCGAAGATCAAGGTTATCAAAAGCCTCGGCACCCTCATCGCCGAACATTGGATAACGCAGTTTACCCTCCCCATAGTCACGACGAAAGAAAAGCCTAAACGAATGCTTGGGATTGTTTGAGCTACGACTGAAACCACCACGGATACGCAAGCCCGCATCAATCTGGAAGCCCTTAGAGCCGTCAGAATTCAAGAGTTCCAAGGAGGCCGAACGCTCCCAGGCCCGCCCATCACTACCGGGATGCACATAGATTCCTCGTGCAGCACCGAAGAGATTCTCAACCGGAGTCGTGATGGAAAGCGTTGGCACGGCACGCAGGGCTGACTCCAGTTCTTCCGGTCGATGAATGCCGTCCACCACATCTGGATCCATGCCATGATCCAGCACTTGCCCATTAAGCGATCCCGTCGGCCACCCGGGAGGCGGCGAACTCTGGCGAATCACATCAGCCAAGAAGAAATAACTTACCGTGTCCACATTTGTCCCCACCAGTCCTCGCTTGAAAGCCGCCGCCCGCAGCGTCGTCGTTCGAGCGATCCGAATAGGCTCGGAGTATACGGCCCCCGACGTCTCTGTCGGGGCATCACCATTCGTGGTGTAGCGGATCTCCGCACCGTCCGTTTCCGTCGTCACCTCCACTTCAATAGGGCTCTCGTAGAAGCCACGGTCCATGCTGAACTTCGTATCACTGACAAAGCCATCGAAACTTGCTCCATTGAAAGATCCCGGAGTCGCCCGCTCCAGATAGCCCACCTCTCCTGATTGCACCTCAGAAACTTGGACAGCATCGAGTTCAGGCAGAATGAGCATGTCCGAACTATCATTACTCACGTTGAGCCCTTGAATCGCCAACAAATTCGTTCCGCCCCTCAACTTGAGCACTGCCCCAGAAGCGTCGAAGCGCTGAAACACTAAGGCACTGTCGTCTTCGTGATTCTCAGTCGCTTCGGAACTCCACGTAAGAGCCGCTGGAGCATTCTCCGCCGCCACCTGAACGCCATTGACCCAGGCCACAAAGCCATCGTCATAATTCATACGAAGCAGCAATTCTGACACTGACGCAAGATCATCGATCTGAAATGGTATCCGCAGATAGACTGATGTCGCCCTAGCAAACAACTCGGACTCGCGATCCCCATTCGTCCCAAAGAGCGCTTGGTAACCGTTCCCGGCCTCATACCCGATTCCAGTAGTCACGGTCGTCCACGAGGTGTCATCGAAATCCAAGTCACGCCAAGACGTCCCGATGTCTTGCCGCGGAACGAACACGCGCCCAGTTGCACCTCTGACGATCAGACTAGCAGTAGAACGATTGCCGCTTTGTGCCACACCATAGGCAACATTCTCAAACTGCTCAGGATACGTCGGCGTAAATTCAGATACCACTATCCCTGATGGATCAGCGAACGCCAAGTAATCCGTTTCACCTAGACGAAAGTTCGTGTGCAGCTCTGGCCCCAGCCGATCCTTACCCGAGGCAAACGCGATCAGAAACGAACCTGGAGCCATCACTCTGCTAGGAAACGTCCAACTGGCAAGCTGCTCGCCATCATCAGTCAGGGTGTAGCCTGCAAGATCGATGGACTCCTCGGTAGAGTTGTAGAGCTCAATCCAGTCTGGCGTGTTCCCGTCCTCGTCCTCCAAGCCACCGCTATTGCTGGCGAGGAACTCGTTGATCACCGGGTTCGCAAACACAGCGAGGGGCGTCACAGCCAGCACAAGACAGACGGAGAAGACAAATAAACGCATGAGTGGGTTCGGCAACCATCGCGTAGGGCGAGGGTGCTTGCAACTCAATGTCATTGACTTAAGGCGCGATGAAATGCCAGGGCCATTGGTCAGTGCCGTGTAAGTGCCTGATTGAAAGCAGGTTAGCTTTCTCACTGGACAAAGTGCCTCGAAAATGCGATGTGATGGTGGCATGAACCATCTCGACATCCCATCCGCCATTGGAAGCGCCTCTCGC
>CALLLI010000016.1 GCA_938082635.1 uncultured Verrucomicrobiales bacterium
AAGTTAAGAGCATCCGGCGGAGTCCCTCGCCAAAGTGATCCAGGGGTGGGTGGCCTTCGGTGTGCCCTGAAGGCGCGAACACCCGGAATTTTGGCCCCAAATGCCGCACCAGCGGCTTTTTTCTACTCGACTATCATGCGCACTACAGGATAATCGCACGCTCCGTGCTCTCACATTGTGTCTTCATGAATAGGACAGGCTAAAGGTTACGCGAAGGCATACGCTGGCACTGCTAACCCATCTCATCAGCCAGGGCATGAAACGCATTTTCCACGGAATGCCCCGTCTTTGCGCTCGTTCGGTAGGAGGTGAAGCGCTTTTCCAGACGTTGTAACTCTTCGGTCTCAAGATCCCAGCTATTCTCGAGGTCCGTCTTATTCACGAGAATGACCTTCACAGCCTTCGGAAACTCCTCGTCAAGGTAATCAAGATGGGTGCGCGCCTGCTGCAGCGTTTCGTTGCGAGTGGAATCAATCACCACCACAAAGCCAGCAGCCCCTCTAAGATAAGATGTCTGCAGGCTCTGAAACTCATCTTCCCCTGCCAGATCCCAAAGGATCAAACTCACGCTCCCCTCAAAGGTCGGAACGATCTTTCGATCAATCTTCACGCCCACCGTCGTGAGGTACTTGTCGGAGAAACGTGAGTAGACGAACCGCTGAAGAAGACTCGTCTTCCCTACAGCAAACGAGCCTACGAGACACACTTTCCGCTGAATCATAACCCGCTAGTCATAGTGCTGGTCCCCCGCACGCGAAAGCAGAAAGCTTGACAAGACGAGGATGGTCTGCGGCGTGGCTTCCTGCATCTGATTCACATCCGATTCTGGTGAAAGCCAGCCCCCAACCTCGATTGCCGAACGAGGCACGCCCTGCGCCATCAGGTGCTGACGACCCGTCTGCACACGTTCTTTGTACAGTTGCCATGGCCCTTCGCAGCCTCCACTCTCAGAAGATTGCCGATACTAGCAGGAAACGACACGGCGTCTTCGCAGCCTGAGCCACAGACAGAATCGCTCGCATTTCCGCGCCAAGGCGTTGCCACTTCACAGCTTCGCTCGACGCCACTTTCGCCTGGTCAGGCAGATAACGAACCGGGATCGCCGCCAGGTCACGACTCCTTCGATGACACTCCTTTCGCTGAAGATCGACCAATCCCGTCATGTCTACCAAACCAACTCCGAGACTTGGTATCAAAGACTCCGCCTGCACCAACCAGGAGTGATCGCCCTCACCCGAGAGGGCGAAACCCGCTTCAGAAGGTGGCCGCACCACAGTGCGTTTCAGTCGGGGGCGTCAACGCCAGCAAGGCCCGATCCAAACGAGCCCCTGAGCTGCGGTATCCATTGAGCGAAAGGGTGCAACACTCATGACGACCGGATCATTCGGAAAAGCAGCGTTCACGCTGGCCTCAGCGTCCAACACCTCAGGATCCGCCAGCGCCTGAAATCGTGACGTCCGCCAGGAGCGAGATTCCTCGGTGATAACCACGCCAGGCTGCCCTTCAAGGTGGGCACGCACATTCTCATGCAACTGTTTCGTCTGCCAACTCTTCCAAAGCCATCCCATCAGAAGCACTCCAAGACCCACGGCAAGGAAGATGAAGAGCCGGGGAGATTTCTTGCTTACCTCTTCGCGTTGTTACTCAATGAGGCAATTTTCTAACAATGGCCTAGCTGGCTTCAGCGCCTCGCCATCCCCTTCATATGCCGCCAGTTCGGCTCCATAGTTCTCATGGAGCTCTTCGAGCACAGCATGGAAATGGTCACGGCAACTCTCAGCGGCGTTTCCTGTAAGAACGATAGCGACATAGGCGCAGGGCCCATGGAACAGCCTCCTTCTCCTTCACATCCCCACCTTCAGGAAAGAGGGTCCCAGCCATGGACTGCAAGGCTGCTGCAACGTCGCCTCGTTTCGCCATCATGTCAGAGGCGTGATTTGACTGCTCCTCAATGTAGGCATTGAGGTTCGCGCAGCTGTCCTGACGTTCCTTAAAAAGGCTCCTAGAAAGCGCTAAAGTATCCCGCTGGCTTTCTCCTTTAAATGCCTGGTGGTTTGCTCCCAATTTCTGAAGCTATTTCCGAAACTGGGCCGCCGATTGATCCAAACGTGCTGCCAGTCCCTTGAGATCGCCAGTTCGAGTCTGACGCTCAGCCTCTACCGACACCTCCAATTGATTGATTGATTCAATCAGCCGTGTCGACACCTCCAGCTGGCCCAACCGCTGCTCAAAGGACTCTCTCAGCGCCTCACGCTCAGACTGGACAGTCTTGTCCAACAGCTCAAAACGCTGCTCATACATCCGAAGCCGATCGCCCAGGAGAACCTCCCGGACCGCATCCACACCTGTGTCACCTGCACCACCACCATTGGCGGCTACCTTCGTTGAAGACGATTCTTGTGTCATGGGCCTACCAGTTTCTCAGAAGTGAAAGGTTAGCCTTTTAAAATCTCAGTAAACTCGAAAGATCAGAGCAATTAACTGCCTAAGAAGGAGCTTCTGGAGTGAAATAAACATACAATTCTTGTATTATTTAGAATTTCTATAACTTTAACTCTATTCACTCCAGATATTGTATGCACCCACGCTACGGCACTTCTCAAGTCTCGCCGCTCTCTCTGAGCTTCATCCACGCCCACATCGTCGGAGGAGACCTCAGAAGACGCCAGCACCTGCGCAATCACCTCGCCATGGCAGGCTTTGAGATCGAGATCGCCGAATCCGCCTCGCAGGCCTATCTGCTCATCCGTAAGGAACCTCCAGCTCTTCTCGTGATCTGTGATGACTTGGATACCAGCCCGGACGCACTCGGTATCTTGCGTTGGCTCAGCAATCAGGAGTTTAAAGACTCCGTGCACACCCTCGTCCTCTGTAACACCTCGGACAACGAACGCCTCAGCGCCCTGCTGCGTACCGGCGCCTCGGACCTGATCTCCCTCGACTTCAGCAAGAAGGAGCTGACCGAACGCCTCCAAATCGCCGAACACCGCAGCGATTACCTCAGCAAGCGTCTCGCCGAGTCTCGCCAACTCAGGAAACAAGCCACCCAGTATCAGAAAGTCGTCAGCCATTGGCCTCAAGCCGCAATCCTGACGTCGAATCTCAGTCGCCCTATCAAAGAGGTTAATCAGCGTGCTTTGGAGATACTCGGCATGGACCATGAAGACGTCGTCGGGAAATACCTCTCGCTCATCCTTCCAGAACTCTTCGAGCGCGATGACTTCATTCCCTACGAAGACTTCTCCAAGAACCCGCAACGCATTGAGGAAGTCCTCTATGAAAGCGCCGATGGCAATGTCCTTCTAGAAGTGCGCATCGTCGGCATGGAATGGGGCAAGGAAGGCGCCGTCCTCATCACCTTTGAAAACGTCGGTCGCATGCAAGCCATCGAACGCAGCCGCAGCCGGGTGACTCAAGTGGAATCCGTTCGCCGCTTCGCTAATGAAATGGCCCACGAATTCAATAACATTCTCACGGTCGTCAACGGCAACTTATCGCTACTCTCAAAGGCTGAAACGAACCTTTCAGAGCCATCGGCTCAGCTCATCACCACGAGCCAGCAAGCGTGTCGACGTGCAAGCGACCTTGTCAAACGCCTCACCAAACAACGCGATTTCGGCCAGCCCAAACTGGCGCCCATCGACGCCGAAGCGGTCGTCCGAAAGGCCTGCCAAAATGCGGTGCTCAGCCCACGCGCAGAAGTCAACGTCATCACCCCAGACGAGCTCTGGCCCGCCATCGCCGACGCCCAGCTCCTGGGCGAAGCCGTCAAAGCCCTGCTGAAGAATGCCGACGAAGCGCTTTCTAATAGTGTAATTGAAGTCGATCTCGAAACGCTCGCCCTCGGCGAAGACACCTCACTCCCGCTGCACCCAGGCGACTACCTCCGCATCACCGTGCTTGATCAAGGCACCGGAATCGAAGCTGAGGCCGCCGAACGTGCCTTCGAACCGTTCTTCTCCACACGCAATGAAGCCGAAGGGCTAGGACTCACCCTAGCCCTCAAGATCGCCGAAGACCACGGAGGCACCCTCCACATCGACGATTCGCCCACCGGCACCGGAGCCTGCCTCGTCCTCCACGTCCCAGCTGACCACACCGCCCACATCACCCCCGAGGAGCCCACCTCCGAGCTGGTGGAAGAAGCAGCCATTGAAAGTAGTTTCGGATCCTTAACGGAAACACCCAAACCACAAACACCTAAGATTCACATTCCTCGTGTCCTCTTCATGGACGACGAACCTGACATTCGCACTATCGTTGATAAAATTCTCTCGGCCCACGACTTCGACATCACCTGCGCCGCCTCTGGCGAGGAAGCCATCGACGCCTACTACCGTGCAATCGAGGAAAAATACCCCTATGACGTTCTCTTGCTAGACCTCGAAGTCGTCGGCGGAATGGGAGGCAAGGACACCATCGCCATCCTCCGCCAGGACTTTCCCCAAATCAAAGCCGTCGTCACCACAGGCTACCTCAACGACACGGTTCTCACCAACCACCGCGAGCATGGCTTCTCAGGCGTCCTAACGAAGCCCTTTCAGATGGAAGACCTCATCTCCATCCTGAAAACTTTGGCGACTGCGTAATCAACAACAACCCTCAGACCGGAACGTCAGCCGCCTTAAAAGGCGAGCGGTAGCCCTACTGCCCGCTTGCGCAACCAACTTGCCGCAAACTTCGATTGCCAGCCTCACCTTGTTCACGCTGCCTAACATGAGGAGCTTCTTGGCGGCGAACATCTTTGCAGCAGCCTTTCCCCCTGCCATGGCGACGCCACCAGACGGGCCCTGATCCTTAACACCTAAGAGATCGGGCGACGTTCATGACTGTTGCGCAACTTGCGGGCCGTTTAAACGTTAGCCCAATTCACCCTCACGTTGACACCGACGATCAAGACCTCTCCCGGAATGGAACGCTGTCCCATAATTTGAATTCGGAGGATTCTACAACTTAAACCCTTATTTGACAGACTAAGGGTCTACGCTATCCTTGCGCCCTCATTTCCAGGAGGCTCAAACCTATTTCACACGGGCCCCGGAATATGCTTAACCAAGCTAGATCTACGAACCAACTACCCAACATCATGGCAAAGAAATCGGCAAAGAAAGCCGCTCCTAAAAAGAAGGCAGCACGCAAGTCGGCTGCACGTGGCCTCAATAAATCCGTTTACTTCTTCGGTGGCGGTAAAGCTGACGGCGACGGCTCTCAGAAGGCTCTCCTCGGCGGCAAAGGTGCGAACCTTTCCGAGATGTCACTCATCGGTCTTCCCGTGCCTGCTGGCATGACGATCACGACCGAGGTCTGCACACACTACTACGAGAACAAGAAGTCTTATCCCAAGACGCTCGACGCAGAGATCAAATCCAACATTGCCAAGATCGAGAAGGTCATGGGCAAGAAGTTCGGCGATCTCAAGAATCCTCTTCTCCTTTCTGTCCGTTCCGGTGCTCGCGAGTCGATGCCTGGCATGATGGACACGATCCTGAACCTCGGGATCAACGACACCGTCGTGGAAGCCCTTTCCGCCAAGACCGGCAACTCCAAGTTCGCTTGGGATAGCTACCGCCGTTTCTTGCAAATGTATGGCTCCGTCGTCATGGGCGCGGAAGCACACGAAGGTGAGCACCACGATCCTTACGAAGTCATTCTCGATAAAGCCAAGGCCAAGGCCAAGGTCAACGACGACTCCGGTCTCGAAGAAGCCGACCTCCGTTGGGTGGTTGCTGAATTCAAGAAGCTTATCAAGAAGCGCAGTGGCCAGACTTTCCCAGAGGATCCCATGGATCAGCTCTACGGTGCGGTGAACGCTGTCTTCAATTCCTGGCAGAACGACCGTGCGAAGGTTTACCGTCAGAAGTACAGCATCCCTGCTGAGTGGGGCACGGCTGTGACCGTTCAGGCCATGGTCTTTGGTAACACCGGTCCTGCTTCAGGGACGGGTGTCGCCTTCACACGTGACCCGGCCACAGGCGAGAACGTGTTCTACGGCGAGTATCTCATCGATGCTCAAGGTGAGGACGTCGTCGCTGGTGTGCGCACGCCGAAGCCAGTGGCTGAAATGGCCAAGGACTTGCCCAAGTCTCACAAAGAACTCCTCAAGATCCGCAAGGTTCTCGAGAAGCACTTCCGCGATGTGCAGGACGTTGAGTTCACCATCGAAGAAGGCCAACTCTGGATGCTGCAGACCCGTAACGGTAAGCGCACTGGTTTCGCTGCGGTGAATATCGCTCTCGACATGGTCAAAGAGAAATTGATCACGAAGGAAGAGGCCATTCTCCGCATCCCTGCAGACGACCTCAGCCACCTCCTCGCGCCGATCTTCGACGCATCTACGGAGCGCCAAGCCAAGGTCATCGGTAGCGGTCTTCCGGCCGGCCCTGGTGCGGCTAGCGGTCGCATCTACTTCACTGCGGAGACTGCGGTCGCTGCTGCGGCTAAAGGCCAGAAGGTCATCCTCACACGCCAAGAGACGTCTCCAGAAGACCTTCGCGGCATGATCGCTGCAGAAGGCATCCTTACGACACGTGGTGGCGCTTCTTCTCACGCAGCGCTTGTTGCCCGTCAGATGGGCAAGATCTGTGTGTGTGGTGCCCACGACATGGAGATCAACTACGTGAAGAAGACTCTGTCAGGAAATGGCGTCACCTTGAAAGAGGGCGACTTCCTTTCCCTCAATGGCTTCGTCGGCAACATCTACGCTGGCGAACTCAAGACAGCTGCTTCTCAGGTCATCCAAGGCCTCATTGAGAACAAAGCTGCTGCCAAGAAGACCCCGACTTACAAGAAGTTCGTCGAACTCATGAGCTGGGCTGACAAGCTCCGTAAGCTTGGTGTCCGCACCAACTCGGACACGCCAGACCAGGTCAAGACGGCCATCAAGTTCGGTGCTGAAGGCATCGGCCTGACACGCACGGAGCACATGTTCTTCGAAGGCGATCGCATCGACGCTGTCCGCGAAATGATTCTCGCAGACGACGACGCTGGCAAAGCCAAGGCACTGAAGAAGCTTCTTCCATACCAGAAGAAAGACTTCATCGGCATCTTCACGGCGCTTGCTGGTCGTCCAGGAACGATCCGTCTCCTCGATCCACCGTTGCATGAGTTCATCGGCACGATGACGCCTGCGCAGATCAAGGACCTCGCCAAGAAGCTCAACGTAAAGCCAGCCGCCATCAGCGCGCGTATTTCTGCGCTGCATGAAGAGAACCCAATGCTCGGTCACCGCGGTTGCCGTCTCGGCATCGTCTACCCAGAGATCACCAAGATGCAGGCCACGGCCATCCTCGAAGCGGCTGTCGCCGTCCAGAAGAAGGGCATCAAAGTCTTCCCTGAGATCATGGTTCCTCTCGTCAGTTACGCCAAGGAGCTCGAGCTTCAGCGCGCTGTCATCGACGAAGCGGCTGCTGAAGTTCGCGCCAAGCACAACCTCAAGGCTAGCCAGCTGAAATACACGGTCGGCACCATGATCGAGATCCCACGGGCGGCTCTCACGGCTAACGAAGTCGCCAAGCACGCTGAGTTCTTCAGCTTCGGCACCAACGACCTCACACAGACCTGTCTCGGCCTCAGCCGCGACGACTCCAGCTCCTTCTTGCCAGCCTATCAAGAAGCTGAAGTGGTCAACGTCAATCCCTTCGCAAGCCTCGACCAAACCGGTGTTGGTCAGCTCGTCGAAATGGGTGTCGAGCGTGGTCGCCAAACGGTGCCCAATCTCAAGATCGGTATCTGTGGTGAGCACGGCGGCGAGCCTTCGTCCGTCAAGTTCTGCCACCGCGCCGGCCTCGACTACGTCAGTTGTAGCCCGTTCCGCATCCCGATCGCGAAACTCGCCGCTGCCCAAGCCGCTCTCGAAGAGAAAGGCCAAGCTCGCGCTGAGCTTAGCTAACGGCTAGTTAGGACACACACTTTCCTTACAGAGGAAAGCCCCCGTTTTACCAGAAGCCCCGAGCGCGGAAACGCCTCGGGGCTTCTTTGTGGGCTGAGTTACTCCATGAAAAGGTTCATGGAATCTTGGAAAGATTAGATCCTATTGAAAGTCATCCACCATCACTAGCAGGTTATTTGGCCTAACGAGCAAGAAAAGCACGAAGGCTGCTATTGTTCACGGTGACGACGATATCGCGCTTCAGATCACCATTGAGATCCGTAAGAACGACTCCTTTCGCATCGCCAGGAACGACGAGACCACTTTCGTGTGGCCACATAGGACGGAAGTTACCTTTGCCATCTCCAGCGAGAAGAAGAGATACGCCGCCGTCCATGTTGCCTGTCTCGCGTTGTGGACTGTTGGAGTTTCCGATGAGGTAAACATCTGGGTGCCCGTCAGACGTCAGGTCTTCGACTACGATGCCGTAGACAGGAAATGCCTGGGCAAGTCGTGGAAGCGGTTGGAAGCGGAAACGCCCCTTGCCATCATTCAGGAAGACGCCGGATTCCAGCGTGTTGGCCTCGAAACGAAGCGCATTCTTGAGCCTGGTGTTTGAATAAATCGCCTCGAGCGATTTATTAGCAAATGAATGAAACGTTGTTAGCTTCGATTTCAAGGCAGGCATGGCATTGCTAGAGCAACTGTACCCACGGTGTGGAAGCCAAGTTTCGCCCTCAAACTTCGCCTCCAGGATGCGCAGCTTTCCCGTGCCATCGAAGTCACCGTAATAAAGGAGTTCGGGAGCTTTGTACTTGGTGTTCAGCCCGACATTTCCCGCCACGAGATCAATGTCACCATCGCCATCCACGTCGGCAGCCGCAAGACTGCTCCACCACCCGCTTTGGTTATCATGACGTGGCTTTGCCAGTGTTCCTTTGAGGTTCTCGAACACCTGGATGGGCCCCCACTCCGTGGCAACGACAAGATCGGGCCAGGTGTCGCCGTTGGTGTCTGCCCAAACCGCCGCCGTGACCATGCCCAACGACTCCATGCCGAGATCAATGAACCGCACGTTCTCTTTAGAGCTCTCGTTGCGTAAGAGTTGGCTCTGCGGCGCTTCAGGATATCTGCCAGGAATGACACGTCCACCAATGAAGAGATCAAGGTCGCCGTCCTTGTCGAAGTCCGCTGCCGCCGCAGGGCCTCCACTCGCAGCCATGTTAGGGAGCGCAGCCGGAGCATGCGTGAAGGTTCCCCCGCCATCATTTAGGTAGAGCCGATCTTTGAACACAGCCGCCCCGGCCTCGCCTTCCACGCCACCGCTCACGACCAGAAGATCCTGATCGCCATCTCCCTCAGCATCGAAGAAGAGTGGCGTGATGTCTTCGCTCGTAGCGTGTTGGGCAAAGGCGTTGGCTCCCTTGTTCGGTGATTTCTTGCGCACATAGACCTGGCCGGGCGTGCCCGCACCTTGCGCCAAATAGAAGTCGTCCTGACCATCGCCATCCACATCGGCAAAGGCTATGCCAGGCCCGAGTTGAGAGTGTTTGGTGGGAAGCAGCGGCTGCCGCGCGAAGTCATCGTAGGGTTCCTCACGGTGACGGATGCCTTGAAGCAGGGTGTTCTCCGCAAACAGAGGTTGGAGCTTCGGGCGCTTCTCTACCTTTGGTTTCCCACTGGGTTCCGTGATCGTGTAGTGCGCTCCAGCTGCGAGATTCTCGAACTGCTGCCGATGACCACTCGGCCAGCGCACGGTCAGTTGCGCCACTTCGGCGCTCTCGCCAAGCCCGAAATGAATCACAGGATCCGGTGCGGACATGAACCCGCGTGCGGATGTTAGGTAACGCGTGAGGGTTTCGCTAGAGTCCTGGAGTCGCACCTCCACCTTGGTCCCAAGTCCGAAGCGGTTGCTACTCGTGCCCACCAGACTGATCGCGAGCCGGTTCTTTGAAGAACCTTGATTGCGGTAAACCGTCGGCGGTCCGTTGAAATTATTCATCACGATATCAAGCGCTCCATCGCCATTCAAATCCGAGAGCGCTGCTCCGAAACTGACACTGTGCTTGTTGAGCCCCCACACTTTGCCCGCCTCCGTCATCTTCAGGTCGCCTCCATTGCGAAACACGCGGTTGCTCTGTTTTAGAGGCTTCTGCGCATACCAAAAGTCGTAATAAGTGTCCCACCCGTCGCGAGACGGTGCTTTGTCGCTAAGATCACTGTTGAGCCAATCCCGGCTCATACCGTTGGTGACAAAGAGATCCTCGTTTCCATCGTTGTCGAGATCGCCAAAGTTGACCGACCACGTCCAATCGGTCTTCGATACGCCGAGCAAAGCGGCCACTTCCATGAAGTGCTCCGTCCCCGAATTCAAATAGAAGGCGTTGCGCATATACTGCGGCGGCGTGGGGAAGTTTAGAAACCAGGCATCGCTGTCCGGCCCGGACATGTTGCCCATCTGCATCTTCTCGTTGTAGTGCGTGCTGCCGGCCATGTCCGTGGCAAGGAGATCGAACAGGCCATCGTTGTTGATATCCGCAATATCCGCACCCATGGAGAACCAGGGGGTGTGTGGCAAGGACGTCTTCGTCATGTCGGTGAAGGTCACCTTCCCTTGCGCGTCAGGGCCGTTATTCGTCCAAAGTTGATCAGGTCCAAAGAAGTCGTTCGCCACATAGAGATCGGGCCACGAGTCGTCGTTCCAATCCCACCAGGTAGCCGAAAGTCCATAGTGGTTGCCGCCCATACCAACGTCCTGTGTCACCTCCGTGAAGGGCTTGTTAGGGCCTTCATTGCGATAGAGATGGTCATATTGGCCGGCATCAATCTTCTTCAGGCTGCCGTCGGGCATGACGATCATATCGGCATACTGGCGAAACGCTTCAGGAAGCACGGGCTCACCGTTAGATCCACGGCTAAGTGAGAACTTCTCTTCCCGGAGGGCCAGTGGGGCTGGCATTCGATTGGTGACGACGAAGAGATCCAAATCGCCATCCCGATCATAGTCCGCGAAGGTGCCAGTAATGCTAGCACCACGGTGATCCACGCCGAAGGCCTTCGCACTTTCCACAAGGACGCGCTCCCTACCCTTGGCCCGGTTGAAATAAAGCCGATTGGGGCAATCGAAACCGCAAACGTAGAGGTCTAACCAACCATCGTTGTCGACGTCTGCCCACGTCGCGCCCGTTGCCCAGGTTCCTTCGGGTGCGGCAGGTGTCAGGCTCGCCGAACGATTGGAGAAACGGAAATCATCGAGATTCTTGTAGAGCTGACCTCCTTGCGTCTGCCCACAAAGAAAGATGTCGGGCAAGCCATCTTTATCATAATCACCAACGGCAACGCCCGAGCCGGAGAAGGCGTTCGTGAGCTGGTCGCGGTGTTTGGCAGGTGGGTTCCACCGATGGACAAAGTCGATCCCTGTCTCGCTAATTGGGATTTCCTGGAACAATTCGTCAACCTCAACGCCTGAAGCCACGGGCTGGAGCGGGCGTTCGTGCAGCTGAGCGAACACGCTCATGGCCGAGCTTGCCAACAGCACAAGAACCCCAGCGAATCGTTGCGGGCACAGTTGCATGACTAAGGTTTCAGGATTCAGTGTTCCTCTGCAATCCCAATGTGAAATTGATGGAAACTTGTTCCGCCCCGAAGCGCTTACTGTTCGATCACGATACGATAGAACAGGACTTCCTCGTTGGGCATGTCCGTGAAGGTTGTCGAAGCTCCAGCATCGCCTGGATGCCCAGTCTTCACATCGTCCCACGTGATCAAATCAGCGCTCGATTGGATGGTGTAGGTGGCGTCTTCCATACTTGGCCATGTAAAGGTGACGTTATTGCCATCGCGTGTGATCGATTGCACTCGAAAATCTTCGGGGATCACGACGGGAGGCTGAGGGCCTCCTGGCAAGGTCTCACCTGGATTGGCAAAGAGGAAGGAAGCTTCTTCGGCGCTGAGTTCTTTCTGATAGATCTGGAAGTCATCAACTAATCCAGTGAGCCCTAACAAGCCTGCAACGGCCCCGATCTGAAATGAACCACTCTTGCGGACATCAAATCCTTGGGAGCCCTCTTGGGCCTCGCTTAAAAGCTCTCCATTCACGTAGAGGCGAAGCCGATCCACGGTGGGATCATCACTGCCGTTCTCGTCAGCATAGGTGAAGAGAATGTGGTAGGTTTCGCCCGCCGTGAGGAAAGGGTCCGATGTCAGGGATTCCGTACCATCACTGATCCACTGCACGGGATCGTTCTCTCCAGAGACGGCAAGGGCGACGCCGAAGGGATCGCCGGGCGTTTCATCTCCGCGGCCAAAGAGGCCCGATGTCGTGCCGACATCAGCGGCGTCGAGCTGGACCCAGAATGCGTAGCTGCCAACTGCCAGGGAAGGGAGGTCGAGGTCGGCAGCAACCTCACCGAAACCTGCGCCAGCGCCACCACCGTCTGACAAACGCACGGCGCTGCCGCTTGCGAGTGCGGTCTGGCCTAACTGAACAGAGCCACCATTGATCTCGCGGTAGACGCCATGGAATCCATTTCCTGAACCGTCGGTCATCTGCGTTCCCTCTGTTTCGTCCATCTTGTAATGGGCTAACAAACGGTTGGAGTTCTCGATCTTCACGCGGAACTGCACCCGAGTGGTGACTTCGTTTTCATCGTTGCTTTCCACTTCCAACGTTGCCCGGAACGTGCCCGTAGCCGCACCGGCAGGTGAGTAGGTGACCTCCACATCGGCGAAAGCGCCCGGCGCCAAGGTGGTGGGTAAATCACTGACCGCAAAAAGATCGCGATTCTCACCAGTGATGGAGGAACTCGAAATGGTGAGTTCATTATCCGCGCCACTGTTGACGAGCCGCAGGGTGCGTTTCAGAACACCTGGACTCCCAGGGAAAGCACCGAAATCTAACACTGAGGTTGTCGATAAGTTAGGATCGCCGATGATGCTAAGCACGCCATTGTTCATGATCTGAACGATCTCTTCGTCGGTCAGAGCGGTGCCGAAGATGCCGAAATCATCAATGTTACCGATGAAGAAGAAGCCGTCGCCTTGGTCCTGGCCGGCACCGATGTTGAATGGCGTGGTGTCGTTCGGCGCCACGATGTCGTTGGCCTCGACCTCAAGCACCCCATCGACGTAGAGCTTCTTCATCTCCGTGCCGCTGTCATAGCTGATGGCCAGGTGCTGCCATTCACCTAGCTTCACTTCGGGGCCATCCATGATCTGCCAATTCCCAGCTTCTTCGCCGTTGCCGCTCCAGAAAGTCCACGCGCCGGCCGGTTGGTTGTCGTAAATTACAAAGCCTTGGCTATCGGGATTCAAATCGTGTCGACTCGTCACTGGGGAGTTCCAAGCGCCAGCACCACCGTCGGATTTGGCCCACAGAGTGAGCGTGAAGTTGTCGGGGTTGAGCGCCTCATTGAAGGGAATGTGAATCCCGCCACTGCCATCAAACTCAGCTGAGGTGCCGGTGCTAGCCGTGGCTCCAGGTTGATTGAACGAAACGCTCCCGTCATCAGGCGTGCCGTGGAAACTCCCGAAGACATCTTGGACTGAGTCTTCTCCGTCGGTGCCCGAGGGGTCATCGAGTGGCCAATAGGCAACGAGGGGATTCGGATTGATCACCTTCACCTTGAGAGGGACTTGAATCAGAGGTGTGCGAGGGTCGTTCGTGGCCAACTCCGCCACAGCGGTGAAGGAACCAAAGAGCCCTTCTGGAGTAAAGGTAAGGTCGACCGCAGACTGCGCGCCTGGTGCCACATCAGCGGGCGGTGTGGCCGAGAACAGATCTGCGTGGCGGCCAGAGAAGGTGATACCGCTGACAGTGAGATTCTGTGTTGTCCCAGCATTCTGAATTGGAATCTGACCACTGTGTGGGCCGCTATTAATCTGAAATTCACCCAGGTTGATCTCCGCTGGCGCTTCGAGAAAGGGATCGCGGACCACACCCTGGACGTTGATGATCAGGTTAGGTTCCGTGGCGCTGTTGTTCACCACAGTCACGGTGGCACTAAAGGTCCCGATCGCGCCCTTGGGATCGAAGGCCAATGTGATCTCGCGCTCGGCGCCCGGCGCCATGTCATCAGGCCGCTCGGCGACCGTGAAATTGGCCTCGTTGTCCCCACTAAGGGTGACGTCGCTAATAAGAAGCGCTTGGGTTGCCCCCGTGTTCTTGATTGGGATTGAGAGCGTACCACCGGTCGCCGCGAAATCGACATCATAAGATCGACGCGCCGATATCCCAGGGTCCCCTAACAAGCTGGCCACGCCATTGTCCATGATCTGTTGGATAGTCGCTTCGTCTAACGCTTCATTGAAGACAGCCACATCATCGATCAGCCCAATGAAGAAGAATGTACCGCCAAAGTCTGCCCCCGCTCCCACATTGAAAGGCGTGGTGTCATTCGGCGCGACGATGTCTTCTGCTTCTACCGCAAGCTCTCCATCGACATACAGGCGCTTCATCTCGGTGGCATTGTCATAGGTGATCGCGAGGTGCTCCCATTCATCCAGCTTGACCTCGGGCCCATCCATGACTTGCCAATTCCCCTCTTCTTCGCCGTTGCCGCTCCAGAAAGTCCATTCGCCGCTAGGCTCATTGTCGTAGATCAGATAACCTTGGCTATCTGGATTTAGATCATGTCGGCTTGTCACGGGCGAATGCCAGGCTCCCGCACCGCCATTCGATTTCGCCCATAGTGTAAGTGTAAAGCTCTCTGGGTTGATGGCCTCTGCCCATTCCGCTTGGATGCCCCCTGTTCCTGTGAATTCCGCTGCGGTGCCGGTAGCTGCATTGGCACCATCTACTCCAAAGCTGACTCCGTCACCTACCGTGCCTACATGCCCGCCGATGGGGTCAGTCACCTCGGCTACGCCATCGGCGTCATCTAGGGGCCAGTGAAAAACAAGCTCGGCGTGAAGAGGCATGCTCGCTAGGACGCCAAGAGAGAGAAGAATGAGGATTGCTTTCATGAGTGAGGAATTGGAGCGGGTTAAACTACTTTAAGACTCTCCGCGGAAATGACGCTGTCAAAGCGGAATCCTGTTGTGCCTCTATACGAGGCTCGTGCTTTCTCCTTGTCGTCAGAACCTGTTCCTGGCTTAAGGATAAGGCGACTCATGGCGCTAGGATCTCTTTCACTGGCTCTTTGCATCACCGTAGGTCTAGGCGTCGTTGCCTGTCACCAAGTTCCCCAAGACGCCGCGGCAATTCTGCTGGAACACGGTCTTCCCATCGAGATCATGGGATCTGATTGCTTGGATGGTTTTGAAGTCGCCGATTTCCAGATCAACGAGTGGGCCGCCGCGAAGAACCTGTAAGATTCTTATGTTATGAAACCATTTCAATTAGTTTGTCGTTTTCAACTCGCAATCGGTCTGGCGATTGTCACCATGATCGTCGGATGTTCTGACAATGATCCTAAGCAAGACAAGCGATCGGACCCCCAGCCTGAAGAATCCTCTTCGGAGCTACGCGCACTAGGTGAAGTGCCTGAATTTGCCTTCCTTGATCACACTCGAAATGTGATCGGGTTGAGTGATCTCAAGAATCGCGTTTGGATTGCCAACTTCGTCTTCACGCGCTGCGCGTCCACTTGCCCCTTGCAGACTGCAAAGTTGGCTGAACTCCAGAACGCGCTGCAAGAGAAACCCTACTGGAGTGCGGTTAGATTTCTGAGTTTCACGGTTGAACCTGAGTACGACACCCCTGAAATCTTGGCAACGTACGCTGGCGATCACCAAGGCTCCAAGAACTGGCACTTTCTCACCGGAGAGCGCAAGAAGATTTGGGAGCTCTGTGAGAACGGCTTTAAGCTTCCTGTGGATGAGAACGGGTTGGATCCGAAGATGCCCATTCTGCATAGCCCGCGCATCGTCCTCGTTGACGGCAAGGGCCAGATTCGGGGTTATTACAACGGCTTAGACGACACGTCCCTGGATCAGTTGAAGAATGACATTGAGGTCGCCCTTACTGAAACCTCCTCAATCACCGGATTTGATCAGGTTGTCTATCCAAATGAACTCTTGAGCATGGAGGGTTTGCGAGAGCGCGCAGAGGCGCAGCTGGCCACGGCGAACGCCATCGATGTTCGTCACGATTTCAAATTCACGGATCGTATCCAATACAGCGGTGTCACCTTTCGCAACCAGGTCGTTGAAGATGCCTCCAAGATCAATACGGCGGGGCACTACGATCACGGCAACGGGATTGCCATGGCCGACGTCAATGGGGATGGACTTCTCGACGTCTATTTCACAACCCAAATTGGCTCCAACCAGCTTTGGCAGAACCTTGGGGACGGGACTTACAAAGACATCACGCAAGCGCCCATTCAACTCGCCGATCGGATCAGCGTGACTGCCTCTTTCGCAGACACCGACAACGATGGCGACGCCGATCTCTTCGTCACCACCACGCGCGGTGGGAACAGTTTCTTCGAGAACGACGGTCAGGGAAACTTCACCGACCAAACGGCCAAGGCAGGCCTTGGATACAACGGTCATTCCTCGGCGGGGGTCTTCTTCGACTATGATCGCGACGGCTTGCTCGATCTCTTTCTCTGCAACATTGGCGTCTTCACCGCGAAGGAAGAGCAAGGCGAAGGCGGCTACTTCAAGGTCCTACCAGACGCCTTTGGTGGGCATTTGAAACCCAAGGAGCGCAATGAAACGAGCATTTTGTATCATAATGCTGGAAAGAATAAATTCGTCGATATGACTGCGCAGAGTGGCCTGATCGATGTGAGTTGGTCAGGCGATGCTAGTCCCATCGATCTCAACGACGATGGTTGGCAGGATCTCTACGTGACCAACATGCAAGGCCACGATGAGTATTACGAGAATGTCGAGGGCAAGGCCTTTAGAAATCGCAGCCGCGAAGTCTTTCCAAAGACGCCCTGGGGATCCATGGGCATCAAGGTCTTCGATTTCAACAACGACGGTGCCATGGACATCTACCTAACAGACATGCACTCCGACATGAGCCAGACGATCACGCAAGTGAAGGAGAAGTCCAAGTCCAACATGAAGTGGCCAGATAGCTTCCTGAAGAGCGGCGGCCAAAGCATCTTTGGCAACGCGTTCTTCCTCAATGACGGGAGTGGTCAGTTCACCGAAGTTTCAGACAAGATCGGCGCGGAGAACTATTGGCCCTGGGGCTTGAGCGTCGGTGATCTCAATGCGGATGGATTTGAAGATGCCTTCATCACGGCAAGCATGAACTATCCCTTTCTGTATGGTGTGAACTCCGTGCTTTTGAACGGCCAGGGCAAGCGCTTCTTTGATTGTGAGTTCATCCTTGGCGTCGAACCCAGACGCGGCTACCGCACCGTTCGCCCGCTCTTCACGCTGGATACGCTAAGTGCCGACAAGGGGCACCCCATGGTAGAGCTTGGGAACCTAACCAGGCCCTCAGAAATGTTTGGTTCTCTTGGCACGCGGAGTTCGATTATCGCAGACCTCGACAATGATGGCGACCAGGACATCTTCACCAACGAGTTCAATGATGGACCAATGCTACTCACAAGCAGTCTTGCCGACAGCCACCAGATTCAATGGCTAAAGGTCGCCCTAACCGGCACGCGATCGAACCGCGATGGTCTAGGCGCAAAGATCGCCGTCACCGCTGGCGGTTCGACTTTTACCAAGGTCCACGATGGTCAGTCCGGTTATCTCTCTCAAAGTCGCCATCCACTTTACTTCGGCCTCGCAGATGCCACGCTGGTTGATAAGATCACCATCACTTGGCCTTCCGGCATAAAGCAGACCGTAGCCGGGCCGCTGGAAAGCAATCGCTTGCTCCAGATCACCGAGCCGGATGCGTAGAAGACCACAGCCAGCGTGTTCACCGAAAACCATCTCTCTAGATTAAGACACTACCCGCCAAGCGGTCAATAACCTCAAGATTGCGAAAAGAGTCGAAATACGTGCTCCGGTGCGTTCACCGGAGCCCCACAGCTGAACCAACCCAGTGTATCTAGCGTTCTCTCATGCAGCTCACCCAGCACCTTCTTTATCGGCCAATCGATAGAGGTAGCAGCTCGCGACGCTCCTCAAGGGGCGCCAGTGTTCAGTGAGTGTGCGAAGTTCTTTCGGGGTGGGCATCTCTTCTCGGCCTTCCAGGATCCTATAGCCCTTGCGAATACTCAAGTCAGTGTTAGGCAGAACATCGGGGCGTCCGAGGCGGAAGATCAGGAGCATTTCAACGGTCCAGGGGCCGATGCCTCGCACTTGAACGAGGCGCTCGATGATTTCAGCATCAGCCATCGATTTGAGTTTCACTAGGGTGGGTACGGTTCCATCCAATGTCTTGACAGCGAGGTCGCGGATGGCAGCGAGCTTGTTTCTGGAAAGGCCCGCACCACGAAGCCCTTCCTCCGGCACGTCGAGGACTATCTGCGGTTTGAAGTGTTTGCGAGGGAATAGATCCTTTACTCGACTGAAGATTGTTCCCGCAGCTTTCCCTGACAATTGGTGATAGATGATGGCTCGTGCGAGGTGTTGGAATGGGTTTCGCATCGACGTGGCATCCAATTCGAAAGAACCCAAGCGGCGCATGGCTTTGCCAAGCTTCCTGTCTGCTTTGCTTATTTCGGCAATTGCTTGCTGAGGATCGGAGAAGAGAGGCACGTCACAAGGATGTCTTGGTGCTGGTGCTTCGGAAAGAACCCATCACGAGGACCAAGAACGTCGGTTCTATTTTTCATCGCCCACCTCCTTGATACGGCTACATTCCTAGACATGAAGCGCCTTGGACTCACCCTTTTGACCTTTTGTAATGTCACTTCTATCTGGGGAGCAGACTGGCCTCAATTCCGTGGACCGGATGGTCAGGGCCATGCTGAAGGAGTCGATGTTCCCTTGCGTTGGAGCCCTGAGAATGCAGTGGCTTGGAAGGTGAAGCTTTCCGGCAAGGCCTGGTCCTCACCTGTGGTCGTTGGAGATCGCACCTTCGTCACCAGTGCGGTTGAGTCGGAGAAAGGCATGTCCTTGCGAGCCATGGCACATGGTTTGGCAGACGGAAAGATGTTCTGGGATCAAGAGATCTTTGCGAAGCCGGATGTGGGTGATTTTCACAAGAAGAACAGTCATGCCTCTCCGACTCCGGTCCTTGAAGACGGTCGGCTCTATGTCCACTTCGGGCATCACGGCACGGCTTGTCTGGATGCTAGGGATGGTGCCGTACTTTGGAAGCAAGACTCGCTAGCTTACCCACCCCTTCATGGGAATGGTGGCTCGCCGATCCTGTTCGAGGACAAGCTGATCTTCTCTTGTGATGGGACGAAGGATCCGTTCATCGTCGCCTTAGACAAATCCAATGGCAAGGTGGTCTGGAAGACAGCCCGTGATGTGGAAGTTTCACGGGCTTTCTCTTTCAGTACACCGCTGGCCATTGAGGTGGACAGCCGTTGGCAAATTGTCAGTCCAGCATCCGGTGCCGTGATCGCTTACGATCCTAGCAATGGCAAAGAGATCTGGCGCAGCCTTTATGGAGAAGGTTATTCCGTGGTACCGCGGCCTCTCTATGCCCATGGCCTGGTCTATGTTTGTTCGGGCTTCAATACCGCGAGTATGTATGCCATCGAACCCACAGGTAAGGGCGACGTGACGCAGTCTCACGTGCGATGGGAGGTCGGGAAACGCATTCCCAAAGAAAGTACACCGATCATCGTGGGCGACCATGTCTATGTGAACGATGACAAAGGAGTCGTCAGCTGCCTGGATGCAAAATCCGGGGAGCAACTTTGGCAGAAACGGATCGATGGTGGAGGCGGGTATTCTGCTTCGCCCGTCTACGCCTCTGGGCATCTCTTCTTCCACAATGGCGATGGCTTCACGACCGTGATCAAGCCTGGGACGACGTTTCAGCAAGTCGCCGAGAATAAGATTGGCGAGTATGGCCTGTCCTCCTTTGCCGTGGTCGATGATGGGTTTGTCGTTCGGACAGAGTCTAGTTTGCTTCGACTGAAGAAGGACTAGCAGATACCTTTTGGGCACAAAGTTGACTGAATGGCTGACGTAATTAGTGGTTCTACTTGGACTTTCTGGCATCTTTCTCGAACTCCATGCGACTACGAAGATCAAAGAGGGCGAAGATTCCGGGCCCATCCCAGAATCTTCCTACCACGAATTCTCTGCACCGATTTCTTGAGCCAACTGATTGAGAAAGTCGTGCATGAAGCCGGTTCGTTCTTCTGCCACGACCTTGCCGGCCTCGGTCTGCATGGTCTGGCAGAGTCCTAGCAGTTTGGCTTTGAAGTGATCAGTGGCGAAGCGCTTATCGTCCAATGTCCGACCGCTGGCGAAGGGATCGTCTCCGTCGAAGAGGAGAGATGACAGTTTACCCGCCGTGTAGAAGGTTCGCGCGATGCCTAGAGCGCCAACGGATTCCATGCGATCGGCGTCTTGGAGGATCTTGGCTTCGAGCGTTTCCGGCGGAATGTTTGCTGAGAAGCTGTGGGCGACAATGCTATGCTGAATCGAGGCTGTCTCTTCTGACGTGAACTCGAGCTTCTGAAGGATGGGCCCAGCGGCTTCGGCAGAGAGGCGAGAAGCGTGGCTCCTCTGCGGCGAGTCCTTGCTCACATTGACGAGGTCATGTAGGTAGGCGGCAGCGGTGAGGTGTCGCAGATCGACCTCCGCCGACTCACGTCTCGCAATCTCCTTCGCATTTAGAAGCACGCGCCGGGCGTGATGAATGTCATGACTCCCATCCGAGCCGTCGTCATGTTGAAGCAGGATGGTTTCAAAAGCGTTCTCAGTTTCTTGGAGGGTCATTGTAGTGATATTCACTCTTCTTCGCCATCGGTCGACCCGTCAGGAATAGGGGGACAGAAACAGATGAATCAATTCCATTCAAGAGTGGCTGATTATGTAGCTCGACATTCCAATGTCGTAAGCACACGAACGGCCGCTCCTTCGGCATTGAAATGTGGAGCTACGAAAGCTGCGGCAGCTCACACCGGAACAACGCAATAGCGGCATGCCTTTGGCACTCCATCACATTCATCCCTGCCCATCTTTCAGACCCCCTATTTCTGTCTCTATCCTTCAGTGCCACTGGCAAAGAACGATGCTAGACCTCGGGAGCCCAGCCATCGCGATACGACTTGGTGAGCAGCTTATTTGCCGCTTCGTTGCCCTTAAAACTCAAAGCCTTTGCGTCCCATTTCAACTCCGCTCCAAGCGCAGCACGATGCGCCAGGTTCCCAAGAAGGTTGTGCTCGATGAGTTTGCCCGAGTAGTCGAAATTACAGAGTGACTCGCCTTTGCCACGACAAGCCTTGAGCCATTCGGCATAGTGGCCAGTAGAGGTCTCTATCACCGTCTGCTTGCGCCAGTTGGTGTCGTTCGTTCGTACGATTTTGCCGTAGTCAGAGACTAACACTCCCTTGGATCCGACAAAGGCCAATCCAATATGCCATTTGCTCATATCCGTCCTATCGCCGAGGAGCGGTTGGAGACGTTCGGCCATCGTCTTCATGCCCTCGGGGCCGTGATACCAAATGACCTCTAGCGCTTTGCGCGTCGCAGGGGCGGTGGGCGTCTCGAAGACACCTTGTTTCTCGGGATGTTTCCACGTAACAATTTGTGAGGGTGGTGCGGACAGAGGACTTGCAGGCGTCCCCTCCGCTTTGACGGAGATCGGGTAATCTAAGTCGAGCGCCCAGTAAGCAAGGTCGATCAAATGACTTCCCATGTCACCAAGGACGCCATTTCCAAACTCCCAACGGCGATTCCAATTCAGATTCCCACCTTTCCAATAGCCTTCATTGTAGTCTCGCTCGGGTGCTGGACCTAACCAAACATCCCAGTTGAAGTCCTTGGTGACCTCTTGGTTCGGCAACACCGCTTGGCCGAGAGGATCGATAGTGCGTCCGCACCAAACGTGCACTTGCTCCACTTCACCAGCTGCGCCATCGCGCACCGCAGAGACCGCTTTGCGGTAATTGCCAGTAGCATGAATCTGGGTGCCCATTTGGGTCGCGATCTTTCCCTTCTGCTTGCGATACTCCTCCTGCATCCAGCGCGCTTCTTGCACGGTGTGTGCTAACGGTTTCTCACAATAGACATGTTTTCCTGCGCGCATTGCCGCGATAGAGGCGAGAGCATGGTGATGATCTGCCGTGCTGATGACCACCGCATCAATGTCTGGATTCGCGACCACCTCACGCCAGTCACTCGTCGTCTTTGCATTCGGAAACTTTGCCTTCGCAGCCGAGAGCGCCGCTGGATTCACATCGCACAGGGTGTGGATGGTCTCGCCCTTCACGCCATTCAGATTGGCGCCTCCTCGCCCGCCTGCACCGATGATACCGATGTTCAGCTTCTCATTCGACGACTGTGCCCGGGCAGGTCTCACAGAATGGCCGGCGACCGCCGCCATGCCAAATCCAATAAACGTCCGACGCGAAAGAGAGGAGTCTTGATGCATCCCAAATATTGGCAGATCGCACGGAACGAAGTCAATGAGCGATCTGCGATCTCTGGCATTGCGCCATGTCGTGGATCTGATACGCGTCTCCTCATGGAGGATAAGACGGATCTTGTGGACACCTATTTCAGTGTGATGGCTAATACTCCCCTCAAGGCCATCATCTTCTTCCTCGTATTGGCCTTCGGTGCTGCCATTCCGGGATGGCTCCACGGCTACGGCAGTGTCCCGACGTTCGTCATGTGGCCGCTCGGGGTGTTTGGGGCACTCTTCACTTGGGGGTCCGCCATGCCGCTGTTCGGCCTCGCTTACCTGTGCCTCTTCGGCTGCCTGTTCAATTATCTCGTGAGTGAACAGACTCTGCGCCCCCTCTTTTATGGCTTCTCAATTTGCTTCTGGTGCTCACTTCGATTCGCAGACGATCTGATTTGGTTAGCCGTCGTGCTTTATGTGATCCTCCTAAGCGTTTACTTATTTGCCCCTGCGTTCAAACGGATCCGCGAGTACGAACGCCGCGCTATATGATCTGTAATCTCGTGTGATTATATTAGAAAGGGCTTCAATAGTCGCCGAGTTCTCCGAACTCGTGCTCCGTCGAGCAATTCGGAGTTCGATCTCGGAGAGATCGACTACTTTCGGGCCTCTCATTGCTTCCATATGTTTGGATTGCTACTCGAGGCTGATTCCACTCCCCTGCTGTCTTACATAGCCTGTGCTAAGAACTCGTGAGTGGAAAGTTCTCATGAGTTGGCAGACTGATTTCGTAGCCGTGTAATCTTTCCTTTCGACAACTCGATGCTGAGATCGATCAACTCGCCTGTCAATTGTCTGAACTTCTTGTATTCGGTGATTTCGGCACGCAGCTTTTTCAGATGTTCCGGCCAGACATGCTCCGTGCGACTCCTCATCTTGTGCGTGTAACTTAACTGATAGTAGATGCCTTTCTGATTCTCACGATCTCGGTATTGCTTGCTGATGCTACCTGGTCGCATTGGCCCGAGCCTCACTAACTTTTCTAAAAGCTTCTCGATTCTTTTCTCTAATCAGTTGATTTGTGATTTAATCATTAGCTTATGTATGCTAACTATATGGGAACTTTAAATTATTTCTATGGATCTTTGGTTAGCTTGGTGGAATATCGTTAGTCTTCTTCGTCCCGCGTTCTCTAGGAGCCGGACCTTTCTCTGGTTTCTTCTGATTTTGGTTGCTTTCGCTGTTCGAAAGGATCTCGCCGGTGTCACCAGCTTCGTGCGGGCTCTTGGCCTTTCCGAACACTGTTATGAGCGGTTACTGCATTTCTTTCACAGTGATGCCGTGAAGATAGATCAACTTGCCCAACTCTGGCTCTCCATTGTGATCAGGCTCTTTCCCGTTTACCTCGTCCATGGTCGGCCTGTCTTGCTTATCGACGGCATCAAGAATGCCAAGGAGGGGCGCAAGATACCCGGCGTGAAATACCTCCATCAAGAATCCGAGTCTAACACGAAGCCTCAGTATATCATGGGCCACTCTTTCCAGGCCTTCGGTGTCCTCTGCCAAGTGCGCGGCTATTGCTTCTGTGTGCCGGTGTGCGCACGTATTCATGAGGGAATCGTTCGCTCCAACCGCGACAAACGAACGTTAATCGACAAGGCCAATGAAATGCGCGAATCGGTCGGCCAAGATCTGAAGTTCATTCTTCTTGCAGATGCCTACTATGCTAACGGCAAGATGATCGGTAGAACAACGGCGCATTCCTGTGATTTGGTGACCAGGGTGCGAAAGTCGACCGTAGCGTTCGAGAAAGCGCCTGTCGTCAAGAAGCGAAAGCGTGGTCGCCCTAAGACATACGGAACCAAGTTGAAGATTCAAAACCTCTTTGGGAAGAAGAAATTTGAGTCCATTCTTAGCCCAGTCTACGGGGAACGGAATATCGAGATCCAATTCCTAACGAAGGATCTATTGTGGAAACCAGCTAAGGGGATGGTGAGGTTCGTCCTTGTAGACCACCCTGTTAGGGGGCGGATCATTCTCCTCACCACTGATCTTACATTGAGTGCCGAAGAGATCATATTACTCTACAGTTTGCGTTTCAAGATCGAACTATCATTCAAACAAGCAGTGCATACCCTCGGATCCTTTGGTTACCATTTCTGGATGGCGGAGATGAAGCCTATCAAACGGAGAAACGGAACTCAGTATCTTCATCGGACTACGGAACAGTATCGCAAACAGGTTGAGCGAAAGATGCGAGCCTATCATGTGTTCGTGCAAACGGGAATGATCGCTCAGGGGATGCTCCAATACCTCTCCATGACGCGCGATGAGCTTGTATGGAAACACTTTGGCTCCTGGATACGGACGATTCGTCCCGATGTCCTGCCCTCCGAGATGGTGGTGTCGGAAGCGCTGAGAAATACGCTTTCTGAATTTCTGCACCTTAGCGTTATCGCTGCCCCACTCCGAAAATTCATTCTCGACAAGATAGACTTCTCACGGGCCGATGGAAGGCGCTTCGCCGCCTGAATCGCCGCCACAGAACTTCTCACTCACGAGTAAGAAGATAAGGACACTTTATTAGTGGCGCCTTACGGTATTCACCGGTCGGTCACGTCGGCTTCGTCCAGCACCGCGTGCTGAATCACAGTGCGTTCGTCCGAAGTAAAGATCAGGTGGATTTTGCCGTCTTTGGTCTGGATCGCAGTGGGATAGGCAAAGGAGCCTTCGCCTTCCATGACATTGAACCGATGCGGGAAAGTCTTTCCCTGATCTTCAGAAATGGCCACCGTGAGAGGCGAACGTTCGTACATGTGGTCATTAAAAACGAGGAGTAAGTGCCCGTTGGCGAGCTTCTTGAAGTCGAGAGCCGAGTTGGGATTCTTGAAGGTGGAGTCCTTTCCTTTCGTCCAGGTCTTGCCACCATCTCTTGACGAGGCGGTCACGGTCCAACCCTGATCCGTCGGCTCGTAGTCGCCGCAGCGCCGACAATAGGCTAACAGATACCCGGGTGAAACTTCGACCACCCCCGGTTGAATATTCCCCTTGTCAGATCGGATCGTCCCAACTTCGCGCCATAGGGTTTCTCCCGGCGTGAAGCGAAGCATCCGCGAGGTCGAATCCGCTCCCGTGAACTCGGTGTTGGCACCGGTCTCGTGATAGATTGGTAAGAGATAGTCACCATCGCTCAAGACGATGGGCTGATTCCGGACCATGGTGCCTTCTTGCAAGGTGACGAGAAAGGAGTCGGACCAGGTCTTGGCACCGTCACGCGAGATCTTTGCCTTGATCCGGGAAGTCGACCACGTGTCCCCGAAACGCGTGACATAGAAAAGCCAAACGACTCCATCAGGCGCTTGCCAGACCACGGGGTTCCCCAAAGATTTAAATGGGTTGCCCGCGATCACCTGCGGCGCTGTCCATTTGCTAGAACCAGCCGTCAAGCGCGATCCATAGACACGTGTGCTTGCGGCATACTCTCCGCCGCCTCCGTAGTAAGCCAGATAGAGATCTCCATTGTCCAACTCAGTCAGACAAGACGGGTGTTTGTAGGGACCAGTGTCCGTTTCGGGCCCAAAGACCGGGGTGACGGTGAGTTCGGCAGTCGCGAGACCCGTGAGAAAAAAGAGACTAATGAGGAAGAGCTTCATCATCTCAGATCGTGACTCAGATTGCCTCTAGCATGGAAGCCAGAAAGATCTGTTCCTTCATTTTTTGCCTGTTTAGGACGGAGACCATTCAAGAATCGTAGAGAGGATGCCCTGCGGGAGCGAGCCGATTGTGACGCCGCAGGTTTTAGACGCACGGCTCGCTGGTCAGCAAAGAGAGCGCTGGGCCCTGGCGAGAAATGGAGGCACAATCTTGGGAAATCGCTGGCAGGCGCTGACAAAGTTTCGGATCGGCGACGTCTAGAGGGTAATGAGCCGACTCGACCGTGTCTACGACGACCATGCGCAGGCCCTCTTTGGGTTTGTTTGGAACTGGACGCGATCAGACGCCGAAACTCAGGACGTCATCCACGCGCTCTTTGAGCGGTTAGCCAGGGACGCTTCTTGTCTCGAGGCCGTCGAGCATGAACGTGCTTTTCTTCTCCAGATGACACGACGGCAATTGATTGACCGGCAACGGCGTGAATCCCGGCGCAAGAAACGTGAAGTCGCTTCGCAGAACGGCGGCGAGCTGTTCGCCAGGCCCGAAGATCCGGATCGGTCGACGTTTCGCCTCGCGTTGCAGCAGTGCCTTGGGGAGTTGCCCGCCATGCAGCGGTCGGTGGTCTATCTCAAGCTCTGGGAAGAATTCACCTTCCCGCAGATTGCGCAAACGCTAGAAATCCCACCAAACACCGCAGCCAGTCGTTACCGATTAAGGCTAACGAAGCTACAAGAACAACTGGGCCCACTCTACAACGAGATCCTACCATGAATCCTGACAACAACGCCTTCGAGAAGCTGCTCAAAGCGCAAACCATCCGGCAGGTGCCGGATGAGTGGCGAGCGTCTATCCTTCCGCCGCAAACTCAAAAACAAGAGGCCTGGCCAAATCGATATGGCTGGCCGGCTCTTGCCGTTTGTTGGGTCATCATTCTTGGTCTGCACCTAGTCACCCAAACGCCCCCAACCCTTCGGCCCACCGTCTCCAGGGCTTTGTCACCGGCTGCTAGGGAGTTCCAACAGACCACCTACCAGCTCGCCTTGGCTGTCCTTTATCCAGAGAGCGAATCGCATTAACACCATCCTAAAATATGAAACAATTGAAACGAATCTTCTTTGTCGTGGCCGCCTTGGCTACTTTGGTAGCTTTGATTTACGCCATCGAGAATTGGCGAGGCACGCGTGACTATCAGAGCGTCATGGATCGCCTGCGAACCGAAGGTGAAGTGTTGGAATTTTCCCAGCTGATTCCGGTACGAGTTCCAGAAAAGGAGAATTTCGGATCTTCCCGTTTCCTGCAAGAGCTAAAGCAAGAAGGGGCACCAGGATCCTCCCAAGCCCTGGTGAAAGGGATCTACGATTCCTTCCGTGATGTCGAAGAGGCCGAAACCCCCGAAGAGTTCCTCTCCATTGCTCAGCGACTGGCCAATGAGAAAGGTATCAAGGCAGCCCCACTGGAGTTCTTAGTGACGACATTGGAACCCTGGCAGCCCATTCGCCAAGAGCTCGCGGGAAGACTATCATTGCCTTATTCGCAATGGAATCGAACCTTCGAAAGTGGTCAACAGGCAGACGGCTACTCCGTGTTTAACCTTGGCGTTTTCTTTCTGATGAAACTGACCGCGATTCAATCTCACGTGCATTTGCTAGAAGGCAATCATGCCGGCGCACTGGAAGACATTCTGATTGGGCTGCGCCTGGGTGAAATGTATCAACAAGAACCGGGATGGATTTTCCATGTCATCTTTCTGGCAGACCTCGCTTTGATGGGTGACCCGATCGAAAATGGCCTAAGATCTCAGGTCTGGGATCAGGGCCAGTTGGATCAGTTAGATCAGAACCTCAGGAAGATAGACTTCGCGAACATTCTCCAAACTGCCATGCGTGGTGAGCGCGCCTTTATGCTCAGCTTCAAAGACGCGGCCACGAGATCGCTAGGTTTGGGACCAGAGATGGGCGACGATCAGCCACTATGGAGACACCTCGCACCGAGAGGATGGGCACTCCGCGGGTTCGGCACCCTATCAGAAACCTATCAACAATGCATTGTCGATCTGGAAACCGGAAACAAGGCTTTCGGCCATCAGATCGACACGTGGAACCGTCTGTGGAGTGGACTCGAGGACGCTCCAGCAACGGCATGGACGGCCGCAGATCACTCAATCAAACTGTCCGGTATCGGAAGAGCAGACTTGGATACCGCGCGCAAGCTTGCCGTTCACCGCGCGGTGATCCAGTTAGCCAAGTTCCAACTCGAGCAGGGTAACTATCCCGCGTCGCTGGAGGAGTTGCCCACCAGGCCACTCGATCCACTGGACAGTCAGTTGCTGGTTTATGAACGCGTGGGCGATGGCTTTCGAGTCGAAGCTCCCGACCCATACGATGCCTACCGTTTCGAATTGGCAAAGTGAGTTGTCACCCATCGGACGGCGTACTAAGATGCGTCCATGGGAACCTTGGATCGCCATTGGAAGAAGATTGTGGTCCTCGTTCTGTTCGTCTCGATAAGCGCTCTGATACGGCATCGAAAGAAGGAGGCCTCGGCCGCAGAGACGCTAACAGAGCCTTCGACACTTCTGATTGCCGAATGAGCGCCTTCCGTTGAAAACGTGTTCTGAAAAGGGGTTGGTGGACTCACTAGCCGGGATCCGGATCGTCGGGAACGTCGCCGCTCCTAGGGCTGCATCTCTCTAGCAGGCATGAGAGCCCAATAGGTGCCTCCCAAACTTGCTTTTTCCAGACGATGTGGGTGTCTCCCTGGTGGACGAGTATGGTGAAAAGATCCCTAGAGAGCGCGAAGAATCCTTATGCCCTTGTAAGAGTAATGTGAGCTACGCGAGGTGCTGCATGCGTTTTCACTATGGTCGTGAACGCGCCGAGACGGCGGAGGAGCTCATGCGTTCACGTTACAGCGCGTACTTCTTTCGACGCGTCGAGTATCTAGTGGAAACCACGCATCCCGACACGAAGGATCGGGATCTTAAGAAACAACTCGAGGAAACCATCTACGACGTGAATTGGAGCGGTCTCGAGATCGTCGGTACTGCCAAAGGCCAGAAGGAGGACAAGATCGGCAAGGTCGAGTTCATCGCGACCTACTTCGTGGGCGACGAGCAGCATGAACTGCACGAGCTGAGTCGCTTCAAGCGGTTCAAGGGAAGGTGGAAGTACCTCGATGGGAAGTAACCGTTCTATTCAGCCCCCACTTTTTCGCGGAGCGTTAGCCTAAAGAACGCATAGTCTGACGCCTCGGCATTTGCCCGGAGGCAGATCGTCACCTCTTCCTGGTCCGGGTCCGAGATCGGTAGCCTCCACATTAGGTTCGACAGGAGATCAGCGCTTTTCTGCCGTTGAAATCGATGAAACACACTGAGCCTTGTCAGTTCACGAAATCCCGGCCTACATAGAGCCATGATTCGTCGGCTCATCCTCGCCCTACTCCTTGCTGCCTCCACGCACGTTCACGCTCAAGAGCGGCCAGCCAATGTCATTCTTATTCTTGTCGATGACCTGGGGTGGATGGACCTGAGTTGCCAGGGCTCCGATTACTACAGAACTCCTAACATTGACCGACTTGCGAATGAAGGCGTGCGTTTCACCAACGGTTATGCGGCCTGTGCCGTCTGTTCACCCACTCGCGCAGCGGTGCTGACAGGGCGGTATCCGCACCGCGTTGGCGTCACGGATTGGATTCGCTCTCGGTTTCAGCGGGGCGGCTTGGGCACCCCGGACAAGAACCCCACGGCCTATGTCGGAGGCAAAAAACGAAAACTACTCTGCCCTCCTAATCCCTACTGGATGGAGCACGAAGAACGGACCATCGCCGAGGCGCTCGGTGAGGCGAAGAATTATCGTTCCGCCTACATCGGCAAATGGCATTTGGGCGATCCCGATTGGTACCCGACGAAACAAGGCTTTACCGAGAATCGCGGAGGCTGCGATTATGGGCAACCACCATCCTATTTCGATCCTTACAATCAGCCCAAGGGCAGGCACGAGAGCGTTCGCGCGGGCATCCATAGGTTGCCTGGAAGAAAGCCTGGCGAGTTTCTCACCCATCGTGAAGCCGATGAAGCCCTCGCCTTGATTCGACAGTGGAAGGATGAACCTTTCTTCATTCAGCTATCCCACTACGCCGTGCACACGCCCATCCAGGCGATCGCCGAAGTAGCCGCAAAGTACAAGAAAGAGGGAAAAACCCCCACTCAGGCAAAGTACGCCGCCTTGGTCGAGTCCGTCGATGATTCCACAGGTAAAATTCTTGATTTGTTAGACGAACTCGATCTCGACGAGCAAACCTTGATCATCTTCACCAGCGACAACGGGGGTTTGGATCGCGACGGGTCGCCTACAGACAATGCCCCATTGCGGAGCGGCAAAGGCTACGCTTATGAGGGGGGTATCCGGGTGCCGCTTCTCGTGCGCTGGCCAAAGATGATCCCTGCGAACCAAGTCTCGGAGGTGCCTGCGTGTTCGATCGATCTGTTTCCCACGATCCTCGAAGCGACGGGAACCGCCCTGCCAACGGATCGAACTTTGGATGGCGTTTCACTCTGGAGCCACTTGAAAACCGCGAGCCCCGTGGATCGCGACTCCCTCGTCTGGCACTTTCCTCACTACCGGCATGATCCGGGCCCCTACTCTATTCTTCGCCAGGGAGATTGGAAATACCTCAAGTTCTGGGCTGGGCCGCAAGAGCTCTACAACCTCAAGAACGATCCAAGCGAGAGCAAGAACCTAGCAGCATCTCAAACGGAGAGAATGGCAAGCATGGACGCCCTGCTCCTCAAACAGCTGAAGACGCAAAAAGCCAAGTTGCCTCGACCAAACCCTGATCACTCGCTCTAGAGCAACGTTCCTGCCTACACGATGGCTAGGAGAGGCTTTCGCACGCAACACGCACGCTCCAGCTGCTGTTCTCCAACGCCTCACGAGCGGCCTCTTCGTCAGCTCCAGTGATGTCGCCCACGATGCGAACCGCCCGTTTACGGAGCTTAGCATTGGAGGGATTGAGATCGATCATGTGGTTGCTGAGCACTTTGCCCGAATGCGTCATGGCGAGTGTGGTGATCATGTTCAGGATCAACTTTGTCGCCGTGCCTGCTTTCAGTCGCGTCGAGCCTGTGAGGATCTCGGGTCCAGTATTTGGCGCAATCACCTGGTCCGGCAGTGGGTGGTCTTTGTAGCCGGGATTGCAGCACAGCAGAACGGCGACCGCATCTCGATCTTTCGCTTCTTGTAAACAACCCCAGATGAAAGGCGCATAAGCGCTCGCTGAAATGCCGACAACCACGTCTCGAGGCCTCACATGACGCATCGCCACCGCACGCGAGCCCGCCCCGTGATCATCTTCAGCTCCTTCAACGGCAGACCAGAGAGCCGATCGGCCTCCGGCAATGATACCCTGGACCTGGTCATAGGAGACGCTGAAAGTTGGCGGACATTCACTGGCATCTAGCACACCTAATCGCCCACTGGTTCCCGCACCCGTATAGATGAGGCGACCACCTTCAGAAAAGGCCCTTACCACTCGTTGAATCGTCCAAGCGATGGCTTCGGATTCCTCCGAAATGGCAACCGTCAGAGTCGCATCAGCTGCCAGCATGAGAGCCATGCCCTCTTTGATCGACAGATCCGAAAGCTCTGTAGAGCCCGGGTGTCGTTGCTCCGTTGGCGCAGAACTCACCGGTCGCCAGGCCTCAGCTGCGATCACTGTTGTATTGTAAGGGGAGGACTCGGTCTCTTCCGATTCCGCCATGGCGTTCGCTTTTCTAGCCAAAGCAATCGCCCCCCAAACGCTTGGCCTTACGAGAGGGGTGACTATACCGTTAGGGCAAAGAAGCCGAAGCTGCGCAGCCACTTGGTTCTGAAAAGCAGGATTCTTTAGAAGGACCGCCCCATTGAAAACAAACTGAGCCGCTTCATTGGCCTTCAAAAGACGATTCGCACCAGCTTTCGCATCGTCACAGAGACGAGCGGCTGCTCGTGAGAGCACTTCATTGGCGATGAGATCCTGACGGAAAGCCGCCGCATGAAAGACCGGCACCGCAACACTGGCCAACTCATTCTTAGGGGCCACGAGCGACCAATCGATGAGATCTTCAGGCTCGTTCATCTGCAGGTAAGTCAGAATGTCGGCACCCAACGAAGGCCAAGCATTCTCCAGATCGTATCTTGCCATGACCGATCGTAAGGCGTCCTGCGCAATGTCACAGCCACTCGCGCGATCTCCCAGAATATGGCCACGTCCACCGAGCTTCGTGGTTTCACCGTCCCGTCGTCGCCCCGCCACGCACGAACCCGTGCCGCTGAGAACGAGCACTTGAACCGCACAGGACTCTTCCCAATCCGCCGCTTCTAGCGCTGTCATCAAATCGTCTGAAGTCGCACAGAGAACACCCGGCCAAACCGTGGCCACCGCATGGCGAAGACCCTGGTGATCTGAAGTCAGGCGAACCCCGGCAAGTCCAATGCCAATTCGCGTCGGCTGCACCGGAAGCTGTTGGCGAATCTCCTGGAGATGCATCGCAAGTTCCCCAACTTCCATCAATCGAAGATTCGCAGGACCGGCATGAAACGATGCTAGGACTGAATCCTCTTCATCGACAAGCAAGACCGTCGTCCGTGTGCCACCACCTTCCATTCCAAGCGTGATCTCCGTTCCTGTCTGGTGAGTCTGCATCTCAGGCCCATCATGATCGGCGCTTTCAGGTCAGGCAAGCGCATTGGCGTCCGACTAGGCACCATTACTAACAAAGACCCATAATTCAATCGCTCAGGCTAGGGCTTGCTCCTTAATAAAGTCATCGCTAACATACATTCGTATGAGTATCATAAAGCTTCTTTATCTTAGGTCCCTTGCCATTGGACTGCTCGGCATCGTCTTCATCGCTCCTATGCAAGCGGAGTTGATCGGTCTCTGGCGCTTTGAGGGCGACGCCACGGACGCTTCCGTTCATGGGAATGATGGCTCTCTTGAAGACGGCGCCACGTTCAGCGATGACACCCCGGAGGCCCTTCCTGGACAAGCGCTGTCGCTCATTGATGGCGCTTACGTCAAAGTCCCCCACGCGGAGATCCTGAATGTGTCTAACGCCCTGACGATCAGCGCCTTTGTGAAGCCTGGGAACAATGCCTGGGAAGGCATCATCGGCAAGAACCCCAGCGAAGGCTCGGCTGACAACCATGCGGGCAACTATGAACTGCGCATCGAAAACGGCTCACGGCAGTTGGTCTTTCTTTACCAACAAGGGGGCGACAACGACACCTCAACCCAACCAGGCGTCGATGCGGTGATCGAATCTGACGTGTGGAGCCACATCGCTGTGACCGCGGACCTTGAGTCGGGAGACATCCTCTTCTACGTCAATGGCGAGTTGGCATCGACGGTGGAAGGCGTCCTCGCCCTTGATGAATTCCCGATCAATGATAGCCCGCTCTACATCGGTTCCCGCGCCGATCTGTTTACCGGTTTCGACGGACTCATTGATGAGCTCTCTCTTTGGAATGAAGCTCTAGACGCGGATCAAATTGAACTCTTGGCCAACGGGCCCGCGACATTGGAATCGGCACCGGATGCAGATGGGGACGGCTTACCCGATTTCTTTGAGAACCGCGTGGCTTTCCTAAATCCTGACAATGCCGCCGATGGTGCCGCCGACCAGGACAAGGATGGCATCAGCAATGCCGAAGAGTATGCCATCGGGACGGATTTGGAAAACGACGACACCGACCAAGACGGGATCAAAGACGGCGCCGAGTCAAACACAGGGATCTTTGTCAGCGGAAGCGACACGGGCACCGATCCACGTCGGGCCGATACAGACGGCGATGGCTTTGTCGACGGCTTGGAATCAAATTCTCAGACCTTTGTCAGTGCAGACGACCCAGGCACGAATCCTCTCTTGGCAGACACTGACAGTGACACCTTCGGTGATTTCGTGGAAGCCACGTTGGGTAGCAATCCGCTCGACGCCGCGAGCCAGCCGGTGGGCATTGTCTTGGCAGAATCGGGGGAAGCCTGGGATGAACCGAGTGCTTGGACCGATGGAAATGTCCCCACCGCAGGCAAGAACTACCTCGTCGTCGAAAGTGTGGCACCTGAAATACAAAGCCCCGGTGGACGTGATCCGATCTTTGCTGGGGATCGCTTAGATCTAATTGGCAAGACCGTGCTCAGCCTGCGGCATTCTGGGGTCGCGAGTGTGCCGGCTCTGGGCATTGATGGCGGCACTCTGGCGAAGGATGCCAATGGCAACATCAGCCTCGGTTTGAGCGGACAGACTCTCTCCTTCACCCAGGACAGCGTGATCCAATTCAACGCCCCAGGTCAGCTCACGCTTGGAAGCACACTCGTGGGTACCAGTGGCATCACCATCCGGTCCGCAGAGACCGTGGCCGCTTCCCTCACGGTGGTTCAGCTTGAGGCGGCCAATGAAGCCTTTGGCGGTGCTTGGCGCGTTGAAGAAGCGGTGCTCCGAGGCAGCGCCCGAGCCGGTCTCGGAAGTGGCGACATCTTCCTCGTGAATGGCACCCTGGACCTCGATTTCAACCTTAACCACATCGATGGGCGACTAGACATCTCTGGAGAAGAGAGCCGAGTGGCGCTCAATGGCACCCTCGCATTTGGCGAACTCACCATCAACGACGGCGCGCTCGCCGTCCCCGAAGGCGTTTATGACTTTGATGGCCTGGGCACTCTCTTTGATGGCGGCTTGCTGCCCATCTTTATCAATGGCGGTGGTCTGTTAGTCGTTGGAGGCGACGCGGATCGTGATGGCTTGGCTGATGTCTGGGAACAGTTCCACTTTGGCAACCTAGACGAAACAGGGGAGTCGGACGCGGACGACGATGGCCTTAGCTTGGTGCGCGAGTTCCTTGCCGGCACCGATCCGAGCAACGCCGACACCGACGGCGACGGCGTGAGTGATTCGGAGGAGATCGAGGGACGCGGCAGCGATCCAAAGCTGGCCGACACCGATGGCGATGGGCTATCAGACTTGGTCGAAACCGGCACGGGAGTGTTCGTGAGCGCACAAGACACGGGCACCGATCCTAGTAAATCGGACACCGACGGCGATGGATTGTCGGACATGGTGGAGGACAACTCGGGCACCTTTGTGTCCGCTGACCAGACCGGAACCGACCCCAACGCGCGTGACACCGATGGCGATGGAGCGCCCGATGGGCAGGAAGTCGCGACCGGCACAAACCCTCATGACTCTGGCGATGCCTCCACGATACCGGCGGGCACGGTCGGGCTGTGGACGTTTGACCAGGACGTTTCTGAACAACCTGACATCTCGGGCAGGGGCAACCACGCCAAGACAATGGGTGCGACCTGGGTGGAGGATCCTGAGCGCGGCGGTGTGATGGAGTTTCAGGGAGAGGCCTTTCTCGAAGCCGCGGATTCTGACAGCTTGTCGATTGTGGGAGACATGACCGTAGCCACCTGGATCAACGTGGAGAACTACGATAGCTGGCGTGGTATTGTGGCCAAGAGCTCTAACAATATTCCAGCACCTTACGACGTCTACCTCATACAAAACGGCGATGGCCGCGTGCGGTTCTACTCAGGAAACGGCGAGGGCGCTCTGGCCGATTTCATCTCCGAGAAGGCTCCCGAAACGGGTGTTTGGCAACACATCGCCATCACGTTTGAAGAGGGAACCGTTCGCCACTATCTCAATGGCGAACTGAACGGCGAGAGCGAGATCACAACAGAGGTTGGCGACGCCGATGGGACACTCCGGATTGGTAATCGCGCAGACTTGGTCACCCAATTCCTTGGCCGCATGGACGATGTGATTCTTCTTAACCGGGCAGCACCCGCTGAGGAGATTGCCCAGTTTATGCTGGGCTTCGGCACGCCAACCACCCCACCAGACGACGGCAAACCAAGCACGTTCGAGATCTTCGACGTCGCGGTCGGTCAAGGCGGCAATATTCGGGTCAACTTCGTTTCCGAACCTGACAAGACCTACATCACAGAGTTCTCGACTGACCTTATCAACTGGACTACCACCATAGAAGGTGTCGCAGCCGAGGGCACCGAGACCATTATTCGGCAAACACGGCCCGAGGCTGCTTCGGGCTACCTACGCATCCGATCAATCGACTAACGTGAGCTTATTAAAAAGATTCTTCGCCATTCTTGCGATCTGTCCGTTTGGCGCCGCACTGGCCGATTCGGACAGTGTCGTGGTCTTCAACGAAATTCACTATCATCCAGCTCAGACGGAAGAGAGCGAATGGATCGAGTTGCACAACCAAATGTCGGTCGACATCGACCTGTCACGTTGGACTTTGACCGGAGGCGTGGAGTTTGCCTTTCCAGAGGGCACCATCATCCCAGGACACGGGTATTTGCTAGTCGCCAGTAGCCCTGATCAAGTCACGGATGCGCTTGGACCTTTTGTCGGCAAGCTCGACAACAACGGCGAACGCCTTCGTCTGCTCAGCGCCAGTGGCCGTCTCATGAATGAGGTGCGCTACAAGGATGGCGGAAATTGGCCCATCGCGCCCGATGGCACTGGCGTGACGCTGGCAAAACGCCTTCCCGATGAAACGCCAACAGATAGTGGTGCCTGGACGTGGAGCCTTGAATTTGGCGGCACGCCCGGAGAGCGCAACTTTCCTGACATTCTTCTTCCGGAACCCCTGGTTCAGATCAACGAACTGGCCGCGCTCAGCGAGGCCGAGTTCTGGGTGGAACTTCACGCCCGCAGCACGGCGGAGGTGCCGCTTGAAGGACTTGAACTCCTTCACGTCACCAGTGGTACGCGGGTTCCACTTGGGATTCCAACGCTCACGGCGGGTGGGTTTCTACGTGTAGCGGGCTTTCCCGAAGGCGTCGCGAGTGGCGATGCGATCGCTCTCGTCGGCGGCGATACGGTGTCCGACGCCGTCCGCGTAAAGGAGCGCGGGCGCGGACGCTTTCCAGATGGAGGCGAGGAATGGCGATTCGTTTCAGAGGCAACCGGAGGCCTTTCGAACAAGAGCGAGTTACACACAGACATCGTCTTCAACGAGATCTTCTACCATCCCCGACCTCAGTATGCAGATGGCGCCACTCCTTACGCAGAGATCGACGATGAATGGATCGAACTCTATCATCGTGGCGACCTCGGCATCGATCTCACCGGCTGGGAACTCGATGGAGATATCGAGCACGTGTTCCCTGAGGGGACGATGTTAGAGCCTGGTGGCTTTCTCGTGGTCCGAAACGACGACATTGGCTTCTCAGGAAACCTCCCGAACGGCTCCGGACACCTTGTTTTGAAAGACGCTGCTGGAAATTTCGCCGATGAAGTTCACTATCACGACAACGGTGATTGGCCGACCGAAGCCGATGCCGGCGGCTCTAGCCTCGAATTGCGCGACCCCGATGCTGACAACGCACAAGCCATCGCCTGGGCCGCGAGTGACGAGCTGTCGCAAACGGCTTGGCAGGAAATTAGCTATCGTGGTGTCGCTGAGCGTAGCGCCGTGGGTCCCGACAACCAATGGTCGGAACTTGACATTGCTCTGTTAGGGCGAGGCGAGGTCCTCATCGACGACATCCAGGTGGTCGAAGATCCCGATGGATTGAGCGCCCCGTTGATCAACAACAGTACCTTCCAACCGAGCATCTTTGGTGGCACAGCGCTCAGAAATTGGCGTTTGCGCGGAAATCATCGTCACAGCGAGATCGCCACTGATCCCGAAGATCCTTCCAACAATGTGCTTCGCCTCGTTGCCACGGGGCCTGCTGGGCACATGCACAATCACGTTGAAACATCGTTTGCCAGCGGAGCGCGTATTTCGAACGGCAAAACCTACGAAATCCGCTTTCGTGCTCGAGCCCTGAGTGGGTCACCTCAATTGCATACACGCCTGTATTTCAACCGCTTAGCTAAGAAGCACATTCTCACCACACCAGCAGGTGGAGGCACACCCGGGCAGCCAAACTCCCGACTCGTGAGCAATCTCGGGCCCACTCTCAACGGCCTCGCTCATCACCCCGCCGTGCCGCGCCCAGAGGATGCCACCAGGATTGAAGTTACGGCAGCAGATCCAGACGGAATTGGAGAGGTCACCCTACACTGGTCGACTGATGGCAACGACTTTCAGGAGAGCTCGATGACTCTTGAAGACGGTCGCTACACTGTGAGTCTTCCTCCCCAGGACGCTAGCGCCGTCGTTCAGTTCTATGTCAAAGCGACGGACATTGAAGGCGCCGTTTCTCAGTATCCTCCAGGAGGAGCGGATTCCCGGGCATTGTTTGGTGTGTTAGACGAGGATCAGTTAGGCAACGAACGCCTCCACCACTTGCGCATCATCATGCATCCCGACGATGTCGAGTGGTTGCATGAACCCATCAATCTCATGAGCAATGACCGCGTGCCCGCGACGGTCATTTATCGAGAGCAGGAGATCTTCTACAATGTCGGCGTCCGCCTCAAAGGCAGCGAGCGCGGCCGCGTCACCATTCCCCGACTCGGATACAACGTAAAGTTTCCCAAACAGCAACGTTTCCGTGGCGTCCATGAAACCGTGGCGATTGATCGATCAGAAGGCACTAGGTTTGGTCAGTTTGAAATGCTCTTCAATCAGATGATGACACATTCAGGGGGCATCCCGGCGGAGTTCAATGACCTCATTCAGGTCGTGGCGCCTCGCTCTTCATACACCGGGCCTGCCGAACTCCAGCTCGCTCGCTATGGCGGTCTCTTTCTCGAATCGCAGTTTGAGGACGGCGATGAGGGCAACCTTTACGAGTACGAACTCATCTATTACCCCACCACCGACGACGCCGATGGCTACAAACGTCCCAGCCCAGACAGTGTCGTAGGTACCGCAATCCGCGACTTGGGTGACGAACCGGAGAGCTATCGGTGGAACTACGAGCTCAAGAACAACCGACGCCGTGACGCCTACGCGCCCATCATGGCTTACACGGAACTGTTCTCACTCTCAAACGACGCCTTTCTGGAAGCGCTGCCGGATCTCGTGGATGTGGATCGCTGGCTAAAAGGCATGGCGCTCGCTATCCTATCAGGGGCTGGCGATCAGTACGGTGCCAACAGCCAGCACAACGGCATGTTCTATCAGATGCCCAATGGCAAGTTCACTTATTTTCCGCACGACCTAGACTTCGCGCACAACGCCTCCCTCTCCATTACTACGAACAACGACCTCAAGAAGATCTTGAAAAACCCAGCCTACGAACGGATCTATCTCGCCTACATAAACGACGTTCTCCTCACCACCCTCAACGAGAGCTACATGACACGCTGGGCGAATCACTTCGGGGAGCTCCTTCCTGATCAGAGTTTCGACACCCATTTGCGTTACATCATTTCCAGAGCCAAGTCCGTCCAATCCCAGGTCAGAAGCGACGCCCCATCAACGGCCTTCTCCCTGCAAACAGCTTCTAATCAGCGCGTCGACACCACCACGATCGAACTCCAGGGGACCGGTAAACTCGACCTTCACCACTTCCTCCACGTGGAAAGCGGTGAGACTTACAGACCAACCTGGACGAATCTCGACACCTGGACGTTGTCGTTCCCGCTCACGCCTGGTGAAAACTCGATCACCCTACAAGGGCGCAATGTCCTCGGAGGCGAAGGCAGCATCTTCAGCCCAATTGGGCGCGCCTCCATCACGGTGTTCAGCGACGCACCGGCAGCTTTGCCATTCGAGAATCTCGACCTTCAGCTCGCCGATGGCCAAGCCACGCTCAGTTACACCGGTCTGAAGTCACAGGATGCAGACGCTCTGCTAGAGTCTTCAGTCGATCTACAGGACTGGCAGGAACTCACTCCCACTGAGACAACGACTACGGCAATCAATGACACCTACGAGCGCGTTTCGCTCACATTCCCACAGGGCGAGACCCGAACGATGTATGTTCGGCTCCGCCAATAGAGACTTTCTACGTGCTCGACGTCCGGGCACCTGTTGCTCCAAAGTGCGGTTCAATGATAGGTAGTTGGCTCATCCGCAAGCTTCTCAAGAAGGGTTTCGGCGTGGCCGTGGATTCCATGGGCAAATCTGCGTTAGAGCGAGACTTTGGTGAGGCTGAGGAGGATGACATTGTCGTCCCCAATGCCAGGTTTCACAAAGTGATGCCGCTGACGCAGATGGCGACGCCCTTGCATGCCATGTTTCGGGACATCGATGGCTTGGAAGTGAGTCATGTGGCGAGAATCGGCCTCCGCTTGAACGAACTACCGATTCGCAAGGAGGCCCGTTTCCAATACCAGGTGAAGGACGCTGACGCCGTCGTCGAACTGCAAGTGACCATGACCAAATCAGGTGCTGATGAAATTGGAATCGCCTTTCGAAACTTTAACGGTGTCATTGGGACCATCATGCGCTGCTTTGCTACGGAGAATCCGAATCTATAGTCGTCCGTTCAGGGACTAGCATTCATTTTCTGGTTGACCCACTGCTGGACCGACGCTTCACCGAGTTGGCTGAGTCGGCGAAGGTATTCTTGGAGATCCGATTGGTTGGACAATGCTTGCATCTTTTCAAAGGCGTTATTCTTCATTAAGCCTCGCAGATCCGCCATGCTGGCGTCCAGGCTTTCGCGATAGTCACCAACGGAGCGGTCCAGGAACGCAGGGATCTCATCGGCCTCTTCGTAGTCTTTGAGAACTATCTTCTCAATCGGCACTCCAACCAGGTTCTCGAGGATGGTCCCATGCTCTTGCGTATAACGCTGGCCCATGGCGAGGACAGCAGCTGACGCGCGATCCGCAGCCTCTTGGCCACCTGCCTCCCGCTGGTCAGACGCATAGGTTGCCAGTGCTCTAGCAGACTTCCTTAGGGAGCCTATAGCTGGCGTGCCAACTTGGGTAGCGGCGGCCTGGGCGACTGGCGCAGGCATGCCTATGGATTCATAGAACGCACTTTGGTTGATCATGAAGGCACCACCGTGATCGTGATTCCCATGTAGAGACATGACAGCCACCAGATCTTCCACGGCACCAGCAGGATCGTCTTTTGCCTTGAGACTCGCAGACATGTAGTGGGCAAGAGCATTGTCAGGATCGAACTCGACCCACCGTGCTGCCCACTTGCTGAACTCAGGTTCGGATTCTGACTCATGCAGAACGACGGTCGACTGCACGAGGACATCATCTGGATAGTCACGCATGGCTTCCTTGAGGAGCGCATGATCGGACGTGAGTTTGAACATCGACACCAGGCTTTCGGCATCCCGTCCTCGAGACTCCAAGAAGGCGTCCACTTGGGCTCCCGTCTGCCGTTGCATTGCCATGACCAGCCAGTCTTCGAGTGTCTTGTCAGCGACTGCGGGCTTGATCGGCTCATTCAATTCCGCCGATTTGCGAGCGCCCATGACGGAGGCGTTTACTCTCACCGTAGACTGAACTATCTCCTTCGACTGGGAGCTTGTTCGAAAGTAGGTAGCGCAGAAGCCAGCTATCAGCGCTGAGCACGCCCGTCAGTAGCACTACAAGGAGGCTATACTTTGGCCGTTTCCATGCGATTCCCATCAACACCAAGGTTAGAATCTGGCGTTTCGTTAGTCAAGGCTCCTGCCGCGTCAGCCGAATTTCACTGACGTCCATGACAGCGCCTTTGGCCTTCTTGTGCGCGCCCACAGTGAGTGTGTGCAGACCTGCCGAGAGCGTCAGCGTACCCAGCGGACGCGTTCGAAAGTTCTGGAAATGGCCAGTATCTTCCACGGTAAAGGACAGCTCCTGGCCACCCGACAACACGTAAGCCGTGCTTCCGCCGTGGCCTTTGCCGCAGCCTTGATCAATCTCGACAGTAAAGGTGCCTGCCTTTGCTAACTCAAAAACCCACTGAGCTCGATCATCTTCATTCGCCCAGAAACCAAGACAGAGCTTCTTGGGATTGGGTTCGTACCGCAGCACCTGGCCGAGCACGGTCGCATCACCGCTGTTTAGAATGACCTTTTCTTCTGTCTCTGCTAGTTCACTACTCCCTTCGGGCGCTGGTAGGACGGCGATGGCCGCTAATTCGGCATCATCCCCTGCCCAACTGAAAGTGACCGGATAATCCCCTGGTTTGGCGAAATAGGCGCGTAGGCCAATCGACGAGTCCTCGGTGGATTTCTCTAACACGGTGAGTCGAGAGGTCGTGGGAAGACTCGTGCCAAAGCGGGCTTTCACTTCGTACATGCCCCAACGTGTCATTGGAAGGTTCCAAGTGTATTTGTCGCCCTCACGTTTTCCCATACCAACGGGCAACCACAAGGAGCCATCCTGACTTCGCTGAATCTTGTTTCGCAGTCCCTCGTTCAAACGCACGAGATAGACATGGCGATCGTCGCCCGAGAGCTTCAGCTCAAAGTTGCTGTCAGCGATGCCGTTGGTGGATTTGTGAGAACCATAGAGTGTCGCCTTGCCATCGGACACGCGGCTCAAGAGAGAGGCATGCCCGAACCATTGGCCGGCGTCATTCCGTTTCCAGTATTGAACGAAATCGCCTGGCCTTGCATCGCCTGACTCGACGCGCGTCGCCACTTTCATGAGATCCACCAAGGCGTGGGCGAGACCGGAGACCTTCGGATCGCTGCCGGCAGCGGCCTTCTCTTGGACCTCCTGGGCGGACCACCCGTGGTGAATGGCGATCATGCGTCGCTCGTCTGGCGTCAACGGTCGTCCAACTTCCTTAGCGATGACGACTTCCATGAACTGCACACAGTCAATCGTCTTCTTTTTAGCCGCATTTCCATAAGTCCAACCCGCAAATGTGCCTCCGGCCAAACTTCGCGCCGTGTCCAATGGCGAGGCCTGCAAGGCGGCAGGAACGAGAATTGCGAAGATTAGAAGGGCCCATTTCATCTATCAAAAGTAGACCGGAACAGACAAAGCGTCGATCTTTCTTGAAATGCTAGAAAGCCAGCATTACAATCCCCTTCCATGAAATCTCCTAGCATTCCTCGGTGGTTGGTGAAATCGGTTGCGGTCCTAACCATGCTCATCGTCTTGGCGGGCGTCTGTTTGCTCGTCTTCCTCACGCCCTACAAAGATCGAGCGGCCGCGATGAACCTCGCTCAGGTTTCCGAATCTCGGGGCATTGCTTATGAGCGCCTCCCGCAGCACTTGATCAACGCCATCGTCACCGCTGAGGACAATCGTTTCTTCGATCATGGCGGGCTCGACGTGAAAGGCATCTGCCGGGCGTCCATGGTCAACTTACGCACCAAGAGCAAATCACAGGGAGCCTCCACCATCACGCAACAGCTTGCTCGGCAAACCTTCGGTATTCTTGAGAAGACCATGGATCGTAAACTGGTCGAAGCCTTCCTCGCGCTTCGGGTCGAGGACAGCTTCACCAAGGAAACGATCCTATCTAAATACCTAAGCCGGATCTACTTTGGTGCGGGCTACAACGGCATCGAGAGTGCTGCAGGTGGCTATTTCAACAAAGCCGTCGAGGAACTCACCGTCGCCGAAGCCGCCACGCTGGCCGGTATCATCAAGGCTCCAAGCGCCCTGGAGCCAATGAAACATCCTGACCGCGCGCTCGACGTTCGAAATACCGTTCTCGCGCGCATGGCGGAAGAGGGCTACCTCACGACGGAAGAAGCGGCCACGCATCAGGCGAGCTCGCTCTTGCCGTAGGTGATCTTTAAGCATTCCATGTAGAGCAACTTTCCAAAGTTGCTGCCCTCCGCCCGGCTTGCTAAGGCGACTTTGGAAAGTCCCCCTACGCGATTCTGCGTCTCTCAATTTCCTTGAATTGAGTGCTGTTAGGAGATGAGATCAGGTCACGGCATGGACCCGCCCGATCATCAATCACCCCAGACTTCCTCTCGTTCGAAGGGGAATTCTGCTGCAGGCGTTGAGCGGTTATTGGAACTGCGCAAGTATGATAAAGCCTTGACGCTTTGCCTGGAACTCTTGCAGCACGATCAAGACTCGTCAGAGTTGCATCAGCTGGCAGGCATCGCGGCCATGGCCATGGAGGACTATCGCAACGCGAAGCTGCACTTGGACATCGCGCTCCAGCAAGACCCTGAAGATTTCGAAGCGCTCTATCATCTCTCCCGCTATTGGAATGCCAAAAAGCGCCCTCGCGATGCCGAGTCGACGATCAAACGCGCGATCGGCCTCTTCCCCTACGCCCCCAATTTCTGGGCGCAGCTTGCCCGGGTGCACTACCAGGAAGGAGCGTATCAGCTCGCTCGCGAACCCGCTGAGAAGGCGCTCTCCCTCGCTCCCGACGACCCCCATGTCGGCAACATCCACGCCCTCGTCATGGCAGAGCGTGAGGATGGCACCAAGCTTGACTTGCAGGCTCAAGAAGCCCGTTTGTTAGAAATTCTCCGTCTTGATCCCGAATCCCATGCGGTGCAACACAACACCGGCCTCTTCTATCTCCATGAGATGAGCGACTTCGAGAATGCGGCGCAACACTTCAGCACGGCAGCTTCGTTAGACCCTACGGATCAATCGACCCGATCCCAACTCGGCCGCGCGTTGAGACGGCTTGATCCCTTCCTCAAATGGCTCTATTTCCCCCACGGGATTACCTTTGCCTTCAAACGGAGTCTCCGCTGGGCAGCTGGCAAGCGGTGGGGTTATCTACCTGTATTAGCAACCGCGACATTGCTCCTCATCCCACTGCTCATCGGTCTCGCTTTCTGGGCCATCGGTCTTTGGCCTCTCGCCAAAGCCTACGAATACCTCACCGTCAGCGAACTTCGCGAACGCATGAAAGTGAACGGGCACCCTGGCCCCTTACGCATTCACCACTGGCCACGCTGGACCCGACTCCTCTTACTCATCGGCATCTACGCCCTCTTCTGGTTCTTCCTCCTCACCTTCTGGGGCTCGACGCCGATCAAAGTCTTCCTAGGTTTGGCCATCAGTGGCGTCATGATGGAACTCTGCGGCCTCTCTATCAAACAACAGCTCTTACAGATCCGCGACGACTGGCGAAATCGCTAGAGTCAGGCCCTCAAGGACCGGCGCTCTCCAAACGCCCCACCCCTGGTCAATCCATTCCCAACCCAGAATTTTAGTCGTCCCGGAGCACTATGGATGGCCGCACCGGAAGCAAGAAGTCACCGTGACGCCCCGAACCCGTACGGTTTCCGTTTCGAGTCCTTCTAGCAGACCGCGACATCGAGTCTTGACCACGCCCCGTCCTCGCTGCGAGAATGTAAGGTGAGATGCCCACGAGTATTGGCGGCTCAATACCTGGCCTACGGTTTCGCCGTCTTCTTCTTGCCAGTCGCCTGGTTAGCCTCGTCCACAGCTTGGACGAAAGCCTGATCTTCTTCGCGCAGCTTTGCCAAAGGAAGGACGTTAGCTTTCCTGCGCCCGTCTACTAACAGACGGATTTTACCTTCCTTAATCAACGTCAACGGTCGCTTGAGCTTGGCTGGATCGCCTTCCTCGAAGGCCACCAGTTGAGCCGTGATGGATTTGCCTTCTTCACTAACAAAGGCGCGAGACTCAGAGACGGCAATGTAAGTAATGACGACCGGCTTGGTCTGCGCGCGTTTGATGCCAACCACGCCTGTGCCCAACGTTCCTCCCAAATCCCGTTTCTTGAACTCGGTCGGGCTAGCCGGCGTGACGGGAACCGTCTGGGCCTTCAGTGAAAAAACGAGGCAAGCCAGCAGAAGGAGGACCAGGGTGAAGTATTGGCGCTTCATTGAACATGGAGCCTAACATGGCGCGCACATCAAGTCCAGAACTCAGTGATCTATGGAATTCGAGGGGTTGCGAGACGCCAGTTGAATTCCCAGATCCGATCATCGACCCTATGGTCAATGGCCAAGCACAGATGGCCTTCCGTTCTAGGTTCATCCGCGAAAAGCTGCCTCTATCATTTCACGATGCCATCGCATGGACGGACGACACCGAGTATAGGATCCTCGCGCAATACAAAGAGACGCAGCCAAACGGAGATAGCACGTTTCTTCTCGATGATGTTCGATCAACGATACTCGTAGATGAGTCTGGGCGCGCCGTCCGGAACGAAGATGGCTCTAGCTGAGAAGTCCTCTCCTTCTATGATCCTGTAAGCAGGCTTCAAGAAGTGGCCAGCACAGAAGACACGATCGAAGGCATTGGCCCCATCAGTAAGTCGGGCCTTGGCTTCAACCGCTACGCAGGCACCTCCTCCAATCGCAACAGTGTCGGACTCAGCGATCTCGGCCAAGTCACCTTCCGATTTCGCGTTGGAAATGATTACATCGGCCTCTGGCCCGTCGAGGACCAGCCCATGGTCCCAGCGGGTCCAATGACAACTCCGAACTAGAACTGCAGTTCACCGGCAGTCCAAATTCCGCCTATGCGTTAGAGCAGTCGAGCGTGACGACCCGAGCGTGGTAGCCCACAGATTAAGTCATCGTCGCCGATCCACAAGGTCGCCTGATCTTCAGAACGCCGAACGAAACCGGCGCAGGCACCAGACTCTTCCGCAACCGTCGGCAGTTTGCACCTGACGGTGGCTAACGCTTCGCACTATGCGAGGTCAATATCAATCACTCAGCCATCATTGCCGTTTCTAGACTGTCGCAGGCATGCCAATCAACGCACCAAATCCAAAGACTAGAGACCACGCAAGTGTGTGCAACTTTAGCCAATAGGAAGTCCGCGACTCAGGGCCACGTACGAAACACCAGATAAACTTAAAGATCGAAAGCAAGACTACCAGAAACACCAAAGAGCCTAGCAAAGCGACTGTTGAAAGGTAGACCAGAAAGCATAGCGCCACCACGCCGGAAACCGGTACCCACAAAACCCATTCTGGGTCGGAGAGGCTAAAGACACTACCACTTCCCACTAAGGCAGGCATGAGTATTCCACAGGCCAGCAATGAGGCCGCCAAGTAGCTTAGAATCAGCATAACAAGGCGTCGCAGCGCTTCGCTGCTAGCGCCATGGTGGTGCCTTCATTCGTTGGCGAGTGTTTCCCTCAACACCACTTGTAGCGGCGATTCTAGACTAGCACTATGTCACGGTATCGAAATTTTTAATAAAGCGATAGAACAAACGTTGACGGGGTGATGGGGCACCGGAGTCTAGATACGCTCTAGCGCCCGTGCGACCGGGATAGAAGGTCTCGATCGTTGTCCAGTTTGCATCGCCTAACAGTGTAGAGCGTTGGCTGTCATACGTGATGGCGGGTTCCGTTGCCCAAATGACTGTGACTTGGGTAGGGCTATCACGGATGGCCATGGGCTCCAGCGGATCGGGGGTATCGACCGTGAGGACCAGCTCCGCGCCACCTGGATTGAAGGTTCCCGTAGCAAGCCGGAAGACCACATAGTATCCGTTGAGATACTTGCCCAAGAGGTAGTAGCGGAGAATGGGGGTGAAATCTGTCGTGATGAAATCGGATTGATTACTTGGCGGTGATGACAGGATGTCTAAGGTAAGAGACGCGGCACCCGGATTGGTATCCGTGACCCAGATCTCGACAGAAGGTACCTTGTCCGCAGTGGCGATCCCTCCCAAACGCTGTGCATAGCCGAGTCCGTCAAACACGATGCGCTCGTTGAATTGATAGACAACCACGTGAGGGCCTGCACCTATGCCACCCCACTGAGCACCATAACTGAAACTGTTATCGAGGTCAGCCGGTTTCGGATTCTCGTCATAGAGGTTCTCGGGAACATAGCCTCCCACTGCATTTGAGCTGCTGGTGGAAGCGACGGGATCTTCAAGGATGAAGAGATTCTCCTTCGGTCCATACGTGTTGGAGGCCGGTGTTAGGGTTGGCCCTTCTGGATCGATCTCAGCTGGATCGCCGCTCAAATGTTCCGTACCCGTACCCGCACCCGTCAACACGACGCCTTGATTCGAGATGGTGGAGTCGCCTAACGGCACGGTGGCTTCCACGGTCGTCTTGTAAATGACCTTCACGGTCTTGCCTGAGGGGAGATCGCCAAGAATAGCCGAGACTGTCTGCGCGTAGCTCACGCCGGTGGCTGCAAGCGTTAGGAAAAGTGTTAACATTCGATTCATCGCAACAATTGGTAACGTTAGGCAAAGACAGCCTCGAGTTCGAGCTTTCCATCCTGAAGGCTAATGGGAACGAGGAAGACAGAAAGGGTGTCTAGTGCCGCATGCTCCACATCATAGGTGCCTTGGGTGAGATCGGAAGCCTCTGCATGGATAATCAGCGAGAATGGCTTTCGACCAGACGTCATGATTGTGGAAATGTCTGAGACGGAAATGAGCTTTCCAGTGACCGATCGATCACCCGTCTTGAGTTCGAGCAAGGTATCGACGTGCGGCGTAAAGGTGCTGCTTTCCACGGTCGAAAGATCAAGTGAAGTGGTCATGTTAGTTTAGAATTACCTCAAGGTAGCATTTGCCGTCTTTGACATCGATCGGCACGAGGAAGAGCGCGTGCGCGTCAAGGGCAGCGCTAGCAATCATCTTACTCCCTATAAGAGCTTCGTTACTCGTGCCACGACTAGGAGACCGTCCACAGTAATTCGATCAATGTCTCCGTATCGCTATGCTAGGTCGAAAGCTACGGCGCCGTCGATTTCTTGATCAGCCCTGAAGCCCGGCCGGGTGAGGGGACTTTAAGGAGCTTGGGTGAACTGGAGGTAAGCAAAAAGATCTTGGAGCTGGGTTTCAGTAAGGGTTTCTAGGAGCCCTTCCGGCATGAGAGAGGTGGCGGCGTTCTCTTTTTTAAGGATGTCGCGTGTGGCTAGGTTGGTGATTTGGCCAGTGAGGTCTTGGAGCGTGAGCTGGGTGTCTGTGAGGGCGCGGACGAAGCCGGATACAATTGTGGGTTCGGCGTTCTCGTCGGCGGGACGGAGGGTGATGGTGGTAAGTTCGTATTCTTCGCGTACCCCGAGGTTGGGGTCGATGATGGCGGTGACGAGAAATTCACGATTGCTCCGGTCGTAGCCGGTGAGGTCGGGACCAATGTGTGCACCTTGATCGAAGAGTTGGTGACAGGCCGCGCAGATTTGGCTGAAGACGGTGGCTCCTGCTTTGGCGTCGCCTTTGCCTTCGTGTTCCTTAAGATGCGCTAGGGTGGCTTGGATCTTGGTTTGTTTGGCAGAGCTCGGCTCAGGCTTGGTGGTGAGTTTCTCCAGCCGCTGAATGAGTGTGGGATTGCCGTGGCTCTTGATGACCAGTATCTGGTCGATGGTGAGATCCTGAATAGCAATAGTGTCGGCTTCGAGTGCTTTAAGGAGTTGAGCAGCCCAGGAGGGACGGCCTGAGAGTACGGTGAGGATACTGGGAAGCAGGGCGGGGGACGTGATCTTTAGAAGACGTTGCGGAATGGTGGGGTCTTGGGTGCGCTGAAGGGCGTGGATCGCGGTGCGCTGCACTTCGGGGTCGGGCTCTTTCTCTGCTAGCGCGAGAAGGATTTCTGTTAGCTTTTGGGTAGGGGATTCAGCCAGGGCTTTGATGAGGTCGAGACGGCCTTTGCCACGACTTTGTATACGGGTGAGTGCGGTTTCTCGGGCACCCGCACTTTGGAGGCGAAGTCCGAAGAGGAGGGTGTCCAAGCTTTGCGGATTCTGAGAGGATACCCTAACGAGAGAGCGGTCGAGAGCAGACGGGATGGTCGTGAGGGTGATGCCTTGGAGCCCGGCGTCGATGCCCTGGATGAGCGCAGACGTGATGGTGTTAGGAGCCGTTTCCAGGAGCTGAGCGAGGCGGGTGAGATTGGCCTCGGATGGGTCCGAGGCGAGGCGACGCGCGAGGAGCGAAGCGAGTTTGGTTTCGAAGATTGGCGTCTGCCAGAGTGGGGTTTCGGCAAGCCAGCTGAGGACGGCGTCTGGAGCTTTGCCTACATGGGTCTCAAGAGCCCACCAGAGCTGAGATGGGATGTAGGGATCGCTGGTAAACTGTTCTTTGAGAAGGACTTGCGCGAGGAGTGGGAGAGCTTGATCAGTGGGGAAACGCTGAAGCGAGGCGGCGAGTTGGGAAATGAGTTCAGGCTCCGTGGATCGAGCGAGGCTGTGGACGATTTCGTAGAGCGAGGGGGAGAGCGGGAGCTTGCTGTCTGCTAGGAGGCGGATGGTCCAGAGACGGACGTGAACATCGTCGTGTTGGAGCGCAACCAGGGCGGTGAGTTCGTCGAGAGCTCCCAATTGGTGGATGGTCCAGAGTCGTTCAAGGGTTAGGGTTTCTTTTAGGTTTGAGAGAGCGCTTGGATCCTGGCGTTCTACTAATAGACGTCTTGCTGTCCAACGGTGCCATTGGTTGGGGTGTTCGAGATAGGCGACGAGCGCGGGAATGGTGGCCTCCTTAAGATTGAGGTGAGGATGGGACTTGCCTTCACGATGGCGGAGACGGTAGATCCGTCCGTGGTCGCGGTCCCAGTTGTCTCGCGGGTCGACGTGCGTGATGCGGGCGTCGTAGAAGTCAGCGACGTAGAGAGCCCCGTCGGGTCCTGTAGTGGCGTGGACGGGACGGAACCAGACGTCTTCCGTAGTGATGGCAGCGGGCAGGACGGTGCTACGAAAAGTGCTTCCATCCGGCTTAACAGCGAGGACAGCGAGTTCGTTTGCGAGGCAATTGACCCCGAAGAAATGGCCTTCATGACCGGGGAAAGCGCCGCCGGCGTAGGGGACCCATTGGTTCACGAGACGCGGTTGTTTGCCCTCGATGGGGATGCCGTAAAAGTAATCGAAGGCATGAGGGTTTGTGTGAGGGCCGTGTTTGCCGAAGCCTTTCTGGTAGAAGCCGCCTTGGACAAAGTAGACGGCTTGCATGCCGCCATTGGTCCCAGAATAGAGTCGGCCTTGCAGATCGAAGTCGACACCGAAGGTGTTCCAACCGCCTTCGGCAAAGAGTTCGAAGGCGTGGGTGGGTGGATGATAGCGCCAGATATTCTGACCGAAGAAGGCGAGGGGATCATCCTCCGGTTTGGTGGTGACGCGGACACGCGCAGTGACGGTGCTCCCAGTGCATCCGTAGAGCCAGCCATCAGGTCCCCATTTCAGCGAGTTAGCAACGGAGTGAGTGTCTTCCAAACCGAAACCTGACAGGTGCACTTCTGGTGCTTCGTCAGGAATGTCGTCCTGATTCTCATCAGGGAAGAAGAGGAGGTAGGGCGGGTTCATGACCCAGACGCCACCGTCTCCTTGGCAGGTGGAGGTGACGATGTTCAAGCCGTCGGCGAAGACTTTGTGGGAATCAAAAGTGCCATCGGCGTTCGTGTCTTCATGGATCGAGATACGATCGCTGCCAACGAATTTCTGGTGCTCGGGCTTCTCGTACGGTGGCGGAGGCGGGACGGCATCGAAGATGGATCGGAGATGATTGTCCCAGGTAAGCACCTGAAGGCCAGCGGGTTGTGGATACTGAATATATTCGGTGACCCAAAGGCGCCCGCGCTCGTCGAACTCTGTGTAGAGGGGCTGCGTGATCGTGGGTTCCGTGAGGACGGTCTCGATGATGAAGTCCTGGCCGGGCTTGAGAGCGGCCAGGGCCACTTCGGGTGAGAGGGGATCGCCTTTACCTTCGATGTTAGAATGGACATTGTTGTTTCCTTCGAAGCGTTTCCGGACAAGTGCCATGTCTCGGTCGCGACCTTCGGTGTCGGCAGGAACGATGCCTAGATGGCCGGCCGGTTGCTCCGCTTGGCGTTTCTGATAGATCATGGCCCGATCTTCTGGCCATTGGGCGTGTTCTTTTTGATCGCCTTTGATGAAATCCCAGGTGCCGCAGAGATCGATGGCGTCGTTTAAGCGGCCTAACTGAATGGGCCCTTTGAGCAAGCCGCCTTCACCGCCGTGATCGTAGACTCGAAAGGCGATAAGATTAAGTTCACCAAAGCGAATCATGTCCGGATCGATGACCGCGGGGCGTCGCACATCGCTAGAGGGCTTGGCAAAAAGGGGCGGCATGCCGCCGTTGGCCCCGACCTTTGCGCCATTGAAATAGACTTCGTCGACATCATCGACAGCAGTGACACTGAGAAGAAGGCGGCTTCCGCGCCAAGATTTAGGGATCTCGACAGCGCAGCGGTACCAAGCAAAACCGTCGTAGTCACCTACCTGAGATTCCCAGTCACCAGGGACTTGGATGAGCTGCCAGTCTTGGGCGTTAAGCGTGACCGTGGTTATTAGAAAGAAAGCGAAGAAGCGATGCACAACACAGAGTATGCGAATCCATGAACCGGCGTCCAGAAGCGTGGATGACTATTCTAAGAAAGAACAGTCTAGATGATTTCAACGACAGAACACACGGAACGAATCAGTTCTAGGGTTCTAGTTAGAACACCCAAATGAGGATGCCAAGGATGAGAAAGACGGTGATTCATGGCAGACACATCAGCCGTCTCTAACTCGGTGATGGGATCAGTAGCTGCAGCTACCGCCTAATCTTGGCCATCTGGAACGAGAAGATTCGCCTCGCCAGGGAACTTCCGAGTTCGTCCACCAGGTGAGCACCATGGCCTCCAGTGCTTCCGTCACATCAACCCGATCCAACCAGAATTCAGAACGAGTCCACCAACTGACTGGCTCACCTCACTGCCGTTTTGAAACGGCTCAAAGTGGAAAGGATCATGAAAGACAGGCCGTTCAGCGAGCCATATAAGAATTCTGAAAGTCGCCGCCTCATCAGCAGTTAGGTAGACTTGATAGGTAGGCAGTAAGATGCTGAGCCCATCTTCCACACCAAACCCTCTCCATCCATAACCTCTTCCAGGGAAACCTGTCTGTCGACCGTCGAGAGCCCGACACCAGCCATCAACACAGCCAAAGACCATCGCTCGATCAGCATAGGAGCAGTCAATAATCTGCGCCCATGCCACTGTAACTGGCAACTATCGAAAGTGGCCTTTGTAAGAAATAGACCAATCAAGATCCTGCTGGAGCAGTGACTTGCAGGACCGTTTTGAATCGGTGTCGGGGACTCTCAGCGAACGACTTCGGCTGGACTTTCGGTGGGTCCTTGGGAGAATGACGACATGCGATGGAAGAATGCTCGTCAAAGCCAAAACATCGATGATCGGCGTAGGAAACGCAGTGGTAAGGCCATGGGAGGCGGTATCGGTGCAATCATCATGGCGCTCATTGCGATCTTTGTTTTTGAGAAGGATCCCGCAATGGTCATGCAAGAAGCCATGTCTGCGAGGAGCGGTAGTGCCCAGCAGGCTGCGGATTATGTGCCGACCCCGGAGGAAGAGGAGTTGGCAGCCTTCACCAGCGTAGTTCTTGCATTCACAGAAGATGTTTGGAAAAACATCTACCCACAGATGACCCGGAAGTATCAGGGAGCCATAAAGAATTACGAGGAGCCCGTTCTCGTGCTCTTCTCTGGTGTGACACAGACGGCCTGCGGCACGGGCCAAGCGGGCATGGGTCCCTTCTATTGCCCTGGGGACAACCAAGTTTACATTGATCTAAATTTCTTCACTGAGCTAGAACAAAAATTTGATGCGCCGGGTGACTTTGCACAGGCTTACGTGATCGCGCATGAGGTTGGGCACCACATTCAAAACTTGTTAGGCATCTCGAACCAGGTGCAGTCCCGTCGGCAACAGCTCTCTAAAGAGCAAGGCAATCGCCTATCAGTGAAACTTGAGTTGCAGGCCGATTACTTGGCTGGGGTGTGGGCCCATCATGCGCAGCGTGACTTTAATGTGCTTTAGCGTGGTGACATTGATGAAGGCATCCGAGCCGCGATGGCCGTGGGTGATGACACCATTCAGCGAAAGGCGACGGGCCAAGTGATCACAGAGAATTTCACCCACGGGAGCGCGGATCAGCGTGTTCGGTGGTTCACGATGGGGCTGAAATCAGGCGATCCAATCGCCCATTCGCCCTTCGAGGTCCCCGAAAACCAGTTATAGGAACGCGCTTCCATGCATAGAAAGGTCGTTCCCGAGAAACTTGACGCACTGCCTGCCCATGCACCGGAAGCGGTGCGTTCTCGTCAAGATTTGGAACGCATCAATGCCCTGATGGGCAATCATGCCTGGGTGACCGGGATTTTAAGATACCGTCTGCCTGGGCAGGTGGTTGAGATCGGGGCAGGTGATGGGAAACTTGCTAATGCGCTAGTAGAGTTGGGTTGGAAAGTGACTGCAGTCGATCTCGCGCCGAAGCCATCGACCTGCGCGTCCGAAGTGAGTTGGTTGCGTTGCGATCTACGCGATGTGTTAGATGATGTGGAAGGGGATGTCCTTCTAGGCAGTCTCGTTTGGCATCATTTCAAGACTGCTGAACTCCAGGACTTTCGAAAGTTGGTCGATCGCTTTCATGGGTTCCTAGCGAGCGAACCCTGGCGCGTTCATCATGCACGTTTGTTAGCGCTGACCTTGGTTCCCTTTGTGAACGGCGTGACACGGCATGACATGTTTGTCAGTATCAGGGCGGGGTTTCAACGGGGCGAGTTGCCGGCGTGGCTCGAGCTTCCCGAGTCCCGCTGGGAAATTCAGGAAGCGGTTGCGCTGCTGGGCGCGTATCGTCTACAGGCATGGAAACGGCAGGCGTAAAACAGATCACGATTGCAGGGGGCGGCTTAGCCGGGCTCTCGCTGGGTTTGGGTCTGCGAAGAAGGGGCATCCCTGTGACCTTGCATGAGGCAGGGACCTATCCTCGGCATCGGGTGTGTGGCGAGTTTATCAGCGGGCTAGGGGAGGGAACGATAGACACGCTGGGACTGGCAGAAATATTGGGCGGCGTTCTCCGGCACACTCGGACGACGTGGTTTGTCCGGCACCGGAAGGTGTTTCAAACCGCCTTGCCAGAGCCGGCTCTTGGGATCTCGCGGTTGCTTCTCGATCAACGATTGAGTGAGTCCTTTCGGCAATCGGGTGGTACATTGATTGAGCGATCACGGATTCAAGACAATGATACCGCGGGTCAAGTCTGGGCTGTCGGTCGGCAACGCAAGAAGGGGAGCACCTGGCTAGGACTGAAGGCGCACTTCATCAACATGCCGATGACCGACGGATTAGAGATGCATTTAGGCAAGGGCATCTATGTGGGACTCACGCCTGTCGAAGACGGTCGTGTGAATGTGTGTGGGTTGATTCGTGATCCCTCCTCAACATCGGCCAAGGGCCCTGACATGTTTCTAGAACTCATCGAGAAGCACGGTCTCGGTCACTTGGCGGTCCGGTTGAGGAATCAGGAAGTCGACCCCGGATCGTTTCAAGGCGTGAATGCGCTCGGCTTTGGCCCCGTGTCCGTTCCGGATCCGGGTTGCCGGATTGGCGATGCTCACAGCTTAATTCCGCCGTTCACAGGGCATGGCATGACGATGGCTTTCCAATCGGCCGAGAGCGTGTTGCCCCATCTCGAAGCGTATTCAAAGGGCACACTGGACTGGCCGACAGCCGTTTCCAAGTCTCGGCGATCCCTCTCACGTCGCTTCGATCGTCGGCTTCGGATGGCCTCTCGGCTGCATCCGTTCCTCACGGGGTCATTGGCTCAGACGGTCGTCGGTTTGGGCGGGCGACTCGGATGTTTGCCTTTCCAAACTCTCTATCGTGCCGTCCGGTAGCCCACTGGTTCTATGTATTTGCGGTCCATTTCCAGCGCTTTCCCCGCGTCGTCGTTCACCCAACGCGAGTGTTGGGAGGCTCTAAAAACCCATGGACGCCAAGCCGGGTTGAAAGGCCGATCAATGGGTTTGCTAGAGAAGATTCTGCTAGGGGACTCAGGAATCGACCAGCGTCACTTTGCATTAGGCTCCCCTGAATCTATCTTTCAGCTCGATGCCCAACAGCTCAACGAGGCGTTTGAGATTCACGCGCCCGCGTTGGCCAGCGAAGCCTTGCAGGGCGCCTTGGATCAGGCGGATCTCTCTGCCAGGGATCTCGATGCGCTCTTTATCTGTTCCTGCACCGGCTACCTCTGCCCCGGTATTTCCAGTCATGTGGCTGAACGAGTCGGTCTGGGGAGCGGTGCCTATTTGCAGGATCTCGTGGGGCTAGGATGTGGCGCGGCGATTCCTACGATGCGCTCGGCCGATGGTTTTCTGCGAACCTTCGATCGTGAACTCCGTGTGGCCACGGTTTGTGTGGAAATCTGTTCGGCGTGTTTCTATATCGATGACGATCCGGGCGTGCTCATCAGCTTGTGTCTCTTCGGCGATGGTGCCAGCGCCTCGATCTGGACTAACCAGCCTTCCCCGGGTGCCTGGCAAGCCCACGGGTTCCAGACCCTTCATCGACCAGAAGACCGGGAGAAGATCCGATTCGTCAACGCAGGCGGCAAGCTTCGCAATCAGCTTGATCGCTCTGTGCCTCAGCTGGCGGCAGAAGCTGTGGGTGAACTCTTCGCGGAAACTACGGGGAATCCAGATGTGGTGCTGACCCACACTGGAGGACGAGATGTGCTCAATGCTCTTTCCCCCGTGCTCAAAGGGCATTCACTGCTCCATTCTGAGAAAATTTTACGTGATTATGGGAACGTAAGCAGTCCTTCAATCATGCTAGCTTTAGAAGCCCAGCTTTCACAAGGCTCTGAGGATGAACGTCTTTGGCTTACGAGCTTTGGCGCTGGCTTTGCCGCACATAGTTGTAACTTAACTAAACCCGCATCTATCATTCGATGAGCGTTAGACCAAAGAACGGCTTACTTCTCTTGTTAGGAGTCTCTGTAATGGCCCTTGGTTTGGCCTTCTGCTGGCTGCTCGCGCGCGGCTATCATGCTGCGAAGGGCTATGACTCCTGGATTCCGACCCCGGCCAAGGTGAATTCGGCGTGGATCAAGATGGTGCCCCAGCCGGGTGCAGAGCCACCACGCTATACATTCAAGGTCCGCTACAGCTACACCACCAATGGCACAGCTCAAACAGGCACTCGGCTCAAGGAGATCCCAGGAAACACTCGACTGCGCTCTAAGGTCGAGAAACTCGAGAGTCGGTTTGCCGTGGGTAAACAGGTCACGTGCTATGTGAATCCGGCCGACCCGACGATGGCGATCTTGATCAGACCAACCAAGGCCCCCGGTTACACGTTGTGGTTTCCTGGGTTGTTCGTGGTGGGTGGCGCGGGGATGTGCTTCGCGGCGTTTCGGCAACGACGCCGGTCGTGAAGACTAGTTTCGTTTCTCAAGCCAGACTGCGATAATGGCGATGTCGGCAGGAGTGACCCCACTCACCCGATTGGCTTGTCCCAGCGTTGCAGGGCGGATGGTTTGGAGTCGATCCTGGGCTTCTCGTTTAAGCCCCGACACTTTGGTATAGTCGAGGTCTTCGGGGAGCTTTCGTTTCTCCATCTTCTGCGTTCGCGCGACCATGTCTCGCTGACGGTTCAGATACCCATCGTACTTGAGATCGATTTCCACCAGGTCCCAAATAGCCGCCGAGGCGTCGCCGCGAAGGTCCTCAGGGAGTTTGTCGTGGGTGTTCTCGGGGCGCCGGAACCACCTCCCGAGCGGTAGGCCCTCATACTTCCCTTTCTTGACCATCGTTCGCAGTTTCTCGAGTGCAGCTTGCTTCTCGTCAGATGCTGCCAGGCGTTCGGTGCTCAGAAGCCCAGGTAATAGTCGCGCTTTGCACGTGAGGCGCTGGTCCGCGTTGTCTTGTCGGAGTAGCAGGCGGTATTCAGCTCGACTGGTGAACATGCGGTAAGGCTCGATAACACCCTTGGAGACTAGATCATCAATCATCACGCCAATGTAAGCTTCGTCACGACCAAGAACGAAGGGCTCACCCCCTTGCACCTTAGTTCCCGCATTGATTCCTGCCATGAGCCCCTGACAGGCGGCTTCCTCGTATCCTGAGGTGCCATTGATCTGCCCAGCGAAGTAGAGTCCACCAATCCGTTTCGTTTCGAGCGTGGAATGAAGCTGAGTAGGGGGGCAGTAGTCGTATTCGACGGCGTATCCGGGACGGACGATCTCAGCATGTTCCAAGCCTTCGATGGAACGTATGAAAGCGAGCTGGACGTCATAGGGAAGACTCGTAGAGACACCGTTGACATAGAATTCTCGTGTGTGACGGCCTTCGGGTTCTAAGAACAGCTGGTGACGACCCTTATCGGCGAATCTGACTACCTTGTCCTCGATTGAAGGGCAGTAGCGCGGACCAACACCTTCAATTCGGCCACTATACATGGGGGACTTGTCGAGGTTTGCCCGAATGATGTCGTGAGTCTTGCCGTTTGTGTAGGTGGTCCAACAGGGGATTTGTTCCATGTGGAACAAAGGATCACCCCACCGATTCAAGGTGTGGACCTCGTCAGGACCACCACGCATCCGATCTGAAATGAAGCTAAACCGAGGGCACTCAGGATCGCCTCCTTGTATCGCGCACTTTGAAAGGTCGATTGAGCGTCCATTGAGTCGACAAGGGGTGCCAGTCTTAAAGCGATCCACCTCGAACCCAAGATTTTTGAGATTATCGCTCAGAGTGGAGAGGGCATCGCCCATCCGGCCACCTTTCTGGTTCTGAAGACCGACATGAAGCAAGCCGCGCATGAACGTCCCTGTAGTGATGATCACGCTCTGCCCAGCAATCCGAAGCCCGAGAGTAGTATCAACACCAGTGACTACATCTTTCTCGATCACCAGTGAGGCCACATTACCTTGATGGAGATCAAGGTTGTCCGCGGACTCGAGAATCCACTTCATCCGATACTGGTAGGCCTTCTTATCTGCCTGGGCACGTGGTGCCCGAACACTGGGGCCCTTACCTGCATTCAGCATCCGGAACTGGATTCCCGTAGCGTCTGTGTTCAGACCCATGATCCCACCCAGGGCATCGATCTCACGCACCATGTGGCCCTTGGCCAAACCACCGATGGCAGGATTACACGACATCTGAGCAATCGTATCGAGGTTCTGGGTTAGCATGGCGGTCTTGCAGCCAAGTCGAGCAGCAGCAAGAGCCGCCTCGCACCCTGCGTGACCAGCACCTACCACAATTACATCGTAGTTCTTTGGAAATTGATACATCGAGAGAGAGACAATTGTTCTACGTGGAACATCCGCACTTCCGGACTTAGTCACTGAAGCACCCTGAATTGGTTGAACAGAACCACGAAATCCGCACAATACACGGAAAGGATGAAAGAACACCAACTGCTCCCTCCCTACGTGGCCTTCAAGGAATGGCATGTCATTTGCGACGCCCTGCTCAATGGTGAGCAATCCATTATTCTCCGCAAAGGAGGAATCGCCGAAGGACGAGAGGGCTTCGCTTTCCAACACAGCGCCTTCCTGTTATTTCCCACATTCTTCCATTCACAGTATGATGGCGTTCGGAAAGAGGTGCCTAAGGAATCACGTCAGAATCCTGAGGAAGATCGACAAACGGTTCAATTCTCAGGCTACTGCCGGATCGAAGGACATGCCGTAATCTCTGATTGGGACGAAATACAGCGGCTGGAACCTTTCCATATCTGGCAGCTTAGCCTCCTTCGAGAGAGATTTGACTATGGAAATCAATCGGCTTTGCACCTTGCCGTGGTCAAAATTTACAGATTTGTACATCCCTTCCAGATTCTTTATGAAAAAAGATACGGAGGCTGTCGTTCTTGGGTGCAAACGCCTACGAAGGAGCTACCTGAAGCCACCAACGTGTTAGATTCTGACACCTGGAGCACCACTTCTAGTGCCATTGCTAACAAGCTTTCGACCAGTCTCTTACATTTCTAATCGTTAGGTCTACTTAGCTTTTTGATTAAATATGAGCCACGAATCTGCTCCGCTTACGTAACGTTCAGAACAATATGAACCCTTCGTAAGAACGTGGTGACAACTCTGGCGTCATCCGTCAAAAAATAGGAGCCATTTTGAAATTATTATGGATATGTAGCAATTTCCATTAACATCACAACAGAGAGATACCATAACGGAACTCATGAAGAAGCTTGGATTACTGACGGCAACGCAGGCAGCGGACTATCTGAACGTTCCACGCGCCACCTTATACCAACATTTGCGCTAAGGACACATTCCCAGCATTCAGATCAGAGGCCGCTGGAGAATCGAGCAAGACCAGTTAAACGATTTCATAGGCCAAGCCAAGCGGAGAGGGAGCGCAAACGATACCTACAAGCCCATCATGGCAGAGAACGGTATCGCTCCAGAGAAGAGATTCAAGTCCGCCCCAGAACCCGCGTTCTCCACCGCTAGCAATCCTACGCCGGCTACTGAGAATACTGAACGACTGGCAATCCTGCGAAACAAGAATTCACGTCTACGAGAATTGGTGGCTAACCAATGACTCGAACTACAGAGGATTCGCTGAGACCACACCACTTCGTAATCGAACCCCTAAAACGAAACCCTCTCTGAAACGGAAACAAAGAAACTTAGATTACTTACAGTCTTGAAAGCGGCTGACTATTTAAACATTCCCCGGCCTACGCTCTACCAACACCTCCGCGAAGGTCGGATCACCAGAATCCAGATCGGTGGGCGCTGGTGTATTGAAACGAAAGTTCTGTAGAGGTTTCTTGACATCGCAATCGACACCGAGCAAATCGAAAGCCTATCCAACGATCGCCCTCCATCTACTCACCGCAGCACCAGAAACCCACTAAAAGAGGAGATCGAGAAGCTCCAAACAGCGAACTGACACCTTCGCTCCATAATCGCACAGCAACTGCTCGAACTTCACCAGCTTGACGACGACAAGGGCACTTCCGTATTTCGTCAGGAAACCAACCAGACCGAATAGTAATGCAATTTACGAACTTTCGGTTTCAAAAGGTTAGATTCTTCTCTAAGGATTGCTCTTAAGAAGTAACTTTCTGATCTTATGTCCGTTGTCACTGTAGTAGCATCCAACCTTCGCCGCGGAATGGCGATCAAGTATAAAGGCGATTCGGGAGTCCTTATCGAAGTCGACCATCGCTCCCCAGGGAAGGGTGCTGGTTTCGTTCAGGTCATCATGCGGAGTTTTGCCTCCGGCAAGACGAAAGACCTCCGCTTCGCTGCGAGCGAGAAAGCGGAGATCATTCAGACTGATCGTCAGAAACTGGAGTTTAGCTACAGCGATCCCTCAGGCTTCTACTTCATGGACACGACGAGCTATGAAACAGTCGAGTTGCCGAAGCAGTTGCTATCAGATTACGATGGCATGCTCATTGAGAACCTCGTTTGTGAAGTTCTCTTCGTTGAAGGCAGTCCCGTTAGTGTAGAATTGCCACCATCGATTGAAATGCTCGTCACCGAGGCTCCCGAAGGACTCAAGGGCGATACGGCTAACAATCCAACAAAGGCTGCCAAGGTGCAGACTGGCCTCGAAGTCCAAGTGCCCTTGTTTGTGAAAGAAGGCGACCGGATCAAGGTCGACTCCCGCACTGGTAAGTATGTGAGCCGCGCCTAGCACGCATGGCTCATGGCCAGCGAACGCAAGCCCCCTAAGAAGAAAGCTGCACGTCCAAAGAAGAAGGCTGCCGCGAAGAAACGTGCCGCCCCCAAGAAGTGCGTACCGACAAAGAAACACGCGCTGGCCAAGAAAAAACGGAGCCGCACATCGCACCATGAGGCACCGGCCCCTTACTGGAAACTAGTTGCGCGGGCGACCTTCTTTCTACTTCTCACCGCGCTGGCAGCGCTCACTACCCTCACATTCCTCCAGACCATATCAACGGTTAAGGGCCTTTCCTTCTTCACCACCGAACCTGTATTCTTCTTCGGGATCGGAATGGTTGTTCTCCCGCTCTTAGTCTGGGGTTTCTCGGATCAGTTGCTCTACCTCTATGTCTTCGGGCACGAGCTGACACACGTGATCTTCATCTATCTATGTGGCGGCAAGGTCTTTGGCGACATTCGTGTGTCTGTGACAGGTGGTCACGTTGTGACGAACAAGTCCAATTGGCTCATCTCGCTTTCGCCCTACTTCGTACCCTTCTATACCGTCCTTATCGGAACGGGCTTCCTCGTCGCACGTCTACTAGTGGATCTTAACGCCACGATCGAATTCGGAGCCCTAGCGTTCAAGCCCATGTACGTCTTCTACGCTCTGATAGGATTTACCTGGACCATGCACATCTACTACACGCTCACGATGCTTCTGAAAGATCAGCCAGATTTGTACATGAACGGCACACTGTTATCACTCTTGGTGATCTATTTGGCAAATAGCATTGTGGTCACCGCATTCGTTGTCCTCGCTTCGCAAACCCTGACCATGCGCGGCTACCTGATCGATTGGACAAGCAATGTACTCACCCTTTGGAATGGCACCTTGTTCCGTATCGCTGCTTTAGTTTGGTGATCGCCCGCTCAAGGATTATCGTCGGACCATGACGACACCCTTTCAGCCTCCTCGTATTGTTGCGCCATCGATCCTCGCATCCGACTACGGCACCTTTGGAAGCGAAGCGGCCGATGCTGAAGCTAAGGGCGGCGATTGGCTGCACCTCGATGTGATGGATGGCCATTTCGTAGAGAACATCTCGTTTGGGCCTGGCGTGGTGAAAGCGCTGCGACCCCACACCAAGCTCTTCTTCGATGTTCACCTCATGTTAACACGCCCAGATCGTTATTGGGAGGCCTTCGCCAAGGCAGGAGCCGATGGCATCACGGTACATGTGGAGTCGGAGCATGACGTCGGTTCTACTCTCGAGAAGATCCGTGCGGCCGGTCTTAAAACAGGCCTGGCTTTGAATCCGGGCACGCCCTTTGAAACGATGCAGCCATACCTCACCGAAATTGACCTCCTCTTGATCATGACCGTGGTCCCTGGATTTGGAGGCCAATCATTCATGCACGAGACCCTGCCAAAGATCGAAGCCGGAGTGGCTGAGCGTGATCGGCTCGGGCTTAGTTACCACATTGAAGTAGACGGCGGCATCGACGCACAAACCGCCGTCCATGCCGCGCAAGCTGGCGCAAATGTGTTAGTCGCAGGAACGACGATCTTCAAAGCCCCAGATCGAGCTGCCGCCATTCGTTCGTTGCGCGAGGCCTAATCCAAGTCCTCTAAATCGGAAATACGCGCGCGGTCGGCATCGGCCTCTTCGTCGTGACCAAAGCCCTCATGCACCGAAGCGCGGGCCTCATAATAACTCGGCTGCAACGGTTCCAGAGCGATGGCTTCCGTCAGATCGGCAATAGCGCCTTCGTAATCCCGCAGCGCCGAACCACGCATCGAACCACGCAGGAAATAGACGTTGGCTGTGGGTGAAGACTCCAAAGACTTGGTAAGATCAGCCTCCAGTTGTTTCGAAACGATAGGAAACCGTTCAGCCACCAATTCCCCGAGTCCTGCCGCATCGAGATCAGCTTCCTCGCCAAGCTCAGCGACGGCCTTGGGATCGATCATAAGTTGAGGATTGGCCATCAGAAATTCGACCCGCTGGACCAACGCCTCAGTATCATGAGGGCTAAGCTCGACCACTCGATTGTAGCACCGTAGCGCATTCCGTTCCTGGCCAGGAAAATTCTGCAAAGCGTAGGCCCGCGCCGAGAAAACATCACTGCTATGAGGACAAATTTCCTCAGCTCTATCAAAATCCCTGAGAGCCTTCGCCAAACGACAATCCTTGCCCTGCTCCTTGAGAGCCTTCTGGAACAATACGTCGTTGCCACGAATAGTGTCGAGCACCGTGACTCCGGCCTGTTGCATGGACCGAGCAATCTCTGCCCACTCCTCTTCCATCGACCACGTCAAATAGGTGTAACCGCGTGCCAAGAAGGTACCAACACTACGCTGGTTGTTTCTGATCGCTCGGTTCAACAACTTCAGACCATCGGTTCGCGTTCCTTCCCCTGATGTGAGAAGGTCACCCAAGGCTTCTAAGGCGAGCGTTTCGCCCGGCGCAATTTGGAGAGCTTTCTGCGCATGATTGAGGGCTCTGGCCTCACTATGAAACTCTGTGCCCTCCTTCGAATACGTGTATGCTAGACCCACTTGCGCCAGCAAATTGCTAGGATCTAGTTTGATCGCCCGCTGGTAATTACGAAAGGAATCATTCGGTGTGCCCATCCCAGGATGCCCTGGCAAATCCCCTAAAATTCGAAACACCTCGGAAGATTCTGGGGAAATTTCCAAAGCCTTTTCAGCGTCGACTTTCGCCTTCACTGGGTCGTAGAAACGGGCGTCCCAACCGGTGTAGACATCGGCACGAGCGATATACGCCGTGGCGTTTCGCGGGTCCAACTCGATCACCTGATCAATATCCAACAAGGCATTGGCGTAGTCGAATGTCCGCCAAAGGTAGTAGAGGCCGCGTTTCAAGCGGATCTTGGTATCGTGTGGCTTAGCCTCAAGAGCACGTGTGAGCCCGGCCAACAGCAGGGTGTCCTCGTCTTGCTCCGCTTCAGCGAAGCCCGTCGAGATCTGGACGCCCACAAGGATACAAAGAAACCATTTGCCCACCATGGCCTCCATTCTAAGAGACTGCAGGACTGAGCACAAGCCCTCTAAGCTATGGAAATAGCGAATTTCTAAACCTTGGTCAGCGCTTCCCAAGGACCCGTGATGGCCAAAGTGATGCCCGGCTTTTGAATATTGACGAAGAGCGTTGGATGATTAGGTGCAAAGCAAACCCCAGCCATCTCCGAATTACCAAGATAGGCACTGCGAGCGAGCGTGTAAATCTCACCATTCGGCGTGATGCCACGAATATACTGCTACTTTGCCCCATCCTCACTCAGAATCACATCACCCCAAGGAGCAATCGTCAGATTGTCTCCATACTCTAACAAACTCGTGTCGTTAGGTTCTAGATAAAGCGTTACGGTTCCCGGCTGCTTGCTCTCATCTTCCGTTCCTTCAGCTGGGCTAGGACGATAAACAAAGATCTGCCCAGACTTGGCAACACCGCCACTCGTGCATGCAAAGTAGATCTGGCGATTCCCATACCACATGCCCTCTCCACGTGCGAATCGCGCCGCACCTGCTTTGAAAGCATCGGTGCGCATGGTGTCTTTGGGACTGTGGACGTCTTCCAAAGTCATCCACTCGACCTCTAAAGGCTCGCCGACTGGAATCTTGCCCTCTCCCGTGTTGGGCCAATTTCGCGTATCACAGGACTTCTTGTCCTTGATCACCAAAGCCTGCAGCGTACCACCAGCCTTCAAATTGCCAGGCTCGTTCGGAATGTAGCGCGTGATGAGCCCATCATCCCGGTCTTCAGTTTGATAAACCACGCCACTCGCAGGATCCACAGCCACCGCTTCGTGATTGAAACGCCCCATCTCTTTGAGGGGAATGGGGTCGCACAAACCGACTTCCGAAGTCGCTGGCACTTCAAAATTATAGCCGTGGTCATGCTCGAGATAATCTTGATGCTTCGGCAGATCCTTAATCTCCTCCTTCCCGGCTTTCTTCGTCTTGGGAGCTTTCGCAGCCTTCTTCTTTGGAGCATTCTTGGCAAACTTTGCTGCTTTCTTCGCCGCCTTCTCCTTCTTGCGCTTTTCGCGAGCCTTCTTCTTCTCCTCTTTGATCTCCTGAGCGTTCTCCGGACGAATCACCGTTTCCTCACAAGTGATCCAGGTATTCCATGGCGTCGGACCGCCGGCGCAATTGCGGGCGGTCCCCGCAAGGCTCAAGAATTGCTTCTCTACCTCGAGTGTCTTGGGATTGTAGACGACATTCGTGGTGCCGCCGATCTGTGGACGCACGCCATTGCCTGCGTCAAAAACCCGGCTGGCATCCACTTTAGAAAGATGCTCATTCGCGATGCCAAACGGACTTAAGAAAGTCTGATTGTCGTCCAACTCATGATTCCTCACCAAGACAACGCGGCCATTCTTGCCGGCGAAAGCCGCCATACCATCAGGACCACCTGGCGTGCGTAGGCCATCCGACGTCGAATCGCCCGTGATGGAGATGACCTTGTAGCTGAAGCCTTCCGGCAAATCGAGAATCCGAGCAGGATCAGGAATGAGCTTTCCGTGCTTGGCCACCTCGCTGTTGTATTTCTGGCTGAGCTTGCCCTGAGCCGAACCCACGAGAAACCGCTCTAGCCCTACAAACCCAGCAGCGACAGCTCCACTCCCTCTAAGAAGCTACTGCTACCGCCCGACATCCGCGACTGGGTCGGCCCCGATCACATGGTGCACTTCATCATGGACGCCGTCGAGGCGCTCGACCTGAGCGCCGCACGGGTCAACGAGCGCGGCACAGGCTCCGCCCAGTACCCGCCCTCGATGATGCTC
>CALLLI010000017.1 GCA_938082635.1 uncultured Verrucomicrobiales bacterium
AATATCTCCACGGCAGAGCGTGGCGCGGAACACTGAAATGATCGAACAGGGCTAAAAATGCACTGCGAAGGGTTTTCATTGCGCGAATTCTCTCACTATCACCCCGCAGGCATGCCCCGACCCCTTTTCGGCTAAGGTCTAGCTACGGCAAAGGGTGGGCCGGTCTATCGAACACCCCTTTCCGCAGCTACAAGCACTGGGTTCATGAAGGTGGGATCGCCACACCTTTCATCGCCCATTGGCCACGCAAGATCATCGAGCGTGGCAGGCTTCGCACCGATCCGACGCATTTCATCGATATCATGCCGACGATTCTCGATGCGGCCAAGGCGACGCATCCTGACAAGCGCCTCGGAAAAGCGGTGCCACCACTGGAGGGCACCAGTCTCATCTCGCTCTTCAAGGGCATGGCCCCCAACCCACGCGAACTCTACTGGGAACACGAGGAACACCGCGCCGTTCGCCAAGGCCATTGGAAACTCGTCTCCAGATTCAATCAGCCCTGGGAACTCTATCACCTCGACCAGGACAGAACGGAAACGAATGATGTCGCGAGTCAGTATCCCGGCATCGTAAAAGACCTCGACGCGCGCTGGGAAAGTTACTGTTCCCACACGGGCGTACTTCCCCTCGACGGCCGCCCATGGAAAGAGCGCCTCCCGGCCGACTATACCGCCGCAGAGCCAGTCACCGCACCTATGAATGCTAGTCTACCCGCTCTTCCTTACCTGCCAGGAGCTCCAAGCACAGCCCTCCTACCTCAACGCCCGCCAAAGTCCAATGTCATCGTGATCCTCTGTGATGACCTCGGCTATGGCGATCTCGGTTGCTACGGATCGACCACACACCGCACGCCAAACCTAGATCGCATGGCCGAGCAAGGCGCCATTCTAACAAGCTTTTATTCTACCAGCGGTGTCTCTACCCCGTCGAGGGCATCACTACTCACAGGCTGTTACCCAAGTCGCGTGAGCATGGGTCAGAACCATCTCCCCCCTGGCACGACCGCCATGCGCCAAGTGCTCTTCCCAGTTGCACGCAAAGGATTGCACCCGAGTGAGATCACAATCGCAGAAGCTCTTAAATCGCAAGGATACACCACCGCCTGCATCGGCAAATGGCATCTGGGAGATCAGAAAGTCTTCCTGCCGACTCGCCAAGGGTTCGATTCCTACTTTGGCATCCCCTACAGCAACGACATGGGAACCACGCAGTTCCCCATCAACCCGCCGCTGCCGCTCCTCCGAAACGAAGACGTAATCGAAGCGCCCGTGGATCAGTCCACGATCACGCGACGCTACACGGACGAAGCCATTAGCTTCATTCAGGCAAACCAAGAGAACCCGTTCTTCCTCTACCTGCCTCACACCATGCCTCACAATCCCGTCCACGTGAGCCCAGAGTTCAAAGATCAGTCTGAGAACGGCCTCTATGCTGACTGCGTTGAAGAGATTGATTGGTCCACCGGCAAAATTCTCGACACCCTGGATGAGCTGAATCTATCTGGCAGCACATTTGTCATCTTCACCTCTGACAATGGCGCAGACAAGAAATGGGGCGGAAGTAATGCGCCTTTGTCAGGCCACAAAGGCAGCGTGAAAGAAGGCGGCATGCGAGTTCCCTGCATCGCGCATTAGCCCAGCCAGATCACTGCCGGTCAATGCTATGATGACCTCGCTACGACAATGGACATCCTTCCAACCCTTGTGAGCCTCGCCGGCGGCGAACTGCCGACCGATCGACACATCGATGGCCGTGACATCTGGCCCATGCTTTCAGGCTCCGGTGAGTTGGAATCGAAGCCGTCCGTCTTCTACTACTATCGCCAAGACCAGCTCCAAGCTATCCGCTTCGGGAAATGGAAACTCTACCTTCCCCTAGCACCTGTCCGAGCCTCACCAAATGCCGCCGCCAAGACGCCCCCACGTTTCTATGACCTTGAAAGCGATATCAGCGAAAGTAAGAATTTAGCGAACAAGAATCCCGACCTCGTTCAGGAGATCCTCGAACTCGCCGCCATCGCCCGCGAAGACCTAGGCGACGAAGAGCAGTCCGACAAAGGCGTGCGCCCCGCAGGTCTCGTTGATCGCGCCGTGCCGCTAGTGAAACCGTGAGACACACGCTATCCTGTGCAGCATCAAGCATATAGCATATGGTAGTAGTCACTTTCAGTCACAACCGAAGCCTCTATCCCGGAGGGCGCGGCTCCGTCCACGCCGTTATTTACAAAGAGCTCTGTCACTACATACAAACCCTGCCCCGAACAAATCGACGGCCACGGAGGACCGCCCTCCAGGATAGCCTTAACTGTGAACTCGATTACTACGGAAGCTTGGTCACTACCGTATAATACGCCCCCTCTTCCCCATGCTCAGTTTCAAAGATCGGGGAGAGACGATGAGAACCCTCTTTAAGGCTCATTTCAAAAGTAACAGCCTGAGCATCCGCGGAAACCGGCTTAGACTCGATCACTTGATCGTCAACTCGTAGCACCGCACTCGTCGCAGCAATCGCTTCACCAGGAGTGGCCCGAAATGCGCGGGTGGTACCCGGAACATCAGCACCAGCAGGAACGGCAGCGGTAATCGCTTTCCCTGCTTCCGCAGGCCACCGACTCACAGAGACACGATACTTGCCCGCAGTCACAACCTTCACCGCCCAGTGACCTTCGTGCTTCAAAGGCTTCGCATTGGGACCACGCTTCCTAAGTTTTGGCTTCATGCCGTCGCGAATCTGACGCTGATTCCACGGTGGGCCCGCTTTCTGAATCCAATCGTGCGCCGTCATAGAAACGACAGGGTGATCCGAATGGCCTAGCACAATCTCAGTCGTTTCAGCGAAAGAAGGCTCAATGTCCGCCCACCAACTTTCATAAAACGCACGCATCTTACCCACCTGCTCTGGGAACTCTTTCGCCACGTCCTTCTCTTGTCCAGGATCCGTGTTGATTTGATAGAGCTGCTCCCCTTTGATCAGTCGGAACTCCTCAGACATCACGGCGGAGTCTTTCCATTTGATAGGATCGCGCACCCGTTGCGAATCCGTCACCATAAAGCGATCAGACCAGGCAGCCCCTTCAAAGAGCGGCTTGAGCGACAGACCATCAAACTTCAGCCCCTCAGGCGTAGCCGCTTCCGCATAGTCGAGCAAAGTCGGCACGATATCGACCGCATGCGTAAGCGTCTTAATCTCACGGTGTGCCTTCATGCCGCCCTTCGGCCAATGAACCATGAAGGGCACACGATGCCCGCCATCATAGGCAGACCCTTTCTTGCCACGCATCCCAGCATTAAAGATGTTGGCTCCACCCGCAGTGCCATTGTCAGTAGTAAAGATAAAGAGCGTGTCTTCCTCTTCTCCCAACTCATTTAGCAGAGCTCGGGTCTTGCCCACGTTGTCATCAATGTTTGTAATCATCCCAAAGAAGGCGGCAATGCCATCCGATTGGTCTTTATAAAGATCGAGATACTTCTGCGGACAATGTAAGGGCCCATGGGGAGCGTTCGTGCAAATGTAGGCAAAGAACGGCTTATCCTCTGCCGAAGAACGACGAATGAACTGATTCGCCTGTTCAAAAAACACGTCCGTACAGAATCCTTTGGCCGACTCGATCTTACCATTGTGGAAATAGCTCCCATCGAAGTAAGCATTGTCCCAAACATCCGGTGTCTGGCCCACTCCACCGCCGCCATGACGATAGACTTCTTCGAACCCGCGATCTTCGGGACGATACGGATAGTTGTCGCCCAGGTGCCATTTGCCAAACATGCCCGTCGTGTAACCCGTCCCCTGAAGCAAGGCCCCTAAGGTCACCTCATTTTCCCGAAGCATGGAGCGCCCATTAATCGTATGCCAGACGCCCGTCCGATTGGTCCAATGGCCCGTGAGGAAAGCAGCCCGAGTCGGTGAACACGTCGGTGCCACGTGATAATCTTGCAGATTGAGGGATTCCCCAGCCAACTTATCAATGTGAGGTGTCTTAATCACGGGGTTTCCGTGAGCGGCGACGTCTCCGTAGCCCTGATCATCCGTCATCACGAGCACGATATTAGGCTTAGCAAAGGCCGAGAAAGATCCGATGAGGCAAGTGCCCAACAGAAGAAGGGTGTGTCGATTCATGTCAGCAGTGAAGGCCATCACCGCTCTCGCGCAAAGCACAATTCCCCCGTTCTACGTGTTGAATCATAAAAGAGGACACCGTGGGGAAAAGTGAGATCGGCAGGAATGAGGCCCGTTGCCATTTAAAAGTGGACACCCTGGCGCATGGCCAAATCCATGAGTCAGTCTACCCGAAACGAATACCTAGGAAAGATG
>CALLLI010000018.1 GCA_938082635.1 uncultured Verrucomicrobiales bacterium
ACGAAGCAACCACGCGCTGCCGCGGGGAACCCTCGGCGTTGCGGTAGGATTCGACGAGTTGAAGCAACGGAGTGCCTTTGATAGTCTTGGTTCGGAAATACACGACCGCCAAGCTATGGGACCGCGGAAGAAAGCCAACCATGATAAGTTAAAGCTAGGCACTACAAAATGAAACCCAGAAATCGAAGCGTTGATTATCAACGAGTTATGATGTTTCGAGTTGAAAATAATCGTCAAAATAGCCGATTTTGACACACTAACAAGAAACTCGGGTTAAACGGCGACGCACTGGATCGATGGGCGTTACATTGGTCAGAATACCCAGTTTGTTCCTTGCATGAGTGCGCAGCTAAACTTGGGCGTCTGGTTGCCCAAATGGGCGGGTGAGGCCGATTGGAAGACGTCCTCCTTGCAAATTGCCTCCGTGAACGTCTGGCAATATGGCGATCCCGGTTATGTCATGGATTTCCTCACCGAGGACATTGAAGACAACTTCGTCGCCGATGGTTCGGCCATTGAGCCGAAGTAAGCGCTTGGTTAGGGGAGGCTGAGCTTGAAGCGCGCGTACTTTGCGCGTGTGTCTCCATCGAGCTTTACCGTTTTGGTTGCCCGATTGCTTTCTCCTCCTGCAAGGGTCGTTAGCGTGCTCACTTGGTTGTCGGTTGCTTCGCTCCAGTCGTTCAGATTCTCGGAGAGTTCTACCTTGGCATTGATTCCGGATCCATTGCGGAGCTGATAGCTTAGGATAAGGACATTTCCTGTCTCAGTGAGGGTCAACGTAGGTAGCTTGCTGGAGTCCGGCTCTAGTGGTTCGCCGACGAAGTAGTACTCAGCAAGGGTGGCCATGCCATCGGCATCCGCATCGGCTGTGAGTCCAGAAACATTGGTGTCTGCGAGCTGATCGGCATCGAATTTGGAGGTGCGCCAAGTATCGTAGGCACTGTCTCCACCTGGATTGCCTCCACCATCAGAGCCGGTGCCCGGCGTGCCATTGGCTTCGGTGCTTGGAACCCAACTTGTTGCCTGGTTTGCTGCAGGATTTGAGGAGGGATTGTTGAGAACGAGAGACTTGCCGGTGCCGTCCGCCTCGCTTGGCCAAGGAGATTCGTCGTCATAGGCGATCTCACGCGATACCTCACGGTTGTAGTTGCGCAGCCGAATGGTGCCGTTGCCATTTCCGAGGCGGCCACTGTAGTCGCCGATGATACGAGCGGCGTCTCCATGGCGCATGGCGAAGGCGGCGGGATTGGCGACGATCACCGCGTGCTCGCCGGGCTCTAACACCGTGCCGTCGGGGAAGTTGAAATCAGCATCTCCACGCAAGCGAGACTCTGACAGGTCCACGCGGACATTGCTGATGTTGTGCAGCTCGATGAACTCGAAGTCGTCCGCATCGTCATGCATGGCAGTGATCTCGACTTCAGAGGGCTCGCTTGGGTGATACATGATTTCGGAGATCACGAGATTAGTGTTACTGGCGGGAACCGTGTTGACAAAGTAGTAGCGTTCTGCCAAGCCGCTCCATTCTAGCTGAGGCCCCCAGCGGTCAGCTTCGTAGTCAGCTTCGATCCGGCGTGACTTCACGCGACCTGATGTAGTGAGATCGATCCTCTTGCCGTTCAGCTTGCTTGCGGTGGTGTTAGGTTCGCCGCCGGGCTGACGTGGATCGGTGCCATCAGTTGTGTAGTAGATGGTGACTGGAGGTGAGAAGAGATTTCCGCCGTCGGCGACATTGATCGTTAGTGGGCTGGCTTGGATCGCGTCTGTGGGCGTGTATTGCGGCACAAAGATAAACTGTTCCTCGATCCATGCAGCGCGGGCAGAGAGCCAGCCTTTGATGTGCTGGATTTCGCCTTCGAATCCATCTTTGTCGCTGTACTTCAGCGCTCCTGCATTGCGTGGGCGAGCGCCGGTCCATTTGGCAAAGTTACGCTCTTGGGCTTCCATGATCTCCCCTGACATGTAGTCGAAGATCCGATTGATGTTCTCATCACTAAACGCGGGAAGAGGTGTGGCGTCCGGATCCCATGTTGGGGCGACGAGTTCGGATTGACGGAGTTCGTACCAGCGATCCAGCCAGTTCATCATAAAGTCTGGCGTGGCAAACAGGTCTTCCCACCAAACTGGTGTTCCGTGATTACCTCTCACGAAATAAGCGGTGCCGCCGCCGCCATCACCCCATTGGAGGCCATTGGCAATGCGTCCATCGGAGGGGCCGCCTGCAGATCTATCAAAGTCCCATACGGGACCCGCTTTCAGTTTGCCTTCGCGTGGCAGATGGAAGTAGGCGCTCAGTCGCAAGCCATCAACATTGTTAGTAAGAAAATTGAGTTGGTGGTGATTGATCCAGGCATCCTCTTCGATGAACGCTGGATAGCCTTGTTCGGAATCGGAACCATGGTCACGGATGGCGGCTGACATGTTGTTCAAGTAGGCCGAGATCCAATCGCGCTGATGGCTGCGCTCGGTGCGCTCCTCTTCACGGGGATAGATCATCTGAAGATTCTCGCCGCCGCCGCTGAAGTTCCAGGTGTTCGGATCTGTTTTGTCCTTGCGGAACGCATAGCCACCGGTGATGGCTGGGGTGTCGGTGTCAGCGATCTGCATGGTTTCTACATCGACGCGGCCTTTCCCTCGTTGGATATTCTCCATGAAGGTGTAGATGCCGTTGTAATCGCCTTCGCTGATTGGGTCGTCGTCTTGGTTGACGTAGAGCTCTACGAGTCGGGTCTGCGGTGCCCATTCGCCTAACTCATTGCTCAGCTCATAGATCCAGGCGTTGTGCAGCAGAGTCCGGTCGAAGTCGTAGCGAGCGTTGAGCACCCAATCGGCCTCGCCCGGCATGCCGAGAGGTGAGAGGGGGCGATCCTCGCCATCGACGTCCCAGAACTCCACGCGCAAAGGCTTCTTGGGAAAGCCATTCGAAGTCTCTCCACGCGTGCGAATGCCGCCGCGCGTGCTGATCTGAAATTCATTGACAAGATGCGCACGACCATCCGCGCCAGGTTCGACCACGGCAAAGATCATGTCGCGTTGATTGGTCTGGCTAAGGCTCCCATCGACCTGCGCGATGACGAGAGGAATGTCAGAGGTGCGATCAGCCAATTCGGGTGCTATTTGGATGAAGGCTTCCGTGCGGAAAGGTCCCGTTCCAGCACTAGCGGTGAGCAGTGCTGTCTTGGTGAGGGTGATAGGGCCATTGTAGTCCTTGCCATTAAAGAGAGACGGACGTTTGCCATCCGTGGTGTAGCGGATCTTCGCGCTGCCGGGCGATGACATCTCTACGACGATGCTATCGGTAAACGCTTGGCCTTTGATTGAGAACGTGACCACGTTGGTCGCATTGGTTTCGCCGGGCGTTGGGTCGTTAGAAACGGCGTAGGCACCGTCAGCAAAGACATAGCTGTGATCCGTTTCAAGCGGTGGAAAGATGACGCTCGTGATGATCTCGGCGCCATCTGGAGCGACAAGGGCCAAGGCCTCGCCGCCAGCGGTGAGTTTGAAGTTCGTGTGGAGATTGGCTGCGGGATCGCGCCGATTCTTCCCCGAAGCGTGGATGACGAGGTAGCCACCGGGCTCAAGGGTGACGGCAGGAAACGCCCAGCGTTCTGGTCTGCTCGTGGGATCGTCCGTTAGGAAATGGCCTTCCAGGTCGAAAGGCGCGTCGTCTGGATTGTATAGTTCTACCCAGTCGACAAAGGAGCCGTCCTCATCTTGGAGGCCAGTGTCATTGTCAGCCACGATCTCCGACACAATCGGAGCGGCGGTGCTACTGAGGAGCATTGCTAAGAGTAAAGTTAGAGTTCGTTTCACGGGGCAGCGGTAGGGGCTAGGGTTTGTTCTTGCAGGGGAAAGGATTCGCCAAGGAGATGCAAGCCGAAGAAGCGTTGCAACAGGGCGTCGAGGTTGGGATTGTTGAAACGGCCGTGCCCCTTGTTTTTCATTGTGATCAGATGTGAGGGGACGTCGGCCTTGTCGAGGGCGGCGTCGAGGACCTTGAGGGTTCGTTAGGCAAACACACCAAAGAAAGTAGCCGCGTGACCTGTGTCGCCAATTACTTTGGCCCTTCCGACTTGCTCACTATGGGAGATTTCCCCAGTAGCATTGATCACAATGCCCCGGAC
>CALLLI010000019.1 GCA_938082635.1 uncultured Verrucomicrobiales bacterium
TCAGTAGCATAAATCCCGCCCAAATCAGACTCTTTCATGTATGCGTAAACGACTCGCTACCCGGGGATAGCGTGATTCTAATTGCGTTCGAGGATCATCAATTCACATGATTTCCATCAAGCCAATCTGACGGAGAGCCAATCTTATCTATTGATCGGGGGTGCGTTAGTCGTGCTCGGAACGGCGAGTTGGATAGTTGCGCAAGACATGCCGGAGAATGGTGGTCAGGTGCCGCCGGTGACATCGATGCAGAGTGGCTATCACTTTCTGAGCACGCGAGTATACTCTGCGAAGGAAGACCAACGGATTCTTGACCTATTCGAGGGTCTGCGAACGACGGATGTGAGTGATGGGCTCGATTCTGTGGGATTGCCGAATGCTGGTTCGCTAGATCCTGACATTACGCCGCTCTGGATCAACGCGGAGAACTATGCGCACTGTTTCGTTGGCTTTGCGGTGACCGCGCGTTTCGTGCCTTCGCAAGAACCTCAGAAGGTGCGCACTGAGAGCGAATTCGAGTATTTCGCTGCGAACTGGCACCAGACTCGGGCACCGGATCATTTCAAGCACATCCTGCGGCCTGGATCCGTGGTGGTCATTGAAGATGCTTCTAGCAAAGATGCCGGAACGGTGAGCGCGAGCAGTGTGCTGAACTGGAAGACCCGCGGCTGTTGCGGTGTGGTTACGAATGGCGGCGTGCGTGATTCTGATGAGATCATGACGCAGAAGACTCCCGTCTATTACAAGAAGGCTGGGCGGGGCATCCGAGCTGGCCGAGTCGAGCTAGAGTCTGTCAACCGTCCAGTCGTTGTTGGCGGAGCCTGCGTCATGCCTGGTGATGTTATTGTGGCGGATGGGGATGGCGTGGTGCTCGTGCCGCGGGTACATGCAGAACGCGTGGCGCGGTGCGCGCAGAGAATCCGTCTCCAAGATAGGGAAGACCGGGCGCAGTTGTACGATCAACTTGCAATGCCTCATGACGTCAGTTTCCGGAAGTGATTTTCAACATAATTTGATCTGAAGTAGTTGACTACTCTGCACGTCTGCTCTGTCTTCGCCACTTACCATGATGAAGCCCTCGCTCTTTGGAACGCTTACCCTCTGTGCCTTCGCCTTTCCGGTCATCGGGCAGGAAATCGATGACGCTGTCTTAGACACCCTCGATCCTTACACTGTCTATGGTGAGGTGAGTGATTATCAGGCGTGGCCGCTGAGCGCGAGCGCGGTCAGTGGTGAGGCGTTAGAAGCGGGGAATCGTCAAGACCAGCGTGATATTGCAGCCGTGATTCCTAACATGGCGCAAACCGACTCGGGATTGCGTTCCTATGGTGACGTGGCCAGCATGCGTGGCCTAACGAACACGCCGTTCTTCGGGAGTCCTTCTGTCGTGCAGTATGTGGACGACGTTGCGATGGGAAACATATTCTCTCAGACGACTCAGTTTCACGCCGTGGAGCGAGTGGAGGTGTTTCGAGGTCCGCAGGGTTGGCTCTTTGGTAGGAATCCCTATGGCGGTGCGGTCAATGTGATTTCCAAGTCGCCCACCAATGTGTGGGAGGGTAGTTTCTCGGCAGACTACGGCAGCTACGAGTCTTTCATGGGAGACGGTTATGTGATGGGGCCACTGGTCCAAGATAAGCTGTATATCAAGCTCGGCGGCAGCTTCTCTAAGCGCAATGGCTACCTCTACAATCCTACGTTGGGAACGCATCCAGACGATCAGCAGCATACTAGTGGTGCGGGCACAATCTACTGGCGTCCCGGTCCCGGCTGGGAAGTGCGTCTTTCCGCTAGTGTTGACGAGTTTGATGATGGGGCACCTCGTTTGAACTCCCTTGATGGCGATCCCTATGAAGTGACCTCGAATCTTCACGGGGAGTCCAATCAACGCGCCAATACTCAATCCATCCGCGTGACGTATGAGAATGACGATTACAAATTCCTTTCGGTCACCGCACGGCGTGACTGGGAGATCGATCCTTACGCGTTCGATCTCGATCTCGGTCCGTTTCCTGGTAACGATTCTGTGATTTTGCAAGACCAGGAACTGCTGTCACAAGAGTTTCGTTGGTCGTCTGTGGGCGAGCAGGATTGGCAATGGACCTTGGGTGCCTACGCTTCGTTGACGGACATCGCCGGGAATACCAGCCGCAACTTCTTGGCTCCAGGACCTGGCGGGATGTTCTTCCCACTGACCACGACGACGGATTACTCCTTGGATGAGGAGAATTATGCCGTCTTCGGGCAAATGTCCTATGAGGGATTTGATCGTTGGGGGTTCCACGCAGGTCTGCGGTTGGAGCGCTACGAGAAAGAGCTGAAACGTGATGCCTTCGGGGTCAGGGGGCCTGTTCCTTCGATTGAAGACAGTGAGAATTTCTTCTTCGTCAGCCCGCGCTTAGGGATCGACTATGAAATCGATGACACGTCATTGGTCTATTTATCCACGGGTCTGACATTCAAGCCAGGAGGCTTTAGCGCGTTTGTGGATGATCCTAGCATCGCTGAGTACGATGAAGAGCGCTCATGGACGACGGAGCTCGGTTGGAAGAAGAGCTGGTTTGATGACAACCTGCGAACAAACGTCGCGGTGTTCTATAATAAGATACGCGATTACCAAGTGGAGCGCTCATTGGTCGCCACGGATTATGCCGTCCTCAATGCAGAGCGCGCGGATTCTTATGGTGCGGAGTTCGAGCTGAGGGCAAATGTGACGGATAACTTCACGATCGAAGGATCCGTGGGTGTCGTTCGGACGGAATTTGATCGGTTTACGGATCCTATTTCTGGTGCCGATCTCTCAGGGAATCGCGCCCCGTTCGTCCCGGACATGGACGCTTCTATCGCGGCTGTGTATCGTCTCCCGAGCGGTTTCTTCGGCCGAGTCGAAGTCGTGCATCAAGGTGAGACGTTCTTCAGTGATCTGAACAACGATGACTTTCGTGAAGGAGGCTACACCTTGCTCAACGCCTCGGTGGGCTATGAGTCAGACGGGTTCCTGATCAGTGTCTATGGTCAGAATCTGACGGAAGAGGTCTATTACCAGAACATCTCGCCTGATCTGCGGGCTGGAAACGTGGGTGCCCCCATGGTGATGGGCATTCGTTGCCGTTATTCCTTCTAGGCTCAGAACACTGGACCTGGGTGGAGTTTATTCGGATACCGATTTGAAGATGAGCGCGAGATTTGTGTCAGGGTAGGTGGTCTTGGTTGCATTGAGTTCTGTGCATAGGTGTTTGAGAATTTCGTTGGCCTTGGGCGTTGCCAGGCTGTGTAGTTCAACCGTCAACGTTCCCGCCTCTCGGTCGGGAATGAGTTTTGCTTCGGTTGTGTATATGTCGCGCATATACACCCGGGCTTCGTCTTCATAGTGCTTCCCCAGGTGTTTTCTCACGATTCGCGCCATGGCTGTCTCGGCTCGATAGGCGATGATCTTGAGCGTATCGATGAGGTGCTTGCCTCGTGTTGCCAACTTCATGAATTGGTCTTCTTCCGGCAGATCTTTGATCTCGATGTGCTTGTCTAACTCCCGGCGTAGGCTTTTGAGTTGCTCAATTTCGGCTGCTTCCCCTTCGATCTCGACTCTCAGCACTTCGGCTTTCCCCATGTAGTGTTCGGCTCGCTTGCTGGTGAGTAGGCGTTTGAGCGTGAGATCGTGGAGCTTCACTTTGCGTCGCGCTTGCTTGGCGGCCCGGCTGCGGATTTGGGCATCGAGTTGTCTCCAGGCGGGATTGACCACCCGCGTTGCTCCATCAATTGGTTCAAGTTGATAACCCTAGAAACGTAAATGGGCACAGGAATACAGTCCGAATGGTGGGCGGCATTCGGTGTCAGGTGATGGGCCGCGAGTTAATGGAACGTATCAGCCACTGAGTATCCGATCGGAGTTTGGAGGCACCCCTGTGATCCATTTGCCACCTAACCAACGCCGCAATAATCGCGTTAGTAACAGTGCCCAG